>NZ_LOKY01000023.1:0-421739 GCF_002211315.1 Rhizobium sp. R693 | reverse complement strand
CCCTCGTCAGTGATCGGGCTTATAGACCCTGCCCCTTTTCTAAGTCAACACCGCCAAACAAAGTTTTTTGACATTTTTGTAACAGATTGAAATGAAAGAGGGATTTTCAAGAGTGGGTGCTTTGGCCATCCGTACGGACCCATGGCGGCGACTCCTGCCTGTACTTGCCGTCCAGCTTCCACCCTCAGATGCAGAATCTTCGCCATTTGAGGTCCGGCTCAATCCGCGGAGGACATGACTTGCGCACAGCCGCGCGGTGTCGGTAGTTTTACCGGCGATGCATTACCCCCGGGGAATGACGTAGCTGATCCTAAAAGAGATGCGTGCCATCCTCGCTTATGAAACGAAGACGCGCACGTGACCCGCATGACTTCCCTGCCGGAACTTCCGGTTTCGCATGTTCTCCCGGAGATCGGGGCGGCACTGGCCACACGGGGCCGCGCCGTGCTTTCCGCCCCGCCGGGCGCCGGCAAGACGACGCTTGTTCCCCTCTATCTGCTCGATCAGGATTGGCGTGGCGACGGCAAGATCATCCTTCTGGAGCCGCGACGCCTCGCGGCCCGCGCGGCGGCAAGCCGCATGGCCTCGCTGCTTGGCGAGACTGTGGGCGGGACCGTCGGCTATCGCATGCGGCTCGACACCAGAGTATCCGCCAAGACCCGCGTCGAGGTCGTGACCGAAGGCGTGTTCGCCCGCATGATCCTCGAGGATCCCGAACTATCAGGTGTCTCGGTCGTCATCTTTGATGAGTTCCACGAGCGCTCGCTGGACGCCGACTTCGGCCTGGCACTGGCGCTCGATGTGCAATCCGCCTTGCGAGATGACCTGCGCGTACTGGTAATGTCAGCGACGCTTGACGTCGCGCGTGTTGCCGAGCTTCTCGGCCAGCCGCCTGTCATCGAAAGCATGGGGCGAAGCTACCCGATCGACATCCGCTACAAGGATCGGCCGAGCGGCGAGCGCATGGAAGACGCGATGACGCGCGCGATCGTTGACGCTCATGCCAGCGAGAGCGGATCAATCCTCGCCTTCCTGCCCGGCCAGGCGGAGATCGCCCGCACCGCCGAGCGGCTCGAAGGACGCTTTGGACCACAAACGCTGATTGCACCGCTTTTCGGCAACCTGACACAGCGGGAACAGGATGCGGCAATCCGGCCGGCCGAGCCCGGGACGCGCAAAGTCGTGCTCGCCACCTCGATTGCCGAGACGTCGATCACCATTGACGGGGTGCGGATCGTAATCGATAGCGGCCTGCAGCGGCTTCCGGTGTTCGAGGCCTCGACCGGCATCACGCGACTGGAAACGGTGCGCGTCTCGCGCGCTTCGGCCGACCAGCGTGCCGGACGTGCGGGACGAACCGAGCCAGGTATTGCGATCCGTCTCTGGCATCAGGGGCAGACCGCCGCCCTGCCGGCATTCACGCCGCCGCAGATACTTTCCAGCGATCTCTCCGGCCTCGTTCTCGATCTTGCCCACTGGGGCGTGCAGGATGCCCGCGCACTGTCCTTCGTCGACCAGCCGCCGGAGACGACGCTGTCGGAGGCGCGGGCGCTGCTGCTGCAGCTTGGCGCGCTCGACAAGGACGGCGCACTCACTGCGCGCGGGAAGATGATGCGCGACCTTGCGCTGCCGCCGCGTCTGGCTGCCATGGTGATCTTCGCAGGCGAGACAGGGCATGCAAGAGACGCGGCAGAGCTGGCGGTTCTGTTGACTGAACAGGGCCTCGGCGGTCCAAGCATTGACCTCGAAGAGCGGATGCGGCGCTTCCGGTCGGAGCGCGGCGATCGCGCCGAAGGTTCGCGTCAGCTGGCGGCTCGACTGGCCAAGGGTCTCGATGTCGCCAAGGCTGCGGAACCCAGCCAGACGGGACGGCTGCTGCTGCACGCCTTCCCTGACCGAATCGGGCTGCAGCGCGGCGGCAGAGGCCGCTTCCTCATGGCGAATGGGCGCGGCGCGGAACTGCCGGAGACCGAGCGGCTCGCCGGCAGCCCGATGCTCGTCATCGCAGATTTGACGGGCCGGGCGGCGCAGGGGCGCATCCTGGCGGCAGCCGAAGTGTCTCGCGCCGACATCGAAGAAGACCTGCCCGGTTCAATTTCGACCGGCGATCAGACCTTTTTCGACCGACAGAGCCGGCAGGTCCGAGCCAGGCGGGCGACCCGGCTCGGCGCCATTGTCTTCGACGAGACGCCACTGCCTCGTCCAACCGGCGAAGCTGCCAGCCGTGCACTGGCAGAAGGTGTGCGCGAGCTGGGGTTGGAACAGCTGCCTTTTTCCAAGGAAGCCATGCAGCTGCGCGAGCGCATCGGCTTTCTTCATCGCAGCATCGGCGATGCGTGGCCTGATGTCAGCGACGAAGCATTGATTGCGCGGCTCGATGAGTGGTTCATTCCCTACCAGATGGATGCTCGGGGGATTTCCGACATTTCCCCGTCGGGTCTTTCGAACGGGTTGATGGCGTTGATACCGCACGAGATGCAGCGGGATCTTTCACGCCTCGCGCCAACGCATTTCGAAGCCCCGACGGGACAGCGGCATCCGATCCAATATGATGGCGAGGAACCGACGCTGACGATCCGCGTGCAGGAACTCTTCGGCCTCAAGCAGCATCCGGCAATCGGTGGCGGTCGACTGCCGCTGCTTCTCGAGCTGACCTCGCCGGCACACCGGCCGATCCAAACGACCCGTGATCTACCCGGATTCTGGGCCGGCTCGTGGCGGGACGTGCGCGCCGACATGCGCGGCCGCTATCCCAAGCACCCCTGGCCCGAGCGGCCGGAAGACGCCACGCCGACGACAAGGGTCAAACCTCGTGGTACATGAGCGCTACTACGGTTCAAGGGATGTCAGATGGTCGACAATGTCGAGAGTTCGTCGGAAGAGGACAGGCATAGTAGCAGGCGATTGAGATTGCAGACGCTGGTGCGGCTGCGATGGCTTGCTGTCGGCGGCCAGGCCGTGACGGTGTTCATCGTTGCCTTTTGGCTGAAGTTTCCCCTTCCGCTCGTTGCATGCGCGGTGCTGATCGCGGCACTGGCGGCGGTCAATTTCTACCTGATGATCCGCTATCCGCCGACCCATCGGCTCTATCCGGGCGCGGCCTTCGCGCTGCTCGGTTTCGACCTTCTGCAGCTTTGCGCGCTGCTCTTCATCACCGGCGGCCTTGCAAATCCTTTCGCCGCGCTCGTCTGCGTTCCTGTCATCATTTCCTTTGCGTCGCAGCCGATCCGCTTCAGCACGGTGCTCATTCTCATTGCGATGATCTGCATCACCATTCTCGCGTTCTCGCCCTTTCCCTTGCCGTGGTTCGATGGGGTCGAGATCAATGTCCACACCGTGATGCAGTTCGGCGTCTGGTGCTCGATCGCATCGACCATGGCCTTCGCCGCCTTTTATGCATATCGGGTCTCGATGGAAGCGAGCCAGCTGGCCGATGCGCTAGCGGCAACCGAGCTCGTCCTGCAGCGGGAGAAGCACCTTTCGCAGCTGGACGGTCTTGCCGCTGCGGCGGCACACGAGCTTGGAACGCCGCTTGCCACCATCAGCGTCGTTGCCAAGGAAATGGAGCGCGAACTCAAGGATGACGATCGCTTTCGCGAGGATGTGCAACTGTTGCGCAGCCAGAGCGAGCGGTGTCGCGACATTCTGAGGCGGCTAGCGACGCTCTCGGCTGAAGGAGAAGCCCATCTCCGGCGGTTGCCACTGTCATCGATGATGGAAGAGATCGTGGCGCCGCATCGGGAATTCGGGATCAAGCTCGAACTGATCGAAAAGAGTCCGCGCAAAGGCGAGCCCGTAACCGACCGCAATGCCGGCATCATGTATGGGCTCGGCAACCTGATCGAAAACGCCGTCGACTACGCGCGCGACGAGGTCACCGTAACGGTCGAGCACGATGCGCGAAAAGTCCGCATCACGATCGAGGACGACGGCGAGGGCTATTCTTCCGATATCCTGACCCGGATCGGCGAACCCTACGTAACCAAGAGACAGCGGGAAGACCGAGCCGGCGGGCTGGGACTGGGGCTCTTCATCGCCAAGACGCTCCTGGAGCGATCCGGCGCGTCACTGGTGTTCGAGAACCGCATGCCGGAGGCGGCAGGAGCGCGTGTCCGTGTCGAATGGCCGCGCATGCTGATCGATGCAAATTCGACAAAATGACGCTATCGGCATAATGAAAAACGGGAAACTTGACTTATATCAGGCAGGCGATTGCCGGGATTGACGAACATGAACGAGCTTGACCACGAATCCTCCCTTGCAGATGCGGATCATATTGGTCCAGACGCCAGCCTGCTGATCGTCGATGACGACGGGCCGTTCCTACGCCGCCTGGCACGCGCCATGGAGACGCGCGGCTTCAAGGTCGAGACAGCCGAATCGGTTGCCGAGGGTGTTGCCAAGTCAAAGAGCCATCCGCCGAAATACGCGGTGGTCGACCTGCGACTTGGCGATGGCAATGGATTGGATGTGATCGAGGCCATCCGACAGCGTAGGGACGATACGCGGATCATCGTCCTGACCGGCTACGGAAATATTGCTACGGCCGTTACGGCGGTGAAGCTTGGCGCCGTCGATTACCTGGCGAAGCCCGCTGACGCCGACGACGTCTACGCCGCGCTGACGCAGCGGGCCGGCGAGAAAGCGGAGTTGCCGGAAAACCCAATGTCGGCCGATCGGGTGCGCTGGGAGCATATTCAGCGGGTTTATGAGATGTGTGAGCGCAATGTTTCGGAGACAGCGCGGCGGCTTAACATGCATCGCCGCACGCTACAGCGTATTCTGGCCAAGCGCGCGCCCAAATAACTCTACATATCGTCGACGTCGAAAGGCTTGCCGTTTGCCCATTCGGCCATCAGCAGGCGCTGAGCAGCTGCGCGGGAGAAGCTCAGCGTGACCGATTTGCGGGTGGCGGGCGCGAGGCGATGCTCCGGCGCTTCGCGGATCATATGGGCGCCGTAACCGTCAGAGAGAAACAAGCCGCAATCCTCGGGGAAGATATCGAGCGGAACATCCTTGTGCGTCGCGAAGAACAGCCGATCACAATGCAAGCGATAGTCCGGCCACTTGCGGTCGACACGAAGGTCTTCGATCGAGGTCTTGATCTCGATGATCCAGATCTCTCCCTTCTCCGAAATGGTGATCAGATCCGCGCGCCGTCCGCTCGCAAGCGACAGTTCCGGCAACACGGCGTGACGCATTTCGTGAAGTAAAATCTGAGCCCCGCGGCGCACCAGCATAGCTCTGTCCGACTGCCGGCCGTCTATTAACGGATTGTTATTGTAAACACTCAAAATCGTCATGGATAACCGTGAGTTTGGCGCGCGCGTTGTTGCAAAAAAACCATGCGCTTCTAATTTGCCGCTGCGTATTGGTTTTGCCGCACTGCAACGGCTTGCAAAGGCAAAGTTAATCGAAAATAAACTATAATCAAAGATGGTTCAAAAGACCGTTCCTCCCTTGCCTATTTCCTAAGAGACATCCATGCGCATCCGCAATGCATTTCCTGTATTCGGCCTGATGGCGACGCTCGCTCTGGCCGGTTGCTCCTCGACTACCGAAAGCGCCTCCGTTGAAGACAAGGTCGCGCCGGGGCCGACCGTCCAGACCGCGCAAATCTTCGACGACGCTTACGGCGTGACGACGGATGCCGGGTATTCGCTGCCGGCGATCCCGATCCAGAAGGTCAAGCCGCAATTCCGCCGCCAGATCGTCTCTTACGAAACCACCGAGCGCCCGGGCACGATCATCGTCAATACCCGCGAGCGTTTCCTCTATTACATCCTGCCCGGCGGCAAGGCGATGCGTTACGGCATCGGCGTCGGCAAGCAGGGGTTCGCATGGGCAGGCACTGCCTATGTTGCCTGGAAGCAGGAATGGCCGACCTGGCATCCGCCGAAAGAAATGGCTGAGCGCAAGCCCGAAGTCGCCAAATATGTTGAGGATGGCATGGGCCCCGGCCTCAGCAATCCGCTCGGCGCGCGTGCCATGTATCTCTTCAACGAAAAGGGTCAGGACACCCTCTTCCGTCTGCACGGAACGCCGGAATGGGCTTCGATCGGTACTGCTGCCTCCTCTGGCTGCATTCGACTGATGAACCAGGACGTTATCGATCTCTACAGCCGCGTACGCCCGGGCAAGACGACTTCGAAGGTCATCGTTATCCAGTAAGCTGTCCCTGAAATAGGGTATTAGAAAGGCCGCCGGAACATTGTTTCGGCGGCCTTTTCGATTGCGTATTCTCGTCAGATCGCCTGTTTGGCCTTCAGCTCGAGGCGGCGGCGATGCAGGACCGGCTCCGTATAGCCATTCGGCTGCGCCCTGCCCTTCAAGACCAGGTCAAGTGCCGCCTGGAAAGCGATCGAACCGTCGAAATCGGCGGCCATCGGTGTGTAGGCTGGGTCGGATGCATTCTGTTGATCCACGATCGCGGCCATGCGTTTCATCGTTTCAACGACCTGGGCTTCGGTGGTAACCTTGTGATGCAGCCAGTTGGCCATATGCTGCGCGGAGATGCGCAGCGTCGCACGGTCTTCCATAAGACCGACATTGTTGATGTCAGGCACCTTGGAGCAGCCGACGCCCTGATCGACCCAGCGAACGACGTAACCCAATATGCCCTGAGCATTGTTGTCGAGTTCACGCTGGATTTCCTCCGGTGTCCAATTCGGACGAACCGCGACGGGAACTGAAAGAATATCGGAGAGCTTGGCGCGCGCACGATCCTTCAAACCCTGCTGAACGCGGCCGACATTGACACGGTGATAATGGGTGGCATGCAGTGTTGCGGCGGTCGGGGACGGAACCCAGGCGGTATTTGCGCCGGCCTTCGGGTGCGCGATCTTCTGCTCCAGCATCGCCGCCATCAGATCCGGCATCGCCCACATGCCCTTGCCGATCTGCGCATGGCCGGAAAGGCCGCATTCGAGGCCGATATCGACGTTCCAGTTTTCGTAAGCGCTGATCCAGGCGGCCTGTTTCATGTCGCCTTTGCGGATCATCGGCCCGGCTTCCATCGATGTATGGATTTCATCACCGGTGCGGTCCAGGAAGCCGGTGTTGATGAAGACGACGCGTTCGCGAGCCGCGCGAATGCATTCCTTCAGATTGACGGTCGTGCGCCGCTCCTCGTCCATGATCCCCATCTTAATGGTATTGCGTGCCATGCCGAGGGCATCTTCGACGCGCGTGAAGATCTCGGCGGCGAACGCGACTTCCTCAGGACCATGCATCTTCGGCTTGACCACGTAGACCGAACCGGTGCGGGAATTCTTGCGGCTGCCGTTCGCGCCGACGTCGTAGAGCGCAATCATCCCGGTGATCATTGCATCCATGATTCCTTCCGGCACTTCATTGCCATCACGATCAAGGATAGCCGGATTGGTCATGAGATGGCCAACGTTGCGAACGAGCATGAGCGAGCGGCGATGCACTTCGAAGGGCGTAGCGGTCGGGCCGTTGTATTCTAGATCGGAATTGAGCTTACGGATGAAGCTCGATCCACCCTTCGACACCTCTTCCTGAAGGTCGCCCTTCATGAGGCCCAGCCAATTGCGATAGACCACGACCTTGTCTTCAGCATCGACGGCCGCAACCGAGTCTTCGCAGTCCATAATCGTCGTGATCGCCGATTCCAGCCAGACGTCGGAGATATGCGCCGGATCGCTTTTGCCGATCGCGGTCGAGGCATCGATGACGATGTCTATGTGGATACCGTTGTTCTTAAGTAGGATGCGAGACGGCGCCGCGGCATCACCCTGATAGCCGGCAAAATGTGCCGCATCGGTCAGCGAAACATGCTCACCGTCGGTCGAGGTGATGGCAAGAGCACCATCCTTGAAAGCAAAGGTCGCAACATCCTTCCAGCTCCAGCTATCCAGCGGCGCGGCTGTGTCAAGGAAATCACGAACCCAGGCTATGACCTTATCGCCTCGCTTCGGATTGTAGGCCTTGCCCTTTTCGGCCCCGTCGCTTTCGGGAATCGCATCCGTCCCGTAGAGCGCATCGTAGAGCGAGCCCCAGCGAGCATTGGCGGCATTCAGCGCATAGCGCGCATTCATCACGGGAACGACCAGCTGAGGACCGGCAATCGAGGCAATTTCCGGATCGACGTTCGTGGTCGTGACTTGGAAATCCGAGCCCTCCGGCAGGATATAGCCGATGTCGCGGAGAAACGCCTGGTATGCTTCGATGTCGCTCGGTGCGCCATGCTGGCGGTACCAGTCATCGATGCGAAGCTGGAGTGCATCGCGCTTGGCGAGCAGCTCGCGATTGCGCGGCGCAAGATCGTGAACGATGGCGGAGAAATCAGCAAAGAACTTGTCGGCATCGATCTTCAGGCCGGGCAGCGCCTCCGTCACCAGGAACTCATGAAGGACGGCTTCAACAGCAAGACCGTTTTTATCGATGCGGCTCATTCAATGTCTCCTAAAACCCACGACAGCTTTCGCATGCTGCCACTTTGCCCGGCTTTCATTCATAGTCAATTATGCAATAGTTCGAAAGATTTATGCCGATTTAGGAAAAGACCGTGGCGTAACGCGCATCGGCAGACCGTTTTGCGGCTGGGTCGTCAGCTTCTGAACGGGCCACGGCTTCGTCTGCTCCGTCATATCGAAGCGGAAACTGTGCATGAGCACCGCCAAAGCGATGACAGCCTCTTGTAGAGCGAAGGTCGCGCCGATGCAGACCCGCGGACCGGCACCGAACGGCAGAAACTGGAAACGCCCGATCTTGCCGTGATTCTCCGGCAAGAACCGTTCCGGGATGTATGCTCGCGGCTTGTCCCAATAAAGTTCGTGACGATGCAGCGTCCATGGCATGATGAGAATGGTGACGCCGGGCTCGATCTCGACCGCCTCCCCTTTCGCGTCGGTCCAGCGATCGGCGGCGATGGCGGCGCGATTGATCGACGGCGCTGGCGGATAGAGCCGTAGCGCTTCCTCGAAGGCAGCGCGCGTGTAAGGCATCAGATCCAGCCACTTCACCGGCTCGACATCCTGCGCCAACACGCGATCAATCTCCTCCTCCATCGCCTCGCGAATGTGCTGCGTGTTGGCAACGCAATAGAGTGTCCAGGCGAGCGCACGCGCGGTCGTCTCGTGGCCGGCGCCAATGAATGTCAGAATATTGTCTTCGATTTCATCGTTCGTCAGCCCGCCACTTTCGGCCTGCTCGAGAAGCAAGGTCAGAAAGTCGTCTGGCGCGGCAGCGCGATCGGCCCGCATCCGGGCGAGCCGGGCGTCCATGGTCTGGCGCACGATATTTCGGAACTTGTCGAGCACCTTCTGACCGCCGATACGGGTCAGACGCGGAACCCAGGACGGTGCGCGCAAAAGGTCCATCGGGTCGACGCGCCCCATGCGGTGCAAGAGCGCGTTGACGTCATCGGCAAAGCTATCGGAGGAGGTGACAATCTCGCCTGAGAACAGCGTATCGGCGAGAATGGCAAAGGTCAGCTCTGTCATGTCGGCCGCGATCTCGAAGACCTTGCCATCTCTGCCGGCAGATTCGTATTTCCTCGCGTAGTCCTCGGACTGGCGAAGCATCTGCCCGGCAAAGCCGTTTGCATGGCGCGGCGTGAAAACCGGTGCAACCGCCTTGCGGGACCGCTTCCAAACGTCCCCTTCCGCCGTCAGGAGCCCATCACGCAAGATCGGGCGCAAAATGAGCTGGCGAATATCCGACATGCGGTAATTGGCGGCATTATCGACCAGAACATGGCGGATCAGGCCGGGATCGTTGACGATCAGGGTTCTTTCACGGAAGAACCGCGTCTGAATCCACGGCAACGTGTAGGAAGGCTCACCCCAGAGCTCCAGCGGGTTGCGCAGAATGGTGCGAATGATCTCAAGCCGACTCGGTGGCACCGTACGGGGCAACGGTGCTGGCGGTACAAAGGGATCCGGACGCATGTCCATGGGGAACTCAGCCTTTTCGCGGGAGAAGTCCGTCCCGGCAAGGCAAAAGCTAGAGCAGACGCTCCAGCTCGTCCAGCTTGTCGTTGACCAGCCAGCCGTAATAGTTCTCCTCCGGCCAGACATTTTCCCCCGAAGCTCGGTTCTTGGCAGCGAGGGCAGCCGCGCGCTGGCGCGAGTTGCCGACGTTGTAGAGTGTTGCTGTCAGGCCCGGATTCTTGGAAATGTCCATGTCGGCGATCTGCTTGTAATCGTCGATCGAGCGCCGGATGGAGGCGGCGACAAAGGCGAGCGAGACATCCGGCTCCATGATCGCCTTATAGACGGCACCGGCATCCTTCTCGTTGAGCTTCTCATAGCCCGACACCTTGGAGACGAGGTCCGAGAGCATCAGCGCCGTCAGCGGGTTGATCTGCCCAAGGCCAAAGGTCTGACCGGCGTAGAAGGGCTGGAAGAAGACCGCGCTGAAGCGGTTGTTCGGGAAGCTCTCGCCGCCGACGGTCTTGCCACGGAAGTCGCTCTCCCAGACGTCTTCGCGGCAGCTCCACAGCGTATAGGAATCGCCCTTGCCGTTGCATTTAGCAAATTGCGGCCGCTTGATGAAGTCGTCGACGTCCTCGCCATTATAGGCGAAGCGGAAGCTCTCCCCGGCGTAGGACGCAGCCTTCACATAATAGGACTGCAAGCGGTCATAGGCATCGACATTATAAGTATGCTCGCCGACAATCGCGCCAATCACATGGATGGGGTCGATGCCGTAAGCGGCCGAAACCTTCTTGATCTTGGCCATCAGCTCGTGATCCGATGCCAAGAGGTCATGGACCTTCTCGTATTTGCGATCGAACGAGGTCTTCGTGCCCTTCGTGCGGCGGACCGATGCGCCTGGAACATCGGGTTGCTCGGCATGGCGATTGCCTGGCGGCACCACTTGCATGGCAAAAGCCGGCACCGAGGTCAGCACGGCAGTAGCAATCAAGAGACTTGTCAGAAGGCGTCGCACTATCAGCGTTCCCATCGGTTCATGGCATTCTCGCGAAGCGCGCTGACTGGACCATAATCTTGGCCGAATAATGCTGGCGCCCATAACTAAACGGGCCCTTCACTAAAAAGTAAAAGGCCCGCTGTCGAGAGTTCAAGCTGTCAAAATCGCGGCATCATATCAGCAAAGAGATGACACGATGCTCGTTCATCACAAGATGAAGCGGGACAAATCCGTGTTCTGCGCCAGGTCGCCGACGTGCTCGCGCACATAGTCGGCGTCGATCGTCACGGTCGAGCCGCCGCGATCCGGAGCGTTGAAGGAGATTTCGTCCAGAACCCGCTCCATGACAGTTTGAAGTCGGCGTGCGCCGATGTTTTCGACCGACGAGTTCAGGTGGACAGCCACATCAGCCAGGGCATCGATGCCATCGTCGGTGAACTCGAGGTTGAGGCCTTCCGTTTCCATCAGGGCCTTGTACTGCCTGATAAGGCTCGCCTCGGTTTCCGTCAGGATACGGCGGAAGTCTTCCTTGGTGAGCGCGCGCAGCTCGACGCGGATCGGCAGACGACCTTGCAGTTCCGGCAACAGATCGGATGGCTTGGAGACATGGAATGCGCCGGAGGCGATGAAAAGGACGTGATCCGTCTTCACCGGGCCGTACTTCGTCGACACGGTTGTACCTTCGACCAGCGGAAGCAGGTCGCGTTGCACGCCTTCGCGCGAGACGCCGGCACCCATGCCGCCGTCGCGAGCGGCGATCTTGTCGATTTCGTCGAGGAAGACGATGCCGTCATTTTCGACCGCACGGACAGCCTCGCGCTGGATGACTTCGTTGTCGATCAGCTTGTCGGACTCGTCGCGGATCAGATCGGTATAGGATGCCTTGACCGTCGTGCGGACCTTCTTGGTGCGGCCACCCATTGCCTTACCAAACATTTCTGAAAGATTGAGCACGCCGATATTGGCGCCCGGCATGCCGGGAATGTCGAAACCACCCATGCCGGTGCCAGTGTCGGCGATCTCGATATCGATCTCCTTGTCGTCAAGTTCACCATTGCGCAGCTTCTTGCGGAAGCTGTCGCGCGTCGCTGGCGAGGCCGTGGCGCCGACGAGCGCATCGAGAACGCGCTCCTCGGCACTCATATGCGCCTTTGCCTGCACTTCGCTTCGCTTCTTCTCGCGAGCCAAGCCGATGCCGACCTCGACAAGATCGCGGATGATCTGCTCCACGTCGCGTCCGACGTAGCCGACTTCGGTAAATTTGGTCGCTTCAACCTTGATGAAGGGCGCGCCCGCCAATTTGGCGAGACGGCGAGAGATTTCCGTCTTGCCTACACCGGTCGGGCCGATCATCAGGATGTTCTTTGGCATGACTTCGTCGCGCAGGTCTGGGTCAAGCTGGTGGCGGCGCCAACGATTGCGCAGCGCAATCGCCACCGCACGCTTGGCCTCATGCTGGCCAATAATGTAGCGGTCGAGTTCAGAAACGATCTCGCGGGGGGAAAATGTGGTCATATCGAATATTCCATCGGGGCGTGAATCTTTGAAACCGGATCAAGCTTCGGCATCGAGCGTTTCCACCACCACATTATGGTTCGTGTAGACGCAAATGTCGGCGGCAATATCGAGCGCGCGACGCGCGACCTCTTCGGCTGATTTGTCTGTGTCCATCAGGGCGCGCGCCGCAGCGAGCGCAAAATTGCCACCCGAACCGATCGCCATGGCGCCATGCTCGGGTTCAAGAACGTCGCCGTTGCCTGTTATCGCCAGCGTCACCGACTTGTCGGCGACGAGCATCATGGCTTCGAGGTTGCGGAGATACTTGTCCGTGCGCCAATCCTTAGCGAGTTCGAC
The DNA here is from genome assembly GCF_002211315.1 of Rhizobium sp. R693. Lineage (NCBI taxonomy): Bacteria > Pseudomonadati > Pseudomonadota > Alphaproteobacteria > Hyphomicrobiales > Rhizobiaceae > Rhizobium > Rhizobium sp. R693. Next base: position 408,986 of record NZ_LOKY01000023.1, on the reverse strand, counting down.
GGCGGCGCGCATCAGCTGGCCCGGATATTGTTCGAGCTTCTTTTCAAGACGTTCGAGGAGCGTGAAGGCATCCGCAGTGGCACCTGCGAAACCGGCAATGACTTCGCCTTTGCCGATCCGCCGCACCTTGCGGGCATTGCCCTTCATCACGGTTTGGCCGAGGCTGACCTGACCATCGCCGGCCATGATGACCTTGCCGCCCTTTCGAACTGTAATAATCGTTGTCATCCATTGCACCTTTGCCCGTCTACCGGGCTTGTTACGTCGAGCCGCACACCGGCCCTGTCGAGCCCTATGTAAGTGCGGACACGCCGATTGCAATCGGCGTCGTTTTCTGCTGTCGCGGTTCTGGATATTTCACGGCTTGCCTGATAAGGAACCCCCGTATTTCCTGATGGAGCAGCCATATGGCCGAGACCGCAAGCCGCACGGGTGCCGTGTCCCGCAAGACGAACGAGACTTCGGTTTCCGTTTCCGTCGATCTTGACGGCACCGGAAAGTCGAAAATTTCGACAGGCGTCGGCTTCTTCGATCATATGCTCGACCAATTGTCGCGACATTCGCTCATCGACATGGAGATCGAGACCAAGGGCGACCTCCACATCGACGATCACCATACGGTCGAAGACACTGGCATCGCGATCGGCCAAGCGATTGCCAAGGCGCTCGGCGATCGCCGCGGCATTGCGCGCTACGCATCGATTGATCTTGCCATGGACGAGACGATGACGAAGGCTGCGGTCGACCTCTCCGGTCGGCCTTTCCTCGTCTGGAATGTCGCCTTCAGCGCGCCGAAGATCGGCACGTTCGACACGGAACTCGTTCGTGAATTTTTCCAGGCGCTTGCCCAGAACGCCGGCATCACCTTGCATATTCTCAACCATTATGGTGCCAACAACCACCATATTGCAGAGACATGCTTCAAGGCCGTTGCCCGCGCACTGCGTACGGCGACAGAGATCGATCCGAGACAGGCGGGCCGTGTTCCCTCGACGAAGGGCACGCTCGTCTGAGCCCCCTGAGGGAGCTTGACGATATGACTTCCAGCTATCTGGTTCTGACCGCGCCCGGCGGAACGGACACAAACCACGAAAAGACGCGGTTCATTCGCGATGGCTTCACGGTGCTCGGGTTCCTCTTCCCCTGGATATGGCTGGCCTTCCATCGGCTTTGGCTCTACGCCGTCGCGGCATTTCTCCTGCAAACCCTCGGCGGCGCGCTGACAGACCGTGCAGACCTCTGGCCAGTCGGCCTCGCGATCACCTTCAGCACAAGTCTTCTGGTGGCGCTCGAGGGTCAGAACCTTCGCATCCGCGATCTGGTTGCGAAGGGCTGGGATGAGACCGACCTCGTTTCGGCCGACTCGCTCCCAACCGCAGAAGAGATCTATTTTTCGAATGTTCCGACCGATACCGGTGACAGCCGTCCGGCACCCTCGCCGCAATGGGATCCCACGGCCCATGCCCCGCGACACGGCAACGCCACCTCGCTCGGTCTCTTTGGTTTTGATGGAGGACGCTGATGCGCGTCGCAATTATAGATTACGGTTCCGGCAACCTGCGTTCGGCGACGAAAGCCTTCGAGCGAGCCGCGCGGGAAGCCGGCATCGATGCTGTGATCGACCTAACGGACAAGGCAGAGGCTGTCGCGGCCGCCGATCGCGTGGTGCTGCCGGGTGTCGGCGCCTATGCCGACTGCCGGCGCGGGCTCGATGCCGTTTCAGGCATGTCGGAAGCGCTGATCGACGCGGTCGAGAAGAAAGCCCGGCCGTTTCTCGGTATCTGCGTTGGCATGCAGCTGATGTCATCGCGCGGCCTCGAAAAGACGGTGACGAACGGTTTCGGATGGATTCCCGGCGACGTTGTTGAAATGACGCCTGGGGATGCCAATCTGAAGATCCCTCAGATTGGCTGGAACACACTGGATCTGAAATCCCCTCACCCGCTATTCGACGGCATTCCGACCGGACCGAGCGGGCTGCATGCCTATTTTGTGCATTCGTACCATCTGGCGGCGAACAACCCCCGCGACGTCATTGCGACCGCTGATTATGGCGGACCGATCACCGCTTTCGTCGGTCGCGACAACATGGCCGGAGCCCAGTTCCATCCCGAAAAGAGCCAGAAGCTCGGCCTCGCCCTGATCGCCAATTTCCTGCGCTGGAAGCCTTGAGCTCGCGCACTGCAAGGACTGACAGAATGATCCTATTTCCTGCAATCGACCTGAAGGATGGCCAGTGCGTTCGCCTCAAGCTCGGCGATATGGACCAAGCTACCGTTTACAATCCCGACCCTGGCGCCCAGGCGAAGGCCTTTGAAGATCAGGGATTCGAGTGGCTGCACGTCGTTGACTTGAACGGCGCTTTCGCCGGCGAAAGCGTAAACGGCGCTGCGGTCGATGCGATCCTGAAAGCGACGAAAAACCCGGTTCAGCTTGGTGGCGGCATCCGTACGCTCGACCATATCGAAAGCTGGCTATCGCGCGGCCTCGCCCGCGTCATTCTTGGCACGATCGCCGTGCGCGATCCGGCACTCGTGATTGAAGCCTGCAAGAAGTTTCCCGGCCGTGTTGCCGTTGGCATCGATGCCAAGGGCGGAAAAGTCGCCGTCGAGGGCTGGGCAGAGGCCTCCGAGCTCGGCGTCGTCGAACTCGCAAGGAAGTTCGAGGGCGCTGGCGTTGCCGCGATCATCTACACCGACATCGACCGTGACGGCATCCTCGCTGGCATCAACTGGCCGTCGACGCTCGAACTTGCCGAGGCCGTGTCGATCCCGGTAATCGCGTCCGGCGGACTGGCTTCGATCGAAGATGTGAAACGGATGCTCGAACCCGATGCACGCAAGCTCGAAGGTGCGATCTCCGGCCGCGCGCTGTATGATGGACGTATCGATCCGAAAGAGGCTTTGGCGCTGATTTCGGCCGCACGCGCGAAGGAGATTGCGCAATGACATTGAAGGCCCGCGTCATTCCCTGCCTCGACGTCAAGGACGGCCGCGTCGTCAAGGGCGTCAATTTCGTCAATCTGGTAGATGCCGGAGATCCGGTCGAGGCCGCCAAGGCTTACGACGCCGCCGGCGCCGACGAACTCTGCTTCCTCGACATTACCGCTTCTTCGGACAATCGCGAAACGATCTTCGACGTCGTGGCTCGTACTGCCGAGCAGTGCTTCATGCCCGTCACTGTCGGCGGCGGTGTTCGCACCATCGTTGACATTCGCAAACTGCTGCTTTGCGGCGCGGACAAGGTTTCGATCAATTCGGCCGCCGTCAACAATCCGGATTTCGTCGCGGAAGCTGCGGACAAGTTCGGCGACCAATGCATCGTCGTCTCAATCGACGCCAAGCGGCGGACCACCCCTGTCCAAGGCGATGTCAGTGCCTGGGAGATCTACACGCATGGTGGCCGCAACGCGACCGGCATCGACGCGGTGGATTTCGCGCGGAAAATGGTCGAGCGGGGTGCCGGCGAACTGCTTGTTACCTCGATGGATCGGGACGGAACGAAGGTCGGCTACGATCTCGAGTTGACACGCGCCATTGCGGATTCGGTTCGGGTGCCAGTGATCGCCTCAGGCGGCGTCGGTGACCTCGACGATCTTGTGGCGGGCGTCAAGGAGGGACATGCCAACGCCGTTCTCGCCGCATCGATCTTCCACTTCGGCACCTATTCCGTGGGCGAGGCGAAGCGCTATATGTCGTCCTGCGGCATCGACATGCGTCTGGACTGAGGGAACGCAGAATTATGAGCGAATTCACCCTTGCCGATCTCGAAAAGATCGTCGATGCGCGATCGAAGGCCTCGCCGGACGAATCCTGGACGGCAAAACTCGTTTCCGCGGGTCAGCCGAAAGCTGCCAAGAAACTAGGCGAAGAGGCGATTGAAGCGGTAATGGCAGCGATTGCCGATGATCGCGAGAACCTCACCTATGAAGCCGCCGACCTGCTTTATCACCTATTGGTCGTATTGAAGGTGGCGGGCATTCCGTTGCAAAGTGTCATGGCGGAGCTTGAGCGCCGTACTGCTCAATCCGGCCTGAAAGAAAAGGCGAGCCGGCAAAGTTCATGAGTATCGCAAGACAGCTCATAGGAGCGCCCGAGACGCTCGATCATTTTCAGGCGAACGCCTATTCGCCCTATCACTTCTTTTCTTCGGAGGAATGGGCGCGCTTCCGTGCGGATACGCCTCTCACTCTAAAGGGTGACGAGGTCAAACGGCTGCGCTCCATGGGCGACCCGATCGACCTTGACGAAGTGCGGCGAATCTATCTGTCGCTGTCGCGCCTTCTCTCAGCCCATGTGGAATCGTCTCAGCTGCTTTTCGAGCAGCGCAACCGCTTCCTCAGCCTCTCCAACGTCGCGAAGACGCCATTTGTGATCGGCATCGCGGGTTCGGTGGCCGTCGGCAAATCGACGACTGCCCGTATTCTGAAAGAACTGCTGTCACGCTGGCCGTCCAGTCCGAAAGTGGATCTCGTCACCACGGACGGCTTCCTGCATCCGAACGCCGTGCTGCAACGTGAAAACCTGATGCAGCGCAAGGGCTTTCCCGAGAGTTACGACACTGCGGCAATCCTACGTTTCCTGGCGGCGATCAAGGCCGGACAGCCAAACGTCAAGGCGCCGTCCTATTCGCATCTGGTCTATGACGTGCTGCCGAACGAGTACAAGATCGTCGACCGGCCCGACATTTTGATCTTCGAGGGCATCAACGTCCTGCAGTCGCGCGACCTGCCGGCCGGCGGCAAGATCGTTCCGATGGTCTCCGACTTCTTCGACTTCTCCATCTACATCGATGCGGACGAAAGCCGGATTCACGACTGGTATGTGACACGCTTCATGCGGCTGCGCGAAACGGCGTTCCGCGATCCCCACTCCTTCTTCCACCGCTATGCTTCGATCAGCGAAGGGGAAGCGCTGACGATCGCAGAAGGCCTCTGGGAAAACATCAACTTGAAGAACCTGCGCGAGAACATCCTGCCGACGCGCCCGCGCGCCGACCTGATCCTGCGCAAGGGCAACAATCACCTCATCGAGCAGGTCGCCCTAAGAAAGCTCTAAGCCGCTACCCGGCGAAGCGTCAGATTGATCCGGCCGCCGTTTTTCAGCAGCGTCGATGTCGACGGATAGATCTTGTCGACGCCGTGGAAACAAAGGCGCCCTTCCGCGCCCAAGATCACGATATCGCCGCTTGAAAGCTTGAAGGAAAGCGTAGGGTCGTTGCGCGCGAGGCCGCCGACGCGAAAAAGGCAGCTATTGCCAAGTGATATCGACACGACCGGCGCTGCGAGATCCTGTTCGTCCTTATCCTGATGCAGGCCCATGCGCGCCTCATCGGAGTAGAAGTTGATGAGGCAGGCCTGTGGCGGCTTGTCGTAGCCGGATACGTCGTTCCAGATTTCCAGTAACTCCGCCGGCATATCCGGCCACGGCTTGCCCGTGATGGGATGGGTCGGTTGGTAGCGATAGCCGTGCTCCTTGTCGGTGACCCAGCCGAGGGGGCCGCAGTTCGTCATGCGCACCGACATCGGCTTGCCGGTTCCGGGCATGACAGGCACGAAAAGTGGCGCATCCGCGACGATCGACCGGATGGTATCGACCAAAGCCTGCTGCCGGGGCCGGTCAAGATAGTCCGGCAAGTGATTGACGCCATTCGGCAGCTTCAGCATATCAATCTCCGAGCGGCCGGCCGCGCATCTTCTTCACTTCGGCGCGACCCGACTTCTCTTTCAGCCGGCGTTCGATCGATCCCTTTGTCGGCTTGGTTTTCTTCCGTGGCGGCGGCGGTGGTTTCGCGGCCTCGAGAATCAACTCCTTCAGCCGCTCGCGCGCGTCTTCGCGGTTGCGGTCCTGACTGCGGAAGCGGGTCGCTTCGATCATCAGAACGCCCTCCTTCGAGAGGCGCTTGCCGGCAAGCTTCACGGCATTCGCCTTCACGCGCTCGTTCAAGGAAGGTGAGTTGGGAATGTTGAAGAAGAGCTGGACGGCTGTCGAGACTTTGTTGACATTCTGCCCGCCGGGGCCACCGGCCAAGACGAACTGCTCCGTCAGCTCCCATCCGGCGATGGTGATTCGATCGTTGATATGAAGCGGGTCGCTGGCCATGCGATTTCTATCTCACATCGGCCGGTCCTTGGGAACAGACAAAGAAACCCGGCGGAGACCGCCGGGTTTCACGTGAATCATCAATGTTTTGGCCCGTCATTCAGCGGCAGCGCGAAACCCCGGGGCCGCATCGCGCACCCCGCCATCGACGTGGCCTTCGAACTTTGCGAAGTTCTCGATGAACATGGTCACGAGCTTGCCGGCCTGCGCGTCATAGGCGACCGGATCCTGCCACGTCGAACGCGGATCGAGGATTGCCGTGTCGACGCCCGGCACCGCGACTGGAACCGCAAAGCCGAAGTTCGGATCGACGCGGAAATCCGTCTTGCCGAGTTCACCCGAGAGCGCTGCGGCAAGCAGCGTGCGCGTTGCCTTGATCGGCATGCGCCTGCCGGCGCCGTAAGCACCGCCAGTCCAGCCCGTGTTGACCAGCCAGCATTCAACGCCGTGGCGACCGATGAGATCCTTCAAGAGATTGCCGTATTCCGACGGATGACGCGGCATGAACGGCGCGCCGAAGCAGGTCGAGAAGGTCGCTTCCGGCTCGGTTACACCGCGCTCGGTCCCCGCCACCTTGGCGGTGTAGCCGGACAAGAAGTGATACATGGCCTGGTCCGGCGTCAGCTTGGCGATCGGCGGCATGACGCCAAAGGCATCGGCCGTCAGCATGATGATCGTCTTCGGGTGACCGGCAAGACCAGTCTTCGAGGCGTTCGGAATGAAATCCAACGGGTAGGCACAACGCGTATTTTCCGTCAGTGAGCCATCGTTGAAGTCGGGCTCGCGCTGATCGTTCAGAACGACGTTTTCGAGAACGGTTCCGAAGCGCTGCGTCGTTGCATAGATTTCTGGCTCGGCTTCCGCCGACAGGCGGATCGTCTTGGCATAGCAGCCACCTTCAAAATTGAAGATGCCGTCCTCGCCCCAACCGTGCTCATCGTCGCCGATCAGCGTGCGGGCTGGATCTGCCGAGAGCGTCGTCTTGCCGGTGCCCGAGAGACCGAAGAAGACCGCGGCATCGCCGTCAGGGCCGACATTGGCCGAGCAGTGCATCGGCATGACGCTCTTTGCCGGCAGCAGGTAGTTCAGCACGGTGAACACCGATTTCTTCATCTCGCCGGCGTAAAGCGTACCGGCGATCAGCACTTCGCCGTTGGTCAGATCGCAGGCGATAACGGTTTCGCTGCGGCAACCGTAACGCGCCGGATCGGCCTTGAAGGTCGGCAGATTGATAATCGTCAGTTTAGGAACGAACGCCTCAAGGGCCGAGCGCTCCGGACGGATCAGCAGATTCCGAATGAACAGCGAGTGCCAGGCAAGTTCGGTGACGACACGTGTCGTCAGCGCGTTGTTCTCGTCGGCGCCGCCGATGAGATCCTGAACGAATAGATCCTTGCCGGCGGCATGAGCAAGCATGTCCTTTTTCAGGAGCGCGAAGTGCTCCGGCGACATCGGCTTGTTGTTGTCCCACCAGATCTGACCATCGGTGTTGGTGTCACGAACGACAAACTTATCCCGCGGCGAGCGCCCGGTGTGCTGCCCCGTCAGGGCCCGCAGGGCTCCATGGGCGGTCAGCTCAGCCTCGCCCCGGCGAATCGATTCTTCATAGAGAGAGGCGGCGGTAAAGTTATAGCGAGCGCTGTTTGCGCTCCCCAAACCGATCGTCGCCAGCTCTATCGCCGGGTTGTGGACTCCGAACAGCTCCATGGTCTTTTCCTTCCTTGAGGCTCGTGCCGTTAAGAACTAAGGGCGACCGTACGGGCGGATTTTTTAAAACGCAATAGAGAAAAATCAATAAAATGTAGTAATATCAAACTATTAATCGATTTAAATTTTCTGGCGATATTTTAAATCGTTTGAATCGGAGGTGGCTCGGCGAAGTCTCGATGCAGCTTTTGGTTGCCATCAAAACTTTACAACAATCCCACCCTTTATCTTTGCCACAATTTGTTCCACCTTTATCCCCATAAGCGCATCCGGTTCAGAAAGGCCGCCTGGGGGACCTTCAAAATTCCTGGAGACGCGCATAGATGACGGAGATGAATGCCATGCCGACAATCGCGCTCGTTGATGACGACCGCAACATCCTCACCTCGGTATCGATCGCACTTGAGGCTGAAGGATATAAGGTCGAGACTTATACGGACGGCGCATCCGCCCTCGACGGTCTTCTCGCGCGTCCGCCGCAGCTTGCGATCTTCGACATCAAGATGCCACGCATGGATGGCATGGAACTCTTGCGCCGCCTGCGACAGAAATCCGACATGCCGGTCATCTTCCTCACGTCCAAGGACGAGGAAATCGATGAGCTGTTCGGCCTGAAGATGGGCGCCGACGACTTCATCACCAAGCCATTCTCGCAGCGTCTGCTCGTCGAGCGCGTTCGCGCCGTGCTGCGCCGCGCATCAAGCCGCGAAGCCGCAGCCGCAGCAGGTGGTGCCGCCCCCAAGCCGGGCACGGCGCAGCAGCTCGCTCGTTCGCTTGAGCGTGGCCAGTTGGTCATGGATCAGGAACGCCACACCTGCACCTGGAAGGGTGAGCCGGTGACGCTGACGGTGACCGAATTCCTCATCCTGCACTCGCTGGCCCAACGACCGGGCGTCGTCAAAAGCCGTGACGCATTGATGGATGCGGCCTATGACGAGCAGGTCTATGTCGACGATCGCACCATCGACAGCCACATCAAGCGGCTTCGCAAGAAATTCAAGATGGTCGATACCGACTTTGATATGATTGAAACGCTTTACGGAGTGGGATACCGCTTCCGCGAAGCAGCCTGACGCCGAAGCGGCGCGGCATTAGAGAGTTGTCGAGAGCAGGCGATCGCGAAAGCGGTCCGCTCTCCGAAAGGGCCTGTCGTTGGCACAGTTGGTGCAGGAAAGGGATCTGGATGAGGCGGAAGGCGTAAGCAATCGCCGCGTCAGGGGACGACGCTGGTCGCATCCCTTCACGATCATCCGCCGCATCTTCGGCAACGCCGTCTTCTCGAGCCTCACGCGCCGCATCCTTTTCTTCAATCTCGCCGCACTTGTCGTTCTCGTCGGCGGCATTCTTTACCTCAATCAGTTCCGCGAAGGGCTGATCGACGCCCGCGTTGAAAGTCTCCTGACGCAGGGCGAAATCATCGCCGGCGCGGTCTCGGCTTCCGCTTCGGTGGACACCAATTCGATCACCATCGACCCGGAAAAACTGCTCGAACTGCAGGCTGGCCAGAGCATTACGCCGGTTCCAAACGACGAGGATCTCGAATTCCCGATTGATCCGGAGAAGGTCGCGCCGGTGTTGCGCCGACTAATCTCTCCAACCAGAACCCGTGCGCGAATTTTTGATGCCGATGCCAACCTGCTGCTCGACTCTCGCCACCTCTATTCACGCGGTCAGGTCCTGCGTTTTGATCTGCCGCCGGTCGATGACGAGGAGCAGACTTGGGGCCAGTGGTTCACGACGATCTTCAACAAGGTTCTGCAACCTGGGAACCTGCCCCTCTATAAAGAAGCGCCCGGCGGTGACGGCTCTATCTATCCCGAGGTCATGAACGCGCTGACCGGCGTGCGCGGCGCCGTGGTTCGCACCACCGAGAAGGGCGAGCTGATCGTCTCGGTCGCCGTTCCGATCCAACGCTTCCGCGCTGTGCTCGGTGTGCTGCTGTTATCGACGCAGGCCGGTGATATCGACAACATCGTCCACGCCGAGCGCCTGGGCATCATGCGCGTGTTTGGAGTCGCGACGCTTGTCAACGTTCTCCTGTCGCTCGTTTTATCCTCAACGATCGCCAACCCGCTGCGGCGCCTGTCGGCTGCCGCCATCCGTGTTCGCCGCGGCGCAAAGGAACGCGAAGAAATACCGGACTTTTCTGCCCGTCAAGACGAGATTGGCAACCTCTCCATTGCACTGCGTGAGATGACGACGGCTCTCTACGACCGTATCGACGCCATCGAAAGCTTTGCGGCCGACGTCAGCCACGAACTGAAGAACCCTCTGACGTCGCTCCGCAGCGCAGTCGAAACGCTGCCGCTTGCCAAAACGGACGACTCCAAGAAGCGGCTTCTTGATGTCATCCAGCATGACGTTCGACGGCTGGATCGCCTGATCAGCGATATTTCCGACGCCTCCCGCCTCGATGCCGAATTGGCGCGAGTCGATGCAGGCTCGGTCGATCTGGAAATCCTGCTTCGCGATCTTATCGACGTGTCGCGACAGATCCGCAGTCGCAAGAAAGAAGTGCAGATCGAGTTCGCCATCGAGCGCAAACCGGGCGTCAAGACACGCTTCGTGGTGAACGGCCACGACCTCCGGATCGGACAGATCGTTACCAATCTGATCGAGAACGCGCGCTCTTTCGTACCGGAGCATGACGGCAGGATCACCGTGCGGCTGGTCAGAACGCGCTCCCGCTGCATCGTTTACGTCGAGGATAACGGACCGGGCATTCAGGCGGAAAACATCGATCGCATCTTCGAGCGCTTCTATACCGATCGGCCTGAATCTGAAGGTTTCGGCCAGAATTCCGGCCTCGGTCTGTCGATCAGCCGCCAGATCGCCGAGGCTCATGGCGGTTCGCTGCGCGCAGAGAACATCATCGATCCCGAGAGCGAAAAGCTGCTCGGAGCGCGCTTCATCCTCGCCCTTCCCGCCAATACGACCGCATGACCGCCGCCCCTTCGAACATCCACGCAACCGCTATCGTCGTCGGCAGCACCGGTCTTCTTTTCATGGGCCCTTCGGGATGGGGAAAGTCGATGCTCGCCTTTGCCTGCATCGCCGAAGCCCAGCGCATGGGTATGTCGGCGATACTCGTTGCCGACGACCAGGTGCTGGTCTCGACACAGGCTGGAGCCGTGATGGCCACCTGCCCTGCCCCGATAGCCGGTTTGATCGAGTTGCGCGGCACTGGCATCGTGCAAGTGCCGCACGTCGCAAGCGCCGTCATGCACTATGCCATCCTGCCGGGAAGCGTGTCCGGAGAGAAACGACTGCCGCCCGAGGGCGAGCGAATGACTATTGTCGACGATATAGATCTGCCGGTCATTCGGTTGCTGGCTAATACTCCGGTACCGCTGGCGGCATTGCTGGCAAAGGCGCCGGATATCGGACGATAATGCCTGCGAAATCGGCAAATCCCGCCTGAAAAGTCGTATTTTTGTCTTGCACTTCGACTTTTCATCGCCAAGATGTGCCCCCACGGTGGACGCGATTGCTGCATTGCGATATTGGGCCCACCGTTTGCATACGCCACTAGGAGCAGTAATATCATGATCGGACTTGTGCTTGTCACTCATGGCAAGCTGGCTGAAGAGTTTCGTCATGCGGTCGAACACGTCGTCGGTCCTCAGAAATTCATCGAAACGGTCTGTATCGGTCCCGAAGACGACATGGATCAGCGACGGCAAGATATTCTGGAAGCAGTGTCCCGCGCCGACGACGGCCACGGAGTCGTCATCCTGACAGACATGTTCGGCGGTACTCCCTCCAACCTGGCAATATCAGTTATGAGCAGTGGCCACACCGAGGTCATCGCCGGTATGAATCTGCCGATGCTGATCAAGCTTGCAGGCGTGCGTGGCGAGAACAACATGGAAAAGGCGCTCGTCGAGGCCTCTGAAGCTGGACGGAAATACATCAACGTCGCGAGCCGCGTCCTTAGCGGCAAATAGTGAGCACACCGCGCCCCATGACGGCACTGTCCCGAGAAATTCTGATCATCAACAAGCGCGGACTGCACGCACGCGCTTCGGCAAAGTTCGTTCAACTCGTCGAGAATTTCGATGCTGCTATCACCGTTTCGAAAGACGGGATGACGGTCGGTGGGACTTCGATCATGGGATTGATGATGCTGGCGGCGAGTCCTGGTTCAAGCGTCCTTGTTTCGGCAAGCGGCAACCAAGCAGCACAGGCGCTTGATGCGCTTGACGAGCTGATCCAGAACCGGTTCGGTGAGGAAATGTGAGCTCCCTTCGGCTCATATAAACATATAAAGACTTCTTTATATCATTATTGCCTTCGCCATAGAAGCCTGCTAAACGGCCAGCATAGCCGCGCATGCCGCGTGGACGCTATCCGGCGCATACACGTGCGCTTTCGAATTTTGAGCCGCTTTTCAGCCTGGAGAACCCAATGAGCACTGAAAAAGATTATGTCGTCGCCGACATCGGCCTCGCGGACTTCGGCCGCAAGGAAATTACGATCGCAGAAACCGAGATGCCGGGCCTGATGGCCTGCCGCGCAGAATTCGGCGAAGCAAAGCCGCTGAAGGGCGCGCGCATAACCGGCTCGCTGCACATGACGATCCAGACGGCCGTTCTCATCGAAACGCTCGTTGCACTTGGCGCCGAAGTCCGCTGGGCTTCGTGCAACATCTTCTCGACGCAGGATCACGCCGCCGCGGCCATCGCCGCGTCCGGCGTTCCGGTTTTTGCCATCAAGGGCGAGTCGCTGGAAGACTACTGGGTTTACACCGACAAGATCTTCCAGTGGGCTGATGGCGGTCTTTCCAACATGATCCTCGATGACGGCGGCGACGCCACCATGTACATCCTGCTCGGCGCCCGCGCCGAAGCCGGCGAGGACGTGCTCTCCAAGCCGCATTCCGAAGAAGAAGAAATCCTTTTCGCACAGATCAAGAAGCGTCTTGCCGCTTCGCCGGGCTGGTTCACCAAGCAGCGCGACGCGATCAAGGGCGTAACCGAAGAAACCACGACCGGCGTGAACCGTCTGTACCAGTTGAGCCAGAAGGGCCTCCTTCCCTTCCCGGCGATCAACGTCAACGACTCGGTAACCAAGTCGAAGTTCGACAACAAGTACGGCTGCAAGGAATCACTGGTCGACGGCATCCGCCGTGGCACGGACGTCATGATGGCCGGCAAGGTCGCTGTCGTCTGCGGATATGGTGACGTTGGCAAGGGCTCGGCCGCTTCGCTTCAGGGTGCTGGTGCCCGCGTCAAGGTGACGGAAGTCGATCCGATCTGCGCGCTTCAAGCTGCCATGGACGGTTTCGAAGTCGTCACGCTGGAAGACGTCGTGTCTTCCGCCGACATCTTCATCACCACGACAGGCAACAAGGACGTCATTCGCATCGACCACATGCGTCAGATGAAGGACATGGCGATCGTCGGCAACATCGGCCACTTCGACAACGAAATCGAAGTTGCAGCGCTGCGTAACCTGAAGTGGACCAACATCAAGCCGCAGGTCGACCTGATCGAGTTTCCGAAGGGCAACCGCATCATCCTGCTCTCGGAAGGCCGCCTGCTCAACCTCGGCAACGCGACTGGCCATCCGTCCTTCGTCATGTCGGCTTCGTTCACCAACCAGACGCTGGCGCAGATCGAGCTGTTCACCAAGACCGGTCAGTACCAGAACCAGGTCTACATCCTGCCGAAGCACCTCGACGAGAAGGTTGCACGCCTGCATCTCGACAAGCTCGGCGTGAAGCTGACGCAGCTTTCCGAAGAACAGGCCGCCTATATCGGCGTCACGCCGCAGGGTCCGTTCAAGGCAGACCACTACAGATATTAATCGCCAGATCAATATCCACAACATCTAGAGGGCGCCGCATTGACAAATGCGGCGCCCTTATTTTTTGACACACATCTTCCCGCCGATTCCCTTCCGAAGTATTGTTTTAACACTCGATTCGTGGCCACGGACGTGTCCGTTTGCTTCGAAAATGGGATGTCTTGTCGTGATGCGGCACATTAAAGGACGGAGACATACCGCGCATGTCGGAAATGATGCACAGCCTGGTGGAACAGGCGGAGGATGGCGCTCACGCTGACTCCTGCCCGCTTTATCCAGGTGAACGGAAACCTGTCGGCAACTCAAAGACCATCGCCGAGAAGCCAGGAATACTGGCTCGTGTCGCACGGATTTTTGCTGCGGGCACCGCAATCGCATCGGTTGCGCCGCCGGTTTTCGCACAGGTCGAAGCTGAGGCTGTCGCATCTGCGCATCTTTTCACCTCGTCGCAGGTGGTCGGTCTCTCGGTCGTGATCGGTGTGATCTCCGCCGCGCTGCTTTCAACCCTCTGGGTTGTACGTCAGCGCGGCAACCTCGAAAGCGAGAGCCGCGAAATCCGCTCGGCACTCTCGGACGCACAACAACGCATCTCGCAATATCAGGCGCTGATCGCCGACAAGAATCGCCGCATCGTTATCTGGGATGGCAATGAGCGCCCTGAGCTTATTGGTCAGCTGCCGGCGGAAACCGGCGCGCCACAAGACAGCGAATTCCTTGCTTTTGGGCTGTGGCTCAAGTCGCGCTCCGCATCCGAGCTCGAGCGCGCGATCGATCGCCTGCGCGGCTCAGCTCATAGCTTCGACATGGTCGTTGAAACCCATCGCGAGGAAATTCTTGAAGCACAGGGGCGGGTTTCCGGCGGTCGCGCATTTGTCCGGTTCGTGGCGCTGAACAATCTCCGAGCCGAGCTTGCCGAGCTTAAGATCGAGCGGGACAGACTGCTGTCGTCCATCTCGGCGTTTCAGAGCATGCTCGATGCAATCGATCTGCCGGCATGGCAGCGTGATAGCGAAGGCCGGCTGACCTGGGTCAACCATGCCTACGGCGAAGCCGTCGAAGCAACCACGCCGGCGCAAGCGATCGGTGAGGGCCGGGAATTTCTGACGACCGTTGCCCGCGAGCGAATCCGCGCTGCCGCCACCACCGAGTCGCCTTTCCACGACAAGATTTCGACCGTAGTGCGCGGCAACCGCACTTTCTTCGATGTTGTCGATGTCAAAGTCCCAAGCGGCTCAGCCGGCATAGCCGTCGATGTTTCCGGCATCGAAGCCGTTCGCGCGGAGCTCGAGCGAACATTGAAGAGCCACGCCGAGACCCTTGATCATCTCGCGACCCCAGTGGCGATCTTCGGCGGCGACCGGCGGCTGCAGTTCTACAATCAGGCGTTCGTCTCGCTCTGGGAGCTCGATATCACTTTCCTCGAGAGCCGGCCCGACAACGCCGAACTGCTGGAGCGGCTACGAGCTGCGAAAAAGCTGCCGGATCAGCTGAACTGGAAATCCTGGAAGGAAGCCGCGCTTTCGGTCTACCGCGCGCTCGATACCCAATCGGACCTTTGGCACTTGCCGAACGGCCAGACGCTGCGGGTTTTCGCAACAGCGCATCCGCAGGGCGGCGCCACCTGGGTGTTCGAGAACCTGACCGAGCAGGTCGATCTTGAGACACGCTACAACACGCTTCTCAAGGTTCAAGGCGAGACGATCGACCATCTCTCGGAGGGTGTTGCCGTCTTTGGGCCAGACGGACGCATTCGCCTCTCGAATCCCGCCTTCCGTGCGCTCTGGGGAATCACCGAGGCTGAGGCGAAGCCCGGCACGCATATCCGCGCCCTTGGCGATGCATGCTCTCAATCCTATGACCGTCCAGACGGATGGAAGACCTTCGCCGAGTTGATCACCAGCTTTGACGACGAGCGCCGCTCCAGCCAGGGAACGCTCGAGTTGTTCTCGGGTCTCGTGCTTGACTACGCTGTCATTCCGTTGCCGAATGCACAGACGATGTTGACCTTCGTCAACATGACCGACAGCGTTCGCGCCGAGCGCGCGTTGACGGAAAAGAACGAAGCGCTACGCAAGGCGGACGAACTCAAGAACGACTTCGTCCAGCATGTCTCCTACGAACTGCGCTCGCCACTGACCAACATCATCGGCTTCACCGATCTGCTGCGCACGCCCGGACTCGGACCACTGAACGACCGGCAGGCAGAGTATATCGATCACATTTCGACCTCGTCTTCCGTCCTTCTGACGCTGGTCAACGATATCCTCGATCTTGCCACAGTCGACGCCGGGATCATGCACCTGAATTACTCGCCGATCGATCTCGGCGACCTGCTCGACGACGTATCGATGCAGATTGCTGACAGGCTGCAGGAAAGCGGCGTGACGCTAGAGATTACCGCCCCGGCGCATCTGGGCTCGATCATTGCTGACCCGCAAAGACTGAAGCAGATCCTCGTAAAGCTGCTTTCCAACGCCGCCAACTTCTCTCCGGAAGGCTCATCAATCGCGCTGGAATGCCGGCGCGACGGGACAGATTTTGTCTTCTCCGTCAGCGATCGTGGCCCAGGTATTTCGCAGGACATGATCGCCAACGTGTTCGACCGATTCGCCACCGGTGCAAAGAGTGGCAAGAGGGGCGGCGCAGGACTCGGGCTCTCGATCGTCGACAGCTTCGTCAGTCTCCACCACGGGACGGTCACCATCGACAGTCAACCAGGCAAGGGCACGATCGTGACCTGCCGGATTCCTTCGATCGATCTCCCGACGTCCGTCGCAGCCGAATGATGACTCCTGTCATTTCCCTCTTCCTAAAGGATGAGGCGGAAACAACCCGCTTTGGGGAGGATCTTGCGCTGGCACTGAGGCAAGGTGATTGCCTTGCGCTTTCGGGTGACCTCGGCGCCGGAAAATCTTCACTTGCCCGCGCGTTTCTGCGCGCGATGGCTGATGACGACGATCTTGAGGTGCCAAGCCCCACCTTCACCCTGGTGCAAAGCTATAACCTGCGCATACCAGTCGCGCATTTCGATCTCTACCGCCTCGGAGATCCGGCCGAACTGACCGAACTTGGCTTCGACGAGGCTCTCCAGGACGGCATCTGTCTGGTGGAGTGGCCAGAGATGGCGAGCGACGAGCTGCCGGCAGACCGGATTGCACTGAAGCTGGAGCACGAGGGCCAAGGTCGGCAGGTGACCATTGCGGCGCCGGACAAGCAGGCTGCCCGAATCCGTCGCGTCCTCGCGATCCGCGATTTCCTCGATGCCGCGGGATATCCCTTTGCGAAACGTCGTTTCCTTACCGGTGATGCATCTCTCCGCGCCTACGAGGCCGTTTATCCCGGTGATGGAAAGCGCCGCATTCTGATGGATTGGCCGCCGCTGCCGGAAGGGCCCCCGGTTCTGGACGGCAAGCCATATCCGAAGGTCGCGCATCTTGCAGAGAATGCCTATCCCTTTGTCGCCATTGCAAATGCGCTCCGGCAGGAGGGCTTTGCAGCACCGGAGGTCTACCGGGTCGACTACGACCAAGGCATTCTGCTGCTGGAGGACCTTGGCGTCGACGGCGTTCTGGACGTGCAGGGCCTGCCTATGGCCGATCGTTACCGGGCAAGCGTCGCCTGCCTGGCGCATCTCCACTCGCTGGCGATCCCGCAGGACATCCGCGTGACGGATAGCCATGTCCACCACATCCCGGATTTCGACCGAACGGCGATGAAGATGGAAGTGCGCCTCGTTCTCGACTGGCATCTCCCCTGGAAGCGTGGGGGTACTGCTGCCAGTGACGCGGAGCGCGATGAATACCTCGCCATCTGGGATGGTCTGATCGACGAATTGGAGACCTCCGAAAAAGGGCTTCTCCTTCGTGATTTTCACTCACCGAATATCATCTGGCGAGAGAATGAGGCGGGGATTGCACGCGTCGGACTGATCGATTTCCAAGATGCGATGATCGGCCCCACTGCCTACGACCTCGCGTCGATCGCGCAGGACGCGCGCGTCACGATCGCAGCCGATCTCTTCCAGCAATTGATGGACGACTATCTGACGCTACGCAGAGCACAAGGCGGCTTCGACGAGGCTCGCTTCCTGAAGAGTTGGGCCATCATGTCGGCACAACGCAACTGCAAGCTTGCCGGGCTATGGGTTCGCCTGATGCAAAGGGACGGAAAGCCGGGCTATATGAAGCATATGCCGCGCACGCTCGCCTATCTTTCCGTTGCGTTAGAACACGAAGCGCTTGCCCCCTTGCGCGACTGGCTCGTAAGGGCTGGAATAGTGCCAAGCGAATCATAATTTCTCGGATCAAATGAGCATCAAGCAAGCCATGGTCCTTGCTGCAGGTCTTGGAACCCGCATGCGGCCAATCACCGACACCATCCCGAAACCGCTCGTGAAGATCGACGGTAAGGCGATGATTGATTACGCGCTGGATTCGCTTGCGGAGGCCGGCGTGGAACGTGTCGTGGTCAATGTTCATCACCACGCCGACCAGATGCTGGCCCACCTGGCTTCCTACAAAGACCTCGAGATCATTGTTTCCGACGAACGCGAGAAACTGATGAACAACGGCGGCGGGCTTGCAAAGGGGCTGAAGCTGCTTGCGCCCGGCAAGGTGTTCGTTACGAATGCCGACCTTTTCTGGATCGGAGAGCGTCTGGGCGTTCCAAGCAATCTGACACGCTTAGCCGGATTCTTCCAGCCACAAAGTATGGACATGGCCATGCTCTGTGTAAAGTTGGAAGATACCACCGGGCATAACGGCAAGAACGATTTCAATATGGCCGGGGATGGCCGGTTGACGCGCTTTGCCGAATCCGGCCCCGGCCCGGTCGTCTATGCCGGCGCGATCGCCATGGACACATCGTTCCTCGATGACGCTCCGACCGAGCCATTCAACCTCAATCTCTATTTCGACAAGGCGATCTCCCGGGGACGGCTTTACGGCACAGTGCTCGAAGGACACTGGCTTACGGTCGGCACGCCCGAGGCGATCGGTGAAGCGGAGGAAACGATCCGGCGATACCGGACGTTTGCATGACCGATGGTCGAGCAGCACCGGCCGAGGGTTTTGACCATCCCAGCAGGGCTTCCCTTCCTGAAGACCCTTGCCGAAAGCCTCTGTGACGGCAGGCTGACGCGCCGTTTCAGGTATGATCCCGACGACCCTCTGTCGCTTTCAAAGATGACCATCTATCTGCCGACGAGGCGCGCTGCACGCGTGCTCCGCTCCGAGTTCGTCGACCTTCTTGGCGGCCGATCGGCAATTTTGCCGGTCATCCGGCCGCTTGGCGAAACAGACGACGACAGCGGGTATTTCGATGAAGCCCTGCCGGCGACTTTGGATCTCGCGCAGCCGCTATCGAACACCGCCCGTCTGCTCGAGCTCGCACGCCTCATCCTTGCCTGGCGAAACAAACTGCCGGAGATCGTCCGCAGCATCCATTCCGATTCGCCACTCGTCGCGCCCGCGAGCCCTGCCGATGCCATTTGGCTTGCGCGCAATCTTGCGGAATTAATCGACGCCATCGAGACCGAAGATCGGGATTGGAGCGAACTGTCTTGCCTGAACGCGAAAGACTATGCGCTCTGGTGGCAGCTGACCGCCGAATTCCTGCAGATCGCCAGTGCTTTTTGGCCCGAAAGATTGAACGAGCTCGGCAAGTCGTCTCCCGCGAGGCACCGCAACGCTATCCTTCGTGCGGAAGCAAATCGCTTTGCGACAGTCCCCCCGATGGGACCCATCATCATTGCTGGATCGACGGGCTCGGTGCCTGCGACAGCCGACCTGATTGCGGCGGTGGCCAGTCTTCAGGATGGCGTCATCGTGCTGCCGGGTCTCGACCTCGGCATGTCCAAAAGGCATTGGCGATTGGTGGCGCCGGAAGATCGGAAAGATCAGCTGGCGGATCCGGCAAGCCGCAGCCACTCGCAATATGGCCTCGCTCAACTGCTGAAGCGACTGAACCTTACTCGCGACGACGTGATGCCGCTGGCGGAGCCAGCCGAGGACTTGCGGCAGCGCAGTGAAATCCTCTCGCATGCGCTCTCGCCGGCCGAAGCCACCAGTGATTGGGGCACGTGGAAGGCGGGCCTGTCCGATACGGCCATTTCTTCGGCATTCGCGGACGTCTCGCTGATCGAAGCGGGCAATGAACGAGAGGAGGCCACTGCCATCGCCATCGCGCTCCGCCTGGCGCTCGAACGCCCCGGCAAGGACGGCGAGAGCCGCGCGGCATTGATCACACCTGATCGAAATCTGGCGCGCCGCGTAACCACGGAATTGTCACGCTTCGGCATCGTTGCCGACGATTCCGCTGGCACCCCCCTGTCAGCGACACCGCAGGGAACATTGCTGCAACTGCTGCTCGAGGCAACGCTTCGCCCGGGCGATCCTGTCGCCATCGTGGGCTTGCTCAAGCATCCGCTGGCACACTTCGGGCTGGAGCGCAGCGCGCTTGTCGAGGCGGTAACGGCACTTGAGCTTCTGGCGCTGCGCGGTGGCGTCGCCGACGTCGACATCGCCGCACTGGAGCCGCTTCTCGAGCAACAGTTGTTGGAGCAGGCTTTGGATCGCCATGCGCCGCAATGGCGCAAAGCGCTCCCCGCCGATGCCATCGACCGTGCGCGGGAGCTTGCCCGCCGGGTTGCCGCGGCCACCGAACCGCTGGCATCCGCGCTTGTCAGAAGCCTGCCCGAAGAACGTGGCCTGACGACCAGCTTCGCGCTTTCCGACTGGGCAAGACGCACCGGGCGCGCGCTGGAGGCGGTAGCGAGCGACGAGCGTGGCGACCTTGCCGGGCTATGGTCGGGCGAGGCCGGTGACACGCTGGCCTCAGTACTCGGCGAAGTCATCGAAACCGAAGGGCAGATCGACGCCAACGGTCCGCAGTGGATCGATATCGTCACGGCACTCTTGGCGGGACAGGCGGCAAAACCACGGGCGCTGAGCCATCCAAGACTGTTCATCTTCGGCACGCTGGAAGCGCGCCTCCAGAGTGTGGACACGCTCATCCTTGGAGGGCTGAACGAAGGATCGTGGCCGGGTCAGACGTCCAACAATCCCTTCGTCTCCCGCACGATGAAGACGGAGATTGGCCTGGAGCCACCGGAGCGGCGAATCGGCCAACTGGCTCACGATTTTGAAATGGCGAATGGGACGCGTCATCTCATCTACTCGCGCGCCCTCAGACAAGGTTCGACGCCGACGGTCGCGTCGCGCTGGCTGCAACGACTGCTTGCCTTTGGCGGTAAGGCGTTCGAAGCCGAACTCAAAAGCCGCGGTGACAGCTTTGTGCACTGGGCAAACCTGGTTGACCAAGGCGACCGACAGGCGCCCGCGCAGCGTCCAAGTCCGACGCCGCCGCGGGAGATGCAGCCGAAGTCGTACTCGTTCAGTGAAGTCGGGCGCTTGCGCCGCGACCCTTATGCGATCTATGCGCGCCGCGTTCTGCGGCTTGATCCCGTCGCGCCGTTCAACCGAGATCCTGGCGCCGCAGAGCGCGGAACGCTCTATCACAAGATCATCGACCGCTTCGTACGCGAAGGCCACGTCGCCGGAACACGCGCAGCGGAAACGGCGATGGAGATTATTCTGACCGAGCTTTTCGATACGGAGCAGCTCCCCGCGCACATTGATGCAGTTTGGCGTCCGCGTTTCCGGGAAGTTGCCCGCTCGTTTCTTGAGTGGGAGGCGGAGCGACAGCCAGGCATTCGAAGAACGCTGACAGAGGTGCGTGGCGGTGTCGAGTTGGAGCCCATCAATATCCGGCTCAGCGGCGTCGCCGACCGGATCGATATCACAGGAACAGGCACTGCGGACATCATCGATTACAAGACTGGGCATAATCCCTCGCCGGCTCAGGCACGTGCACTTCTCGATCCCCAGTTGGCGCTTGAGGCGGCCGCGCTCAACGCCGGCGCCTTCCGGGATGCGGGTAGTCTGGTTCCACAGGATCTTCTCTATGTGCGTTTGCGGCCGGGAAATCGATTCGACGTCGATAAGGTCAACAACGAGACATCGGCCAGGAGCGACAAGGCGAAGTCGGCGATGGATCTGGCCGCGGACTCGATCGACCAATTAGTAAAGTTCGTGTCGCTTCTACAGTCGGGCGAGAAGGGCTTCACCTCGCGGCTCGTGCCGGCACAACAGTTTGACTTCGGTGGCGACTACGATCACCTGGCACGCGTGTCCGAATGGTCAGCTGCCGAAAGCGAAGAGGCAACCGGCGATGAATGACGAACCATCATTGCCCGAGGACGACGATCCCCTCGCCTGGACGAGTTGGACGACGATCCAGCAATCGATTGCATCCGATCCGCAACGCTCCGCCTGGGTTTCGGCGAACGCCGGCTCCGGAAAGACTCACGTTCTGACGCAGCGCGTCATTCGGCTGCTGCTTGCCGGAGCGCGGCCGTCGGCAATCCTCTGCCTCACCTATACAAAGGCAGCGGCCTCGGAAATGTCGAACCGCGTCTTCGAGCGGCTCGCAGAGTGGGCCGTTCTGCCGGACGACGAGCTTGAAGAGCGGATCGCGCGGATCGAGGGCAAGGCGCCGGATGCCCTGAAGCGTGCGGAAGCAAGGCGGCTTTTTGCCAAAGCGCTCGAGACACCAGGCGGCCTGAAGATCCAGACCATTCACGCATTTTGCGAGGCCTTGCTGCATCAGTTTCCACTGGAAGCCAACGTGGCCGGGCACTTTTCGGTGCTCGATGATCGCGCAGCCGCAACGCTCTTGGCGGATGCACGGCGATCCCTCCTCACCGCGACGACACCAGGGGATGATTCGGCGCTCGCCGAGGCCTTTGGCTATGTCCTCAATCTCGGCGATGAATCGGGGCTGGAAAATCTGCTGGAAGAGATCATTGCCAATCGCAACGCGATCCAGACCTTTACGCGAGATGCAGAACGCAAAGGCGGTCTCGATGCCGTGCTGCGCAAGAAGCTTCGCCTTTCCGCCAATGACACGACAACTGGAATCGCCGAGGAATACTGGCCGCTTCCGGGCCTGCGCGGCAGTGTACTCGACCTGTATTTGGATGTTGCCGGCCAGAAGGGTGGCGCCAAGGCGCAGGATATCGCAGCCGGCTTAAGGTCGGCAGCACGCGAGCGCGAACCGACACGCCGCGCTTCGCTGCTGGAGAAGATCTTCCTGACTGGCAAGGGAGAACCGAAGGCGGATTCGCAGTTTGTCGTGAAGGCGATGTTGAACGAAGCGCCCGAACTCGTTGATGCTCTGGCAACGGCGCGAGCGCACGTCGTGTTGTGCCGAGATCGGTTGAAAACGGCGCGTATGTACGAGGCAACGCGCGCGGCGCTGATCCTCGCAGACCGTCTCAACAAGGATTATGACGACCTCAAGAAACAGCGCAGCCAACTCGATTTCGAGGATCTGATAACGCGGACCGCCGAGCTCTTGAACAAGAGCGATGTCGGCCCGTGGATCCACTACAAGCTCGACCAGGGCATCGATCATATTCTCGTCGACGAAGCGCAGGATACGAGCCCGATCCAGTGGAGCGTCATCCAATCGCTGGCCGAAGACTTCTTTTCAGGCGAAAGCGCCCGCAATGCGGTGCGAACCCTGTTTGCCGTTGGCGATGAAAAGCAATCCATCTACTCGTTCCAGGGCGCTCGTCCCGAGCGCTTCTCGGAGGAAAGCCAGCAGACGCGCCGGCGCGTCTCCCAAAGCGGACTCGCCTTCTCGACGGTCCGGCTTCCGCTCTCGTTCCGATCGACCTCGGATGTCCTCGCCGCCGTCGACCATATCTTCACGCCGGCCGAAAATGCTCGTGGGCTGAGCGCGACGGGCGAGCCGGTGGTTCATCGTTCCAACCGCATCGGCCACCCCGGCGCAGTCGACCTCTGGGAGATGGTCGCGCCTGAGGTGGCGATCAAGGAAGAAGACTGGACCGCACCTTTTGATGCGACGCCGGAGAGTGCCCCGCCATCCATTCTCGCGCGTCGCATCGCTCATGCGATTGGCAATCTGGTGGGTAGGGAAACCATTGTCGAGAAGGGCAAAGAGAGGCTGATCGAGGCCGGCGATATCCTCGTCCTCGTGCGCAAGCGCGACGCTTTCGTCAACGCAT
This sequence comes from Rhizobium sp. R693, assembly GCF_002211315.1. NCBI lineage: Bacteria > Pseudomonadati > Pseudomonadota > Alphaproteobacteria > Hyphomicrobiales > Rhizobiaceae > Rhizobium > Rhizobium sp. R693. The sequence continues at coordinate 385,280 of NZ_LOKY01000023.1, read as the reverse complement.
TGACACGTGCGCTGAAGCGGCGTGGCGACATACCGGTTGCCGGCGCCGATCGCCTGCGCCTGACAAGCCACATCGCAGTTCAGGACCTCGTGGCGCTCGGCCGCTTCCTGCTACTGCCCGAAGATGACCTTTCCCTGGCCGCGCTCATGAAGAGCCCGCTTCTCGATCTGAGCGAAGAGGACGTGTTTGCAGTTGCCGCGCTTCGTTCGGAGGGCGAGAGTGCGTGGGTGCATGTGCAGAAGTTCGCCGCCGACGGCAGTGCGCGCTTCGAGACGGCGGTCTCGCGCCTCAAGCTTTTCCTGGATGAATCCAAGAGCCTGTCGGTCCACGACTTCTATGCGCGCGTTCTCGGATGCCACGGCGGGCGACGACAATTCCTTGCCCGGCTTGGAACCGAGGTGAGCGATATTCTCGATGAATTCTTGACGTTCGCGCTCGATCACGAAAGTTCGGGCCTGCCCGGTCTGCAATCCTTCATATCGACGCTTGAGATCGAAGCGCCAGAGGTAAAACGCGAGCAGGACAAGGGTCGCAACGAGGTCCGGATCATGACCGTGCACGCATCAAAGGGCCTTGAGGCACCGATCGTGTTCCTTGTCGATGGTGGATCCAAAGCCTTCACGCACTCGCACATGCCTAAACTTCGGCTGCTGGAGCAGGAGCAGGGCGAACCGCCCATGCCAGCCTGGGTTCCGCTCGGCGATCTCAGCAACTCCCTCACCCAGGCCGACGCGACGCGCATACAGGCGTTGGCGGAACAGGAATACCGGCGCCTGCTCTACGTTGCGATGACCCGAGCTGCCGACCGGCTCACCGTCTGCGGCTATAGGGGCGTCCGGCCCAACACCGACACCTGGCATGCGATGATTTCCGCCGCGATGACAGACAGCCACCCGCACGTGTCGGCAGCGACATTTTCTGGACCGGACGGTAGCTGGGCTGGTATCGAATGGCGGGTTCCGCGAGTCGAGCGGAGCTTTGAACGGCTGGGACGCATCGAACAGACCGCCAGACAAGAGTCCATCCCGGCGGGCCTCGACAGGCCGCTGCCGTCGCGCAAGCAACTGCCTCGCCCGCTGAGCCCATCCGGTGTGGGAACGATCGTTGATGATGGGGCAGACGATCTCCTAGTCGCCTCCCCGCTTTTTGCTGAAAAAGCCAAGCCCGATCGCTCCCTGCAGAAGGGACGGCTTCTCCACCGTATGCTGCAGATGCTGCCGGACGTGCCGCATAGCGAGCAGGCGGATGCGGCCATGCGCTACGCCAGACGCGCCGCGTCTCGCTGGCCGGAGGCCGAGCGACAGCAACTGGTCGATTCAGTATTGAGACTGTTGCGTGACCCTAGCCTTGAGCCGGTGTTCTCTACCCATGCGCAGGCGGAAGTCTCGGTCATGGGCACGCTGGCGATCGGCGGAGTGGATCACGCCGTCTCGGGCCGCGTCGATCGGATGGCTGTGTTCGACGATCGCGTCGTCGTACTCGACTACAAGACCAATCGCGTCCCGCCGCAGACCGCAGAGACGATCTCTTTTGCCCACAAGGCGCAGCTCGCCATCTATCGAGAGATCCTGGCGCCGCTCTATCCTGGCAAGCGCATCGATTGCGTGCTCGTCTACACCGAAAACGGTTCCGTTCACACGCTGACGCCGGATGCTCTGGCGTCGGCGCTTGCGCAACTCGAGACAAAGTGAAATACCGGACATTGAAATTCCCGCACCGCACGCTCACATGTGCTTCAACAGGAATCCCTAAAGGAGCAGCCTATGGCTACCGTAAAAGTCGATATCAACAACTTCCAGTCGGAAGTTCTGGAATCCGCAGAACCCGTCGTCGTCGATTTCTGGGCTGAATGGTGCGGCCCGTGCAAGATGATCGCCCCCAGCCTCGAGGAACTCGCCGTCGAGTTTCAGGGCAAGGTGAAGGTCGCCAAGCTCAACATCGATGAGAACCCGGAACTTGCCGCTCAGTTTGGCGTCCGTTCCATTCCGACGCTTGCCATGTTCAAGGCCGGCGAAGTTGCTGACATCAAGGTTGGCGCTGCCCCAAAGACCGCTCTTTCGAGCTGGATCTCCAGCGCCGCCTAATTTGTCCATAAACAGAAGAAGAAGCCCGGCATTTGACCGGGCTTTTTTTATTTCGGGGGTGTGCCGTTGTCAGCAAGAACATCGCCGACGAGATAGAGAGAACCGCCGATCAGGATGCGCGGCGGATGGGCCTGTTCGAAAGCGCCTTCTTTGATTGCCTCCAACGCGTCGCTGACGGTCGACATCGGTTCCGCGACGAGGCCGGCATCATAGGCGGCATTCGCGAGGATAACCGGATCGATCATCGCGTCGCTGCCACGAATCGGCACGCAATAGACCTTCTCCGCCAAGCCCTTGAAAGCCTTGAAATAGCCCACCGGATCCTTGGTGTTGATCATGCCGATGATCAGAAAGAGCGGCCGCGGCTGCTTTTCCTCGAAATTCGCCATTGCTTCGGCGATGACTTCGCCGGCGCCGGGATTGTGGCCGCCATCGACCCAGATTTCCGCCTTTGCCGGAGCATTGGCCATCAGGTGTCCGTCGCCCAGACGCTGAAGACGACCAGGCCATTCGACCGACAGCAGCGCCTTTTCCATCATCGTTTCGGTGACCGTGAAGCCGGCAGCCTTGACAGCGCGGATCGCCGCAGCGGCATTGGCATACTGGTGGCGGCCGGGAAGCCGCGGCAGCGGAAGATCCGCGAGACCGAACTCATCCTGGTAGACGAGCCGCCCATACTCCTCGTGCGCCATGTAGTCCTGACCAAAGACGGCCGTCGGGCAGTTTAGCCGTTCGGCGGTCGACATCAGCACGTCGAGCGCGGCATCATATTCCTGCTTGCCGATGACAACGGGATGCCCGCGTTTCATGATGCCGGCCTTCTCCGCCGCGATCAGCTCAACGCGATCACCAAGGTAAGGCTGATGGTCTAGCGAGATCGGCATGATGACCGAAACGGCGGGATCGGAGATGACGTTCGTCGCATCGAACCGGCCGCCGAGGCCAACCTCGATAATGGCGGCATCAGCCGGATGCTCTGAAAACAAAATGAAGGTGACAGCCGTCAGGATCTCGAAAACAGTGATCTTCTGTCCATCATTGGCAGCCGCGACACGTCGCACGGCCTCGGCAAAAACGGCATCATCCACCAACTGCCCGCGACCGCCTGTGACACCGATCCTATAGCGTTCGTGCCAGTTTACGAGATGCGGAGAAGTATGGACATGGGCGCTGTAGCCGCCAGCTTCCAGCAGGGCGCGGCTAAAGGCCGTCACCGAGCCCTTGCCGTTCGTGCCAGCCACATGAATGACGGGCGGCAGCTTCTTCTGCGGATCACCAAGAACGGAAAGCAGGCGGGTAATACGGTCCAGGGACAGATCAAAGCCCTTGGGATGCAATCCCATGAGCTTATCGATTTCCTGCGCTGCTTCGCTCACTACGGCTTGGCCCCTTGGTATCATCGCGCGACCCGCCTAATTGGATCAGGCGCTCGCGGCTATCGCGAGCGTCCCGCTTTCCTTGTTGAGGTTTGCCGCAGGCTTCTTGGTCAGGATTTTCAGGACACGCGCCAGCGTATCCGGAATATCGTGGCGCTTGACCACCATATCGACCATGCCGTGTTCCAGCAGGTATTCCGACGTCTGGAAGCCTTCCGGTAGCTTTTCGCGGATCGTCTGCTCAATGACGCGCTTGCCGGCAAAGCAGATTTCCGCGCCAGGCTCTGCAAGATGCAGATCGCCGAGCATCGCATAAGACGCTGTAACACCACCCGTGGTCGGGTTTGTCAGAACGACGATGTAGGGAAGTCCCGCTTCCTTCAGCATGTCGACGGCAACCGTCGTGCGCGGCAGCTGCATGAGCGACAGGATACCTTCCTGCATGCGAGCCCCGCCCGAAGCAGGGAACATGACCAGCGGGCATTTTTCGGCGATGGCGCGCTCGAATGCCTTCACGATTGCCTCACCGGCCGCAATGCCGAGCGAACCGCCCATGAAGTTGAACTCATGAACAACAGCCACGAGCTTCAGGCCACGAACCTTGCCGACACCGGAAACGATCGTGTCTTCCTGCTCGGTCTTGATGCGGCTGTCCTTCAGGCGATCCGTATATTTCTTGGAATCGCGAAACTTCAGCGGGTCCTGCGCGACCTTCGGCTGGACAAGCGCTTCATAGGCACCGTCATCGAAAAGATCGGCAAGGCGAGCCTTCGCCGGCATCTTCATGTGATAGCCGGAGGCCGGAATGACCCACTTATTGTCTTCCAGATCCTTGTGGAAGACCATCTCACCCGTTTCCGGGCACTTGATCCAGAGGTTCTCCGGCACTTCGCGGCGGCCCAGCATGGAATTGATGCGGGGGCGGACGTAGTTGGTGATCCAGTTCAAGTCGAAAACTCCTGATTGACTCTTGCCAATGTGGGGAAACTATTCGGCAGCAACAAGGCGCGCCGAACGTGTACCCGTTGACAGTCCACGAACAAGCGTGGCGACGGCCTGGACGGTATCGGCGGTCGCCTTCCCATCCTTGGTGAGGCTCGTTGCCACCTGATTGACGATTGCGGTGCCGACAACGACGCCATCGGCCGAGCTGCCGATGACCTTTGCATGGTCGGCGGTCTTGACGCCGAAGCCGACGCAAACCGGCAGATTGGTATGCTGCTTGATGCGCTTGACGGCACCCGATACGAGCGAGGGATCCGGTAGCGCCGACCCGGTGATACCGTTCATCGAGACGTAGTAGACGAAACCGGACGTGTTCCGCAGAACGGTCAGCAAACGCTTCTCGTCGGTCGTCGGTGTTGCCAGACGAATAAAATTGATCCCCTTCTTGAGGGCGGGGATGCAGAGTTCGTCATCCATTTCAGGCGGAAGATCGACGACGATCAGGCCATCGATACCGGCCGCCAGCGCGTCATCCAGGAACTTCTCCACGCCATAGATGTAGATCGGGTTGTAGTATCCCATCATCACGATCGGCGTCGCGTCATCGGTCTTGCGGAAATCGGCGGCGAGCTGCAGCGTCTTCTTCAGCGTCTGGCCACTCTTGAGCGCGCGCTGGCCAGCCATCTGGATCGCCGGGCCGTCGGCCATCGGATCGGAGAAAGGCATTCCGAGCTCGATGACATCGGAACCCGCCTCCGGCAGCGCCTTCATGATGCCGAGCGAGGTTTCGTAGTCCGGATCACCGCCCATGAAATAGGTAACGAGTGCCGGCCGGCCTTCCGCCTTCAGATCGGCGAAGCGTTTGTCCATACGTGCGGTCATGACTTACTCACCCATTCCCAGAATCTTGCCGACAGTGAAGATGTCTTTGTCGCCGCGGCCGGAGAGGTTCATCAGGATGATCTCGTCCTTGCCCATCTTCGGGGCGCGCTTGATGACTTCGGCCAGTGCGTGCGACGGCTCCAGCGCCGGAATAATGCCTTCGAGGCGGGTGAGCGTCTGGAAGGCTTCAAGCGCCTCGTGGTCCATGATCGGGACGTATTCGACGCGACCGATGTCGTTCAGGTAGGAATGCTCAGGGCCGATGCCGGGGTAATCGAGACCAGCGGAAATCGAGTGGCCTTCCTTGATCTGGCCGTCGCCGTCCTGCAGCAGGTAGGTTCGGTTGCCGTGAAGAACACCGGGCGAACCCGCGGTGATCGAGGCGCAATGCTCGTCGCCACTCAGGCCCTTGCCGCCAGCTTCGACGCCGACAATCTTGACGCTTTCGTCATCAAGGAACGGATGGAAGATGCCGATCGCGTTCGAACCGCCGCCGACGGCAGCGATGACGAGATCCGGCAGGCGTCCTTCGGCTTCCAGGATTTGCTGACGAGCTTCCGTGCCGATGACGGCCTGGAAATCGCGGACCATTTCCGGATAGGGATGCGGGCCGGCGGCCGTCCCGATCAGGTAGTAGGTGTCGTCGACGTTGGTGACCCAGTCGCGCAGCGCCTCGTTCATGGCATCCTTCAGCGTGCCGTGGCCGGCAGTCACCGGCTTTACTTCAGCACCGAGGAGCTTCATTCGGAACACGTTCGGCGCCTGACGCTCGACGTCGGTTGCGCCCATGTAAACGACGCAGGGAAGGCCGAAACGGGCAGCGACGGTTGCGGAGGCAACACCATGCTGGCCGGCGCCGGTTTCGGCGATGATCCTCGTCTTGCCCATACGCTTGGCAAGCAGGATCTGGCCAATGCAGTTGTTGATCTTGTGCGAGCCGGTGTGGTTCAGCTCTTCGCGCTTAAAGTAGATCTTCGCGCCGCCGAGCTCAGCCGTCAGACGCTCAGCGAAATAGAGCGGGCTCGGGCGGCCAATATAATGGGTGCCAAGCTGCTTCAGCTCTGCCTGAAATTCCGGATCGTCCTTTGCCTTGTTCCACTCGTCCTGCAGGTCGAGGATCAAAGGCATCAGCGTCTCGGCGACGAAACGGCCGCCGTAAATGCCGAAACGGCCATCTTCGTCAGGGCCGGAACGGAAGGAATTCGGTTTTGGCGTCTGGTTCACTCTCAACTCCCTGAGGCCGTTTCGGGCTGACAGGCCCATTCGACCGCATCGAAAAACTCATCGATCATTGCCACGTCCTTGACGCCCGGCACGCTTTCGACACCGGAGGACGCATCGATCCCGGGCGCCTTTGTTATGGCGAGCGCCTCGGCAATGTTAGCTTTGTTCAAGCCACCGGAAAGCATGTAATCCACTCTGTCGTCAAGCCAAGAGAGCAGGCTCCAATCGAAGGAAACCCCGTTGCCGCCGGGTAAATCCGATCCCTTCGGAGGCTTGGCATCGAAGAGGAAACGATCGGCAATGCCGATATAGGCCTCCACTCGCTTCAGATCATCGGCCGTCCGCACGGAGAAAGCCTTCATGACCGGCAGCCCATACACCGCCTTGATGGTCAAAACGCGCTCCGGGCTCTCGTCGCCGTGCAATTGAAGAATATCGGGCTTCAAGAGTGCCACGATCTCATCGAGGTCGTCGTTGCTTGGATTGACGGTGACAGCAACGATCTTGGCTTTGCCGCGCGCCGGCTCCGCCAGCTTGCCCGCGATATCGGGCTCGACATAACGCGGGCTCTTTTCAAAGAAGATGAAGCCGATATGAGTGGCACCCCGCGCCAGGGCGCGATCGATCGTTTCGGCCGTCTTCAGCCCACAGATTTTGATATCCGGTTTCATGGCAGCGGAGTGACACGAAAAGCGCTTGGAGTCGAGCCAAATCGCGACAAAAGCTGAATTTTGCGAGGCTTTGGTCAGTCGAATTCGATGGCGTGAAGCTGGCTGCCATGGCGCTTCAACCAGGCCTTCGCCTCTTCCATGTGCGGACAGAGCTTCGTGCAGAGCGCCCAGAAGCGCGGTCCATGGTTCATCTCCCTGAGATGGGCCACTTCATGGGCCGCCAGATAGTCGACGACGGACGGCGGCGCCATGACGATGCGCCAGGAAAAGCTCAAATTTCCCTCCGACGAACAGGACCCCCAGCGGCTGCGGGTATCCTTCATGGAAATCGACCTGATCGGTGCGCTGATCGAACGGGCATGCAGCGTTGCCAGCCGTTCTAGGTCCGCCCTCGCCTCCTTTTTCAGGAAGGTTGCTATGCGGCGTCCGAGATGCTCGGGCATGCCACTGACCTTCAAGACAGGCTTGCCATCGACCACAATCGCTTCCGTCAGTCCGCGAAGGCTGCCCGTGTGATGAATATGGTGCGACACGCCACGAAAGAGGATGGTGCCTCCGTCATGCAAGCCGGAGTCCGCTGAGAACTTGGCAAGCTTGGTGAGCAACCAACCCTGATGACGGTCCAGAAACGCGTTCACCTCACGCTGAGCCAGTCCGCTCGGGATCGTCATCTTCAGAGCACGACCACCGGGTTCGATGCGCAACGTGATACGGGTCGCCCGCTCGTGCTGCTTGATCGTCAACGGCATCAGGCGGCCAGCCACATCGAGCGTCCGGGTCTCGGGCGGAGCGGGCTTCCGGGCACTGCGACGTGGCTTTGCAAGGAGCGGGAACATGGGAATTTTCTATATGATTCGCGGGAATTCTTTGCAAAGAAAAGCCGGCATCATCGATGCCGGTTCAAGTTTCAGTGCTGAACAGTGCTGGAATTAGGGAGTCTGGTATTCTGCTACCGGCCCGTTGTCGTCACGCTTGGCGTTCTTACGATCGCGCATGAAGCGGTCAAACTCTTCCTGGTCCTTGGCGCGGCGCAGCTCGCGTACGTAAGAATCGAATTCCTCACGCATCTCATCAAGCTTGCGGCGTTCCTCTTCCAGCCGGTCGAGCTCGGCCTTGCGCCAATCATCGAAAGCGACATTGCCCGTCGAGAAATGCGGGCGATAGCGGCCATGCGAACGTCGGCAGCCGGCAAAGAATCCATCGGCGGCGCTGTTGGCGTCGCGCTTGAAACCGCGCAGACGCTCCCCGAAGATGATGTAGGCGAGCATGGCGAGACCCAGAGGCCAGAAAACCACGAAGCCGAGGATCATCAGGGCAATGGTAGCCGGAGTCCAATCCGGGCGAAGCAATGCTGACTGGTTCATCGTGCGGTGTCCTCGCATTTTCCGCGTCCGGCGAGATACCGAACGCTGGAATCGATGTGGTTACACCCCTGGCCGGCTTCAAGGCGAGGCGTGTCCAAATCGGACAACGCATTGAAATGAAATCACTAATTCAGGCGACCCTAAATTAACTGGATTTTCCGCCCTTGATAACCCTCTTTACGACAGGCTTTCCTGTCCGCGCGTGTTCCTTCACGAAGTTGACGATGCGCGGCGCGATTTCCCTGCGGAAGCGAGAGCCGTTGAAGACGCCGTAGTGGCCGACATCGGGCTGCAGATAGTGCATGCGCATATTTTCGGGAATGTTGACACAGATCGTCTGCGCGGCCCTTGTCTGGCCGACGCCGGAGATATCGTCGTTCTCCCCTTCTACCGTGAGAAGTGCCACGTTGCGGATCGCAGTAGGATCGACGAGCTTGCCACGGTGGAGGAGTTCGCCCTTCGGCAGGGAGTGCTTGATGAACACCTGGTCGACCGTCTGAAGGTAAAACTCTGCCGTCAAATCCATGACGGCGAGATATTCGTCGTAGAAGTCACGGTGCTTTTCGGCCGGCTCGCCATCGTTCTTCACAAGGTGCATGAAGAATTCCTTGTGCGCTATCACGTGCCGATCGAGGTTCATCGACATGAAGCCGGACAATTGCAGGAAGCCGGGGTAGACCGGGCGCATGAAGCCCGGCTGCGGCCAAGGCACGTTCATGATGACATTATCCGCAAACCACTCCAGCGACCGTTCCTTGGCAAGCTGGTTGACAGCTGTCGGATTGATGCGTGTGTCGATCGGCCCGCCCATCAGGGTCATCGAGGAAGGCGAGAACGGGTCGTTCTCCGCTTCCATCACGGCAGCGGCCGCGAGGACCGGCACGGAAGGCTGACAGACCGCAATCACATGCGTATCCGGACCGAGGAAGCGCAGCATCTCGATGACATAGTCGACGTAGTCGTCAAAATCGAAGGTGCCTTCCGTCATCGGCACCATACGGGCATCTATCCAGTCCGTGATGTAGATGTCGGCGCTTGGCAGCAGCGCTTCGACCGTACCACGCAGCAGCGTCGCATAGTGACCGGACATGGGCGCCACGATAAGTATGCGGGGATCGGGTGCATGACCGCTTGGAACGTTGCGCGCGAAATGGAGCAGATTGCAGAAGGCCCGCGACCATACGATCTCTTCCCGCACCGCAACCTTTCGGTCGCCAATGACGGTATCGGTCAGATCAAACGAAGGCTTGCCGTAGCGACGGGTCGTACGCTCGAACATTTCGAGACTTGCCGCCACCGTACGCCCCCAGGGCGTCTGCGAAATTGGATTGAACGGATTGGCATAGACCATGCGCATGATATCGGCGAAAGCACGATATGGCGCCAATGCAGCATGGTTCAATTCATAAAGCTGATAAAACATGAGATGCGCCACCTTTCTCTAATCTGGAAGACGACGCCGATTGAAAAGGGCACGGGATTCCTTCCAACGACGTGCTGGCACCTTAACGCAGATTAACAGGTTTTTGTTGCGCAGCAACATTGCCATCCGCACCGCAAAAAGAAATGCCGAGGAAATCTCCCCCGGCATGATGGTGCGCTCGAATGTTTAATGATCGCAGAACGGACCTCAGCGATCGGCCAGGAAGGTCTGCTTTTGCGTGCCCAAACCTTCGATACCGAGCTCCACGACATCGCCAGCCTTGAGGAAACGCGGCGGCTTCATGCCCATGCCGACGCCCGGGGGCGTGCCCGTCGAGATCACGTCGCCCGGATGCAGTGACATGAACTGGCTGAGGTAGGACACCACAAAGGCTACGCCATAAACCATCGTTTTCGACGAGCCGTTCTGCATGGTTTCGCCATTAACCTTCAGCCACATGCCGAGGTTTTGCGGGTCGGCGATCTCGTCCTTGGTCACGAGCCAGGGGCCGATCGGACCGAACGTGTCGCAGGACTTTCCCTTGGTCCACTGGCCGGCGCGCTCGGTCTGGAAGGCACGCTCCGAGACGTCGTGGGAAACGCAGTAGCCGGCAACATAATCAAGCGCGTCGGCTTCGCTGACATACTTCGCTGTCTTACCGATGACGACACCGAGTTCCACTTCCCAATCGGTCTTCTCCGAGCCGCGAGGGATAAAGACATTGTCGTTCGGGCCCACGATCGCCGATGTCGCCTTCATGAAGATGACGGGCTCCGGCGGCACGGTAGCTCCGGTTTCGGCAGCGTGATCGGAGAAATTGAGGCCGATGCAGATGAACTTTCCGGTGCCGGCAACACAGGCGCCAATGCGACCCGGTGCAAGTTCGGGCAGGCCCTTCGGATCGACAGCCTTCAGCTTAGCCAGGCCCTCAGGTGAGATCGCATCGCCGCCAATGTCCGAAACGTGCGCCGACAGATCGCGGATCTTGCCATCGGAATCGAGTATCGCCGGCTTTTCGCGACCAACCTCTCCAACACGCATAAGCTTCATGACATTTCCTCCTCAGCAAGATCGACGCTTTATTGATCACCTATGAACGAGATATTCACCGGTGTCATTATGGCTTTTTGCCGAAGCGGTACGCTCCTTCAGAAAATTTCGCCCAGATCGGGTCCTGCCGGTACGATTCTCGTCGGGTTGAGGCTTTCGATCGAATAGTAGCCGCGCTTGATATGGTCGAAATTGACCGTTTCGGCGATACCCGGCCAGTCGAGCATCCGCCGGCAGAAGCGGCGAAGATTGGCGTAGTCGGAAAGACGCCGCAGATTGCATTTGAACAGCCCGTGATAGGCGACATCGAAGCGTGCCAGCGTCACAAATAGGCGAATGTCGCTCTCGGTCGGGTGATCGGCAAACAAGAAGGGCCGATCGCCGAGCTCTTTCTCCACCCAGTCGAGGCACTCGAATACGCCGGCAAACGCTTCCTCATAGGCAAGCTGTGTGGTGGCAAAGCCTGCACGGTAGACGCCGTTGTTGAGGCTCGAATAGATCCGCTCGTTGAAAGCATCGATCTCAGGACGATGAGCAATGGGATAAAGATCAATCGGATTGCGAGCAAGATCGTCGAAACCGTCATTCATCATCCGCAGGATGTCAGCTGACTCGTTGTTGACGATCGTCTGCAACTGTTTGTCCCAGAGCACGGGCACTGTCGCGCGCCCGGTAAAATCCGGCGCTGCGCTGGTATAGATCTCATGCATATAGGTTGCGCCCTGGATATGGTCCTGCGTTGCCCCCTGATAATCGCCGAACCGCCAGCCCTGCTTCGTCAATGCGGGCTCGACGATGGAAACCGAGATGGCCGATTCGAGCCCCTTCAGCTTTCTGCCGATCAGTGTTCGCGACGCCCAAGGGCAGATGTAGGCGACGTAGAGGTGGTAGCGCCCCGTCTCGGCTTTAAAGCCGCCTTCTCCCGTCGGGCCTGCAGCACCGTCCCGCGTTACCCAATTGCGGAAGCTAGACGTCTGGCGAACAAAGCCGCCCTTCTCATCCTTCGCCTGTACCGGCTGCCAATCTTCCGTCCATTTACCATTTACGAGCAAGACGCTTTCCTCTGATTGCTGATTTTGGGCAAACTTAGCGTGCTTTTACGCGAGCGGGAGGCCACCATTGTTGAAACAGATTGTCCACCGACCGCGGAGCAAAGCTCGCTTGCCAAGTCGATTGGATGGGGCCTAAGACAGGCGAGATGGAGCTTGATATGCCTGTTTCAACATCTACGGTCGCTACCACACACGCCAGCAAATATCTTCAGCAACTCTGCAAGCACTGGGGCCACAAGTTTGCCGTGGAATTCACGGCAGAGCATGGTCGCGTGCCCTTCAGTGACACCGCGGAGGTGACGTTTGTGGCCGATGCGGCTGCGCTTCATGTGACGCTATCGGTCGCCGAGCTGTCACAGCTTGAGCGATATGAGACTGTCGTCGCCGACCATTTGAAGCGATTTGCTTTCCGTGAAGAGCTCCAGATTACTTGGAATGCCTGACAAACCACACTCGGAAGAGCCATGACAAAGAGCAACAATCGCGAATCCCAATACCCAATCAATCCGTTGTTCCTGGAGCGGTGGTCGCCGCGTGCTTTTACCGGCGAAGTGATCGATGAAACAGAGCTTCTGACGATCCTGGACGCCGCGCATTGGGCACCGTCATCCGCCAACCAACAGCCCTGGCGATTCATTTATGCGCTCAATGGCTCCGAGGATTGGGACAAATTCGTCGGGCTCCTCGTCGAATCCAATCAGGAGTGGGCAAAGAATGCTTCGGCCCTGATCTACGTTGTCTCAAGGGGGTTCAACGGCGATTTCTCCGAAGGAAGGACGAGCTACACGCATTCGTTCGACGCCGGTACCGCTTGGGGGTATCTCGCGCTTCAGGCTCGGCTTTCGGGTTTCTACGCCCACGGCATGGGCGGTATCAAGCACGAGGAGATCCAAAAAACCTTTTCGGTTCCCGAGGGCTATCGGGTCGAGGCAGGCATCGCGGTCGGGCGCCTTGCTGACAAGAGCGTGCTTTCGGAGCGGAATCAGGAACGGGAAGTCCCGAGCCAGCGCAAACCTCTTTCGGAGGTGGCGTTTCGAGGCAAGTTCATCGCGAACTAGTCCTTGCGACAAGGCCCACGCGTCGAAGCGTGGGGCCTTGAAGACACGCATCTCGTGTTGCGTAGCTTAAATATCGAGGTTTGCAACGCTCAGTGCGTTGTCCTGGATGAACTCCCGGCGGGGCTCGACTTCGTCACCCATCAGGCGAGCGAACAGGCCATCAGCGTCCGTCGCGTCCGCGACCTTGACCTGCAACAGGGAGCGAACATTCGGATCGAGCGTCGTTTCCCAGAGCTGTTCGGCATTCATCTCGCCAAGACCCTTATAACGCTGCATCGTCAAGCCCTTGCGGCCGCTTGCAAAAATCACGTCCAACAGCGCCCGTGGGCCGGAAATCTCCACGTCGCCGTCGCGTCGGGAGAGAGACGGAGGTATCTGATAGATCTCCTTCAGGCGAGCCGATAGCTGGTCGAGAAGCCGCGCGTCCTGGGAACCGATCAACGCCATATCGAGCACGACGACTTCCTTCACGCCGCGAACCATGCGCTCAAGCTTGAGGCCGCCTTCGCTGGTCAGGCCACCTTCCCAACCGCGTTCGGTCTCCTCAGCAATCAGGTCGAGGCGTCTGGCAACGTCACCGGCGAGCTGTTCTGCCCTCGAGCGGTCGCTGACGGCTTCCGCATTGAGAGCACCGGCAATCGCTGCCTGTTCGACGGCAGCGCGATTGTAGCGTGAGTGCAGATTGTCGAGGAGCGCGCGAAGGCGCAGTGCATCGCTGATCACCTCGCCAAGGTCCTGGCCGGTTCGCACTTCGCCGCTCCCGAGCTTCAAGGCAGCGTCTTCCAAACCCTGACCGATCAGGTAATCCTCAAGGGCCTTCTCGTTCTTCACGTACTGGATCGATTTGCCGCGCGAGACCTTATAAAGCGGCGGCTGGGCGATATAAAGATGACCGCGCTCGATCAATTCAGGCATCTGACGGAAGAAGAAGGTCAACAGCAGCGTACGAATGTGCGCGCCGTCGACGTCAGCGTCGGTCATGATGATGATCTTGTGGTAGCGCAGCTTTTCGGCATTGAACTCATCCTTGCCGATGCCTGTGCCGAGAGCGGTAATCAGCGTGCCGATTTCCTGGCTGGACAGCATCTTGTCGAAACGAGCGCGTTCGACGTTGAGGATCTTGCCGCGCAGCGGCAGGATCGCCTGGTTCTCGCGCGACCGGCCCTGCTTGGCCGAACCGCCTGCCGAGTCGCCCTCGACGAGGAAGACTTCAGATTTGGCAGGATCGCGCTCCGAGCAATCGGCGAGCTTACCGGGCAGAGAGGCAATGTCGAGAGCGCCCTTGCGGCGGGTCAGTTCGCGCGCCTTGCGGGCAGCTTCGCGCGCCGCTGCAGCTTCAACCACCTTGCCGACCAAAACCTTGGCTTCCGTCGGATGCTCTTCCAGCCACGTGCTTAGTGCTTCGCTGACGAGGTTCTCGACAACGGGGCGAACCTCGGAAGAAACAAGCTTGTCCTTGGTCTGCGACGAAAACTTCGGATCCGGCACCTTGACGGAAAGAACGGCGGTCAAGCCTTCGCGGCAATCGTCACCGGTCAGCGTCACCTTTTCCTTCTTCGTGATGCCAGACGTATCGGCGTAGGAGGTGATCTGACGGGTCAGCGCGGCGCGGAAGCCAGCCATGTGCGTGCCGCCGTCGCGCTGCGGAATGTTGTTCGTGAAGCAAAGGACGTTCTCGTGGTAGCTGTCATTCCACCACATCGCGACTTCGACGGTAATACCGTCCTTCTCGCCGCGGATCGCCACCGGCTTGTCGACGAGCGGCTTCTTGGCACGGTCGAGATAGGAGACGAAGGCTTCCAGGCCACCGTCATAGATCATCTCTTCCTGCCTGACATCCGAATGACGCTTGTCGCTGAGCAGGATGCGAACGCCCGAGTTCAAGAACGCGAGCTCGCGAAGGCGATGCTCCAGCGTGCCGTAATCGAATTCGGTCATCGTGAAGGTTTCGGAACTCGGCATGAAGCTGACTTCCGTGCCGGTTTCATTGCCAGCGTCGCCTATCACCTTCAACGGCGCATCGGCTACGCCGTGCGTGAAGCTCATCTCGTGAATCTTGCCTTGACGGCGGATCTTCAGCCTCAGCCAGACGGACAGCGCATTGACAACGGAAACGCCAACACCGTGCAGACCACCGGAAACCTTGTAGGAGTTCTGGTCGAACTTACCGCCGGCATGCAGCTGCGTCATGATGACTTCTGCCGCCGAAACGCCCTCACCGCTATGAATGTCCGTCGGGATGCCGCGGCCGTTGTCGGTGACGGTGACCGAGCCATCGGGATTGAGCGTTACCGTCACGATATCGGCGTGGCCTGCGAGCGCTTCATCGATCGCGTTGTCGACGACTTCGTAGACCATGTGATGAAGACCCGAGCCGTCGTCGGTGTCACCGATATACATACCCGGGCGTTTGCGCACTGCATCGAGGCCCTTCAGAACCTTGATCGAGTCTGCGCCATATTCGGTGCTAACGCCGTTTTCCGTCGTGGGTATATCGGTCATACTTTTCGAGAATTTCCCTGTTGTCGGGGCAGAGGGGAGACTTGCGAATCACCTGCCTTTTACATGCCAGAATATAGGGTTTTGATCCAAGTTCCCAATGCCAGCACGCTCAAACTGGCTATAAATCAGGGGATTATGACCGTTTTCCGTCCGCTTTTCCGCCGTTTTCGAGAATGCTCCTCAGTTCGCCAAGCGTCGTTTGGTCAAGATCGCGTATACGCCCCGCAAGAAGGTTCGCAAATGCGGTATGTTCGGCCGACAATCCCGACGTATCCACGACCACGCGGGGGTCCGAGGAGCGGGCCAAAAGGAAGAGTTCTTCCGCCTCATCCCAGATAATGTTGAAGTAGCCGGCGATACGCTGCAGCAAATCGAACGTCGGCAAACCGCGTCGTCCGTGTTCGAGTGCCGACAGATAGGCTGGGGACACATTGAGAGCCGCCGCCATCTGTTTTTGCGAGACGCCCTTGCGTTCGCGTAACTTACGGACAGCCTCACCGAACGGCGTCACGATCTCTCTCCGTGGCGGCGTGACAACCGGATGTAGAGGGCGCCCTCGCCGCCGTGATGGTGGGCTGCCGTTTCATAAGACGAGATGAAATACCGAAACTCCGGCTTCGAGAACCACATCGGGACGGCGCGCTTCAGAGCACCTTCGCTGCCGAGTGAACTGCCCTTACCGGTAATCACCAGGACATGTCTCATCCCTCGCTCGTGGGCTCGCATCAGGAATTCGAGAAGCAATATATGAGCTTCGCTTTGGACCAGCCCATGCAGGTCGATTCGAGCTTCCAATGGCAGTCGGCCTTTGGCGATCTTGCGCTTAACCGGCCTTTCAAGCGGGTGGTGGACACCGGACCGTGTTTTAGGAGCTACCGGAGTAGCCGGCTCGGCCTCACCTTCGGAAGGTTGCTTCGGGCTTGCTGCGGTCTGTTTTTCAACCTCTGCCTCTGTCAGAAACGCGTCGAGTTCGGCCAGTTCATCCTTCTTGCCGGGCATTGGGCGTGTGCTCCGCGCGACCTTGCCCCAAAGTATCCTTTCGTCGGTGTTGAGCTTCCGATCTCGTGCCATCAAGCGAACCTCGCTGCGGCTGCATTGGGAAGCAGGACGACGAAGTCGGCATCATGGCGCACCGTTCCAGCGAGCTCTCCTGCCTGATCCCCCGATCCGGTGAAAATATCACCCCTCGCCGGCCCGACGATGGCGGAGCCGGTGTCGAGAGCAAGCATTAATCGCGCGAACGGCTTGCCTCCATCGAGATCGACGAGATCTTCGGAGCGAATGAAAAACGGGAAGCCAAAAGTGTGAATGAGCCGATCGACGGCCAGCGAACGTCCGGCAATCAGCGGTACTTTTGCCGCAGCAACAGGGCCGGCGTCCAGATCTGCTGCCGGGACCTCACGGAAGAAAATGTAGGAGCGATTGTGCCACAGAATCTCGTCCACCTGATGCGGATGGGCGCCGAGCCACCGTCGAATGGTCTGCATTGAAATCTCGGATCGTTCGATTTCTCCGCGCTCGATGAGTAGTTTGCCGATCGCCGAGAAGGGATGTCCCGCCTTCCCGGCATAGGTGATACGTCCGATGCTCCCGTCAGGGTAGCGCAGGCGCGCGGCACCTTGAACATGGACGAAGAAGACATCGACCTTCGACTTCGCCCAAGCAATCTCCAATCCTCTACCCGCCAGGAAGCCCTCATCGATCGCGCGCCGATCCGGATAGGCTTGGATGCTGCCGTCGCTCAACCGCCCGAAGGCGTAGCTTTCGGGCAGACACGCAGGACGATTGCCCGCATCAAGATCGATCAGATCATCAGGGCGGCGATAGAAGGGAAAGCGATATTCATCATCCGGCATAGCCGAGACCATAATCTCGGGCTCGTAGAAGGCGGTGACGAAACCCGAATTGCCATCGGCGCGGAGTATTCTGAACGGTCGACAGTGTGACTGGAAGAAGGCCCGGGCATCGGATGCCGACGAAATACTCTCGCTCCGCGCTGCTTCGAGCAACGGCAAAAGGTGCTGCGCTGTCAAGCCGAGTGAGCCTGTCCGATACGGCTTGATCTCAATGATCTGCCGCCGGCATGCTTCCATCGCTTCAAAAAGGCCGGAGGGATCATCATCCATCCAGCCTTCCAGATGATCGAAGCGTATTGCTTGAAGGGCAAAGCCCGGAGTGTCTTCACTCATGTTCCGATTCGGTGGCCACGAGTTTCCAGTTGGGATCGCGGGAGCGAGTATCGCGCGCGAACGTCCAGAGATCATTGACCTCAGCAACGTTCTCCGCGTCGCCATCGATGAGCTTGTCGCTCTTGTCGTAGGTGGCCGAGATCAGTTGGCTGACGATACGGACGGTAATCTGGACTTCCGTGCCCTTGATCTCGGCGCTGGCAATCTCCGCCTTATCGATACCAACGAAGGTCGACTTCACCTTCTCACCCTTAGACTCACGATCAGAGATGGCGGCGTCGAAGCCGTCATAGACCTCGCGCGACAGGAGATTCTTCAGTGTCTTACGATCACCATCCGCAAACGCCATCACGATCATCTCGTAGGCCATTCGTGCACCGTTGACGAATTCCTTCGGATCGAAAGAGGCGTCGGCCTTGTTTATTTCGCGGAGAGACGCGTTGAGCGCGGTGCCAGCCGGAGCGATAGCATCGATCGCGGCGAAGCGATCGTCTTCTTCGCCCGATGCGTCGCGCCGCGGCAGTGTCACCACTTTTCCAGCGTCGGGAGACTCCGGCCCCATAGCATCGCGCGGCGTATAGAGATCGCGTGGAGGCTTCTCATTGCCCGTACGGCGGCCGAGAACACTGCGTAGCTGCAGAAAAATCAGCACCGCCGCGACAAGAAAAAACAATGTGATGAAGTCGTTTGAACCCATATCCCGCCGCAGCCGCTGTTAACTTCCCTGATTTGTACTCCCATATAGTCCGCCTATACAGATGATTCAAATAGGGTCGGCAACACGACCCTCCAACGGAGTCCGGCTCAGGCCGGAGTAAGACAATGCCTTTGAAGATCTTGCCTGGTTTTCTGCTGCTGCTTCCGCTCGCCGAGATTGCCGGTTTCGTGCTTGTCGGAAAGGCAATTGGGCTTTGGCCGACGCTAGCGCTTGTCATTTTGAGCTTTATGGTCGGCATGACCTTGCTCAGACGCCAAGGCATCGGGATCCTTCGCCGTATGTCGGCCGAGGGGCAAAACGGCATGGTGCCGGGCCGCGAACTGCTTCGCCCAGCCATGTTCGTGATCGCCTCATTGTTGTTGATGGTCCCCGGTTTCATCACCGACATCATAGCGTTGCTGATCTTCATTCCAGCCGTGCGTGATCTCGCCTGGCAATATGTCAGCCGCCGTTTCGTTGTCGTCGGTTCAACAAGCGGCTTCAAAGCGTCAAGCCGCGCCAAAGACTCCAAGATCGTCGACCTTGACGACGAGGATTATCGACGCGAACCCAACGACAATTCTCCCTGGTCAGGG
Source organism: Rhizobium sp. R693 (assembly GCF_002211315.1). Classification (NCBI taxonomy): domain Bacteria; kingdom Pseudomonadati; phylum Pseudomonadota; class Alphaproteobacteria; order Hyphomicrobiales; family Rhizobiaceae; genus Rhizobium; species Rhizobium sp. R693. The sequence goes on along the minus strand of NZ_LOKY01000023.1, from coordinate 366,167 downwards.
AAGCATCTCGGCGAGTGACTTAACGCGCGAGCCGCCCGATGTCCCAGGGTTGTAACACCATGCCCGAAATGATAGAGCGGCACCATCCAATGCCCTCGAGGAAAAGCCAATGGCCGACGAAAACAGCAATAACGGTGCAACGAGCCCGAGCCTTACCATCCTTGCCCAGTACACCAAGGATCTCTCCTTCGAAAATCCGGGTGCTCCGCGTTCGCTGCAGGCACGTGACAAGGCTCCGGCCATCAACATCAATGTCAACGTCAACGCCAATCCGCTCTCCGATACGGATTTCGACGTTGTTCTGTCTCTGAACGCCGAAGCCAAGGATGGCGACAAGACGGTCTTCCATACCGAACTCGTCTATGGCGGCGTCTTCCGGATTGCCGGCTTCCCACAGGAGCACATGCTGCCGGTTCTCTTCATCGAGTGCCCGCGTATGCTCTTCCCATTCGCACGTCAGATCATTGCCGACGTCACGCGCAATGGTGGCTTCCCGCCGCTGATGATCGATCCAATCGATTTCTCTCAGATGTTTGCGCAGCGCGTTGCCGAAGAGCAGGCGCGTGCCAAGGTTCAGGCGACCACGAACTGACCGCGCGCACGTCGCACGCTGAACAAAATGAAATGCCCGGGTCACGCCCGGGCATTTTTAGTTTGTGAGATCGTATTTTCCCCAAATGCCCTTCGCGCCGAGTTTGGCAATCAGTGCGTCATGGGCTTGCTGCTCGGCTTCGCTGAGACGCGGCGCAAGGGGGCGTGGTCGTTCGAGCGTGGCGATGATCATCTCTTCGACCGCGACTTCCTGACCGGCCGTGCTTACAGCGTTTCCGAGCCCAAGGGCGGCCTGACGACCGCCGATCATTTCGATGTAGACGTCGGCAAGCAGTTCGGAGTCGAGAAGCGCGCCGTGCTTCGTTCGATGTGTATTGTCGATGCCATAGCGACGGCAAAGCGCATCGAGTGAATTGGGGCCCATCGGATGCTTGCGGCGCGCCATCGACAGCGTATCGAGCACGCGGTCGGGCAGGATCGGCGGCAAATCAAGTCGGGCTAGTTCCGCGTTTATGAAGCCCATATCGAATGTGGCGTTATGCGCGATCCACTTCGCGTCGCCAAAGAAATCGATAATTTTTTGCGCGACATCTGCGAACGACGGCTTGTCCTTCAGGAACTCATCGGTGATGCCGTGCACGGCAAGCGCATCCGGGTGCACTTTCTGGTCGCCCGGATTGATGTAGATGTGGATCGTATTGCCGGTCGGGAAATGATTGAAAAGCTCAATGCCGCCGATCTCGATAATGCGGTCCACACGGTTGTCCAGGCCCGTGGTTTCCGTATCGAAGATGATTTCACGCATTCCGGAAGTCCCCGTTGGCGAGCCGCTGCTTCAAGTCCGAGACGATCTCCGCGACCCGCTTTCTGGCCGTTTCGATGCTATGCCCAGTATCGATCACATAGTCGGCCCTTGCTCGCTTTTCCGCATCTGGCGTCTGGCGCGCAAGAATCATGTTGAATTTTTCCACTGTCATACCCGGCCGCGCAAGCACGCGTTCCCGCTGTATCTGTGGATCACAGCTAACGACCACGATCACATCGATCCTGCTCTCGGCTCCCGTTTCAAATAATAGCGGGATATCAAGCAGCACCATCGGCGAGCCGCGTTGCCGTTCGCGTTCAATGAACTCCGCCTCACGCTTTCTGACGAGCGGGTGGACGATGGCTTCAAGGCGCTTGAACCCATCAGAGCTTCCAACCAGCTGGCGAGCCAGTTCCTGCCGATCGACAGCACCGTCTTTCATTGTTCCGGGAAAGGCAGCATCGACGAGGGGCGCCGCCTCCCCCGCATAGAGATCATGGACTACGGCATCGGAATCATTCACAGGCACTCCCGCTTCCGCGAAAAGCTTTGCCATGGTTGATTTGCCCATCCCAATCGAGCCGGTCAGTCCGATCCGCAACATCAATGCTTGTCCATGTCCTCGATAATGAGCGCACGCAGTTTCTCGTCGACCTTGGGACGATGTCCGAACCATTTCTCGAAACCTGGAACGGCTTGATGCAACAGCATGCCAAGACCATCGATAACGGCAAATCCTTGCCGTTCGGCTTGGATAAGGAAAGGCGTCTTCAGAGGCACATAGACGATATCCGTTACAACTGCGTCGGACAGCAGCGGCGAAAAGTCGATCTCTGGCGCATCCTCACCGTCCATGCCCAGCGAAGTCGTGTTCACGAAAAGACCGGCACCGCGCATGACTTCCGACAGAGCCGCCATCGAATGCGCGTTTACACTCGGCCCAAAGCGATCTGCCAATTCCTTGGCACGTTCGACCGTCCTGTTGACCAGATGAATTTCCTTGATGCCTCGATCGCGCAGCGCCTGGATGATCGACCGGCTCGCGCCACCGGCACCGAGGACCACAGCCGACTGGGCCTTGTCCCAGCCTGGATGCCGCTCGTCCAGATTTGCAGTGAAGCCGCGTCCATCCGTGTTCGTCGCCTTGAGCCGGCCCTCCTCCATCCAAAGCGTATTGGATGCACCGAGCTCCTCAGAAAGTGCATCCGGATCGTCGGCGAGCTTGAATGCCATTTCCTTGTGCGGGATGGTGACGTTGCCGCCTACGAAGCCCGAGTCGCCGCTCTTCATCGACGCGATAAAGGCTGGAAAATTGGCCGGTGCTACTTCATGGGCGCGGTATGATCCTGGGAGCTCAAGCGTCTTCAACCAGTAATCATGAATGAGAGGCGACCGGGAATGCTTGATAGGAAAGCCCGTAACGAAGGCCTGTGGCCCAAGTGTTTCACGTGAATCATCCATCAATCGCACCCAATTCTCTCAGCTTCTCCAACAACGGTAACATCGGCAGTCCCAGGATTGTAAAATAGTCGCCCTCGATCCGCGAAAACAATTGAAGCCCCTCTCCCTCGAGTTGGTAAGCACCAACGCTCGCAAGCGCTTTCTCTCCGACGCGCATCAAATGCCGTTGGATGAAGTCGGCATCGAGCGAGCGCATTGTAAGCTCGGCGTGTGAGACATGCTCCCAGACGATGTCGCCGTCGTAGGCGATCGCAATCGCGCTGTTCAGCCGGTGCGTCTTGCCCGACAACACTCGAAGGTGGTTCGCGGCATCGGCCATGTCCTTAGGCTTATGAAAGGTCTGTGGGCCGAGAGACATTGTTTGATCCGAGCCGATCACGAAGGAGGCAGGAAACCGATCGCTGACCTCCTTGGCCTTCGCCTTGGCAAGAACGAGGGCGACGGCATCCGGCGTTGCACCTTGGCGTTCGAGAGGTGCTTCGACAGCGCGCTCGTCGATGTGGGCAGCATGAGCCTCGAACGCGAGACCAGCGTTTTGCATCAGCATACGGCGGAACGGGCTGGAGGATGCGAGAACAAGTTTGGGTGTCATGGAGCCTCGAACGGGTCTGGTGCCGCTGCGCTTAACGCAGCTTCGGACGGAGAGCAACAATTGCAGCAGCCGTCTCCTCGATGGAGCGCCGCGTCACGTCGATGAGTGGCCAATTGTGCCGGGCGCAGAGCGATCGCGCGTATTTCAACTCCTCTGATATAGCGGCTCGGTCAGTATATTCCCCGCGATCAAAACCCGGCGTTGCTCCGAGGATACGGTTCTCACGGACTTGCGAGATGCGATCAGTCGTGGCGATCAGGCAGACGACCAACGGCTTGGTCGCGGCGAACAAGCTTTCTGGGAGCGGTACGCCATAAACGACCGGGATATTGGCGGTCTTGATGCCGCGATTGGCAAGGTAGATGCTCGTCGGCGTTTTAGACGTCCGACTGATGCCGATGATTACAACATCAGCGTCGTTATAGTCGTCCGGCATCTGACCATCGTCATGATCCATCGTGAAGTTAAGCGCTTCAATGCGGGCGAAATAGCCTGCGTTCATCACGTGCTGGGCGCCAACGCGCCGACGCGACGGCGCACCGAGATAGATCTGGAAAGCGTTCATGACCGGTTCCAGCACGTTCACCGACGCAACACCCATCTCTGCGCAGCGTTGGTCAATGAAAGTCGCGAGCTCTCGGTCGACAATCGTGTAGAGAACGATACCCGGCTGGCTGTCGATCGATTGAAGAACCTGCAAAAGCTGCTTGCGATTGCGGACAAGCGGATAGACGTGCTCGATCGGCTGCGCGGACTTGAATTGGGCCGATGCTGCGCGCCCGGCGGAAATTAGCGTTTCGCCAGTCGAGTCAGAAATCAAATGCAGATGGAAGAAGTTCGTGCGGTTCTCCACGCTATTTTCCGTGGCCTGTTGAAAAGACTGGACAACGGAGAGCTAAGAGACCCGGTGGGTGTTAGGCAAGGGAAAACATGCCACCTTTTCCACAAATCGAATTTCATCGGAGCTGACAAACGCGGCTTGTTGGTTCTGTGGATAGCGGCTGCCAATTCGAACACGATCTATGTTTTTTCCACAGCTTGACCTCGTCTGCGAGGCTTTTTATCCTGTTGGAATAATTCGTATTTTCTGACTTTTCCACGATCCAACGCAAAGAGGCCGCCACTCAATTGCCGCGGGCTGGGGGAGGCGCGACAAAAGGCTCCGGCAGTGGATGAATTTTAATCCTTGATAGAAACAGACTCTAAGAAATAGAAACCTTTTAAAATATCTTAGATTTTTTATAGGGAAGAAGCGCGTGGGTGAAAGCCGCCGGAAAATCATGAGGGTCTTGGATGGCGAAACGCTCAGCCCTCCCCCAATATGGCTGATGAGGCAGGCAGGACGATACCTTCCTGAGTATAGGGAGACGCGGGCGAAGGCCGGAAGTTTCCTTGATCTCTGTTATTCTCCTGAGCATGCTGTGGAGGTTACTCTCCAGCCCATTCGCCGCTACGGCTTTGATGCGGCCATTCTCTTCTCTGATATCCTGGTGATCCCAGATGCAATGAAGCGCAACGTTCGCTTCACGTTGGGGCATGGACCGGAGATGGATCCAATCGATGAAAGCGGAATCGATAGGATCGAGACAGATCACGTCATCGACTACCTCAAGCCTGTTCTCGAAACGGTGGAGCGCTTGCGGCGCGAGTTGCCTGCCGAGACCACTCTCCTGGGCTTCTGTGGCGCTCCGTGGACGGTTGCGACCTACATGATCGCCGGCCATGGCACACCCGACCAAGCTCCCGCACGGCTCTTTGCCTACAAGCATCCGAAGGCCTTCGAACATCTGCTTGCCGTCCTGGCAGAGGTTTCGGCCGACTATTTGGTCGCGCAGATTGATGCAGGGGCCGATGCCGTACAGATCTTCGATTCCTGGGCCGGTGTTCTCGGGGAGCGGGAGTTTGAGGCGTTCGCGGTGAAACCTGTTGCGCGGATGATCGCCTCCATCAAGGCGCGTCGGCCTAATGCTCGGGTCATCGCCTTCGCCAAGGGTGCCGGCTTCCTGCTGAAGGATTATCGCCGGAAAACGAACGCCGATGCGATCGGACTTGATTGGTCCGTGCCTCTGGATTTCGCAGCTGAGCTGCAAAAGGACGGAGCCGTCCAGGGCAATCTCGATCCGATGCGGGTCGTTGCCGGCGGCTTGGCGCTCCAGGAAGGTATCAATGACATCCTCGAGAAGCTTGGTGACGGCCCGCTGATATTCAATCTCGGGCATGGCATCACGCCCCAGGCCGACCCTCAAAACGTCCAGCTGCTCGTCGAGCATGTCCGCAGCTGGAGGCGATAGCTGATGGAAAAGCAGACTGACGAAAGGCCTGGCGTCTATGCGCGTCGTCGCGCGCATTTCGCGATCCTGTTCTTCGCATTTCTGGCTGTTGGGCTATTTCTCTGGAATCCTGATGATCTCTATCTCTGGATCAAGGCGCTTCACATTATCGCGGTGATTTCGTGGATGGCCGGCCTCTTCTACATGCCGCGGCTTTTCATCTATCATACCGATGCGGAACCGGGTTCGACGCAGTCGGAGACCTTTAAAGTGATGGAACGTCGCCTGTTGAAGGTAATCATGAATCCGGCAATGATGCTGACCTGGATCTTCGGCCTTTATCTCGCCTGGTCGGTCTATGGTTTTCATGGCGGCTGGCTGCACGCGAAGCTAGGTCTCGTGGTGCTTCTGACCGGCATTCACATCTTCTTCTCACGTGCGGTCAAGACCTTCGAACGCGATGAAAACCGCCGGTCAGCACGGTACTGGCGTTTCATGAATGAAGCGCCGACCTTATTGATGATCGCGATTGTCATTCTGGTCGTGGTCAAGCCGTTCTGATGAAAGGTCGTTCGGTTAAATTTGCTTGATTTTAAGCAGCCCTCTTGCGGTGGTGAACCTTACTCGCTATTTTCGCTCCACCTCATCCTTGTGGCATGTATGTAAAGTTCGATCGTCTGCGATCCCTTCGCAGACCGATTACAGCCCTCGACATCGCCTTCCCCCCTAGAATTTAAGAGTAATGGTCACTTCATGGCTGAAATGAAGCTTCAAGAACTTAAGAGTAAGTCCCCGACGGATCTGCTGGCATTCGCCGAATCGCTCGAGGTCGAAAATGCGAGCACGATGCGCAAACAGGAATTGATGTTTGCTATCCTGAAGGTACTTGCCAGCCAGGATGTGGAGATCATCGGCGAAGGCGTTGTTGAAGTCCTCCAGGACGGTTTTGGTTTCCTGCGGTCTGCTAACGCAAACTACCTTCCAGGCCCGGACGATATCTATATCTCGCCCTCGCAGATCCGCCGTTTCTCGTTGAAGACGGGCGACACGGTCGAAGGCCCAATCCGCGGGCCCAAGGAAGGCGAGCGCTACTTCGCGCTGCTGAAGGTCAACACCATTAATTTCGACGATCCCGAGAAGATTCGTCATAAGGTTCATTTCGACAACCTGACGCCGCTCTACCCGAACGAGCGCTTCAGGATGGAATTGGATGTTCCCACCTCAAAGGACCTGTCGCCACGCGTCATCGATCTTGTCGCGCCGCTTGGCAAGGGCCAGCGTGGATTGATCGTCGCGCCGCCACGTACCGGTAAGACTGTTCTCCTTCAGAACATTGCGCACTCGATCACTGCGAATCATCCCGAGTGCTACCTGATTGTTCTCCTCATTGACGAACGCCCGGAAGAAGTCACGGACATGCAGCGCTCTGTCCGCGGTGAAGTCATCTCCTCGACCTTTGACGAACCGGCTGTGCGCCACGTCCAAGTGGCCGAAATGGTCATCGAGAAGGCGAAGCGTCTTGTCGAACACGGGCGCGACGTCGTGATTCTGCTTGATTCGATCACGCGTCTCGGCCGGGCCTACAACACTGTTGTCCCGTCCTCCGGTAAAGTGCTCACCGGCGGTGTCGACGCGAACGCTCTGCAGCGCCCGAAGCGCTTCTTCGGCGCCGCCCGCAACATCGAAGAGGGCGGGTCGCTGACGATTATCGCGACGGCTCTTATCGACACCGGCAGCCGCATGGATGAAGTCATCTTTGAAGAGTTCAAGGGCACCGGTAACTCTGAAATCGTTCTCGACCGCAAGGTTGCCGACAAGCGTATCTTCCCGGCGATGGACATTCTGAAGTCCGGTACGCGCAAGGAAGACCTGCTGGTGCCGCGCCAGGATCTCCAGAAGATCTTCGTCCTGCGCCGCATCCTGGCCCCGATGGGAACAACCGACGCGATTGAGTTCCTGATCGACAAATTGAAGCAGACGAAGAACAATCCGGACTTCTTCGATTCAATGAATACGTAATCCTTAGCCGGATTCGTCAACAAAGCCGGTCACCGATGTGGCCGGCTTTGTCATTTCAACGAACGTTCCCTTCAGCCTTGAACTGGAGAAGGAAGATGCTGCCCCACAAGGAAACGATATTCGCTCTGTCGAGTGGCGCTGTACCGGCTGGTCTAGCCGTCATGCGAATCAGCGGAGCGGACGTTCCGGCTGTTCTTGCCGCTCTGATTGGGAGCCTTCCGCCCCCGCGGCAGGCGACATTACGATCGATTCGGACTCGTAATGGTCTGGTGATTGACACCGGCCTCGTCCTGCTCTTCCCGGCGCCGCATTCCTTTACCGGCGAAAATGTCGCGGAACTGCATCTCCACGGAGGTCGTGCGGTTGTCGACGCCCTACACCGCGAACTCGCTGCGTTTCCGAATTTGCGACCTGCCGCACCGGGAGAATTCTCGCGGCGAGCCTTTGAAAACGGAAAGCTGGATCTGATCGAGGTCGAGGGTCTGGCGGATCTTATCGCTGCCGAAACGGAGATGCAGCGCCGTTTGGCCGTCGAGCAGAGCTCGGGAGGCCTGTCCTCGATCTACTATGGCTGGTCAGAGAGACTGACCCGCGCCCGTGCGCTGATCGAGGCTGAGCTGGACTTTCCCGATGAGGAGGATGTTCCGGGTTCAGTCTCGGATCAAGTTTGGGCGGATGTGTCGCGCCTGACAGAGGAGCTTGCCAGCCATCTCGAGCAGCTGGAGGCCGGCGAAATTATCCGCGATGGCTTCAAGGTCGTTATCGCCGGCAAGCCTAATGCCGGCAAGTCCAGCCTTATGAACGCCCTAGCCAGGCGCGATATTGCGATCGTCACCGAGATCGCTGGTACAACCCGCGATGTGCTGCAGGTTGACCTGAGCATGGACGGGTACCTTGTCAAACTCTACGATACTGCTGGTCTTCGAGACACCGATGAGATCGTCGAACGTGAGGGTATTCGCCGTGCGGAGAAGATCATTACAGAGGCGGACCTGCTGATCTTTATCGAAGACCTATCGATAGACAGCGTGACGGAAGAGCCTCCTGAAGGTGCGGTTTTGGTGGGCACGAAATCCGATCTTCCAAGTCGAAGCGTGAGGCAATATGATCTCGTCATTTCCACCAAGGACGGCGTGGGACTGGAGGCGCTTCGAGGCTTAATCGTACAGCGTCTAAAGGCAAAAGTGCAGCCTCAATCGATGGCCATCCCGAGCCGCGCTCGTCATAGAGAGGCGCTTTCAAGGTCATTAGCGGCTTTACAGGCATCCCTTCTTTCCCCGGGCCGTGGTCTGGATTTGCGGGCCGAGGATCTCCGTGTTGCCGGCGATGCCTTAGGACGCGTAACCGGACGTGTTGATGTCGAAAACCTGCTTGATGTGATCTTCGGTGAATTTTGTATCGGAAAATGATTCACGTGAAACATCCGATCCCAGGCGTGGTAGTCAGGTTTCACGTGAAACGCCTTGACTCGCCTGACAACATCGCGCATCACCTGACCATCTCAGGAGCTTGAAGAATGGTTACCTCACGGTTCGATGTCATTGTCATCGGCGGCGGGCATGCGGGATGCGAAGCCGCTGCCGCTGCCGCGCGTCTTGGCGCCAAGACGGCGCTGGTGACGCATCGACGCGATACCGTCGGGGTCATGTCTTGCAATCCGGCAATTGGTGGACTTGGAAAAGGTCACCTGGTTCGAGAGATCGACGCAATGGATGGGCTCATGGGTCGCGTCGCTGACGCGGCCGGCATCCAGTTTCGTATGCTGAACCGGAAGAAAGGCCCAGCAGTGCGCGGCCCACGCACGCAAGCAGATCGTAAGCTCTATCGGCAAGCGATGCTCGCGGAGATTGAGGGTATTCAAAATCTCACCGTGGTGGAAGGCGACGCGTTTGACCTGTCGATAAGGGATGGTCGAGTTACCGCCGTTGTTATGAAAGATAGCCGGATTCTGGCGTGCGGGTCGGTCGTGCTGACGACCGGCACCTTCCTACGAGGGCTCATTCATATCGGCGATCAAAAGATTCCAGCAGGTCGTGTCGGCGAGGAACCATCCGTTGGCCTCTCTCAAACGCTGCTGAACTTTGGGCTGCGTCTTGGACGTCTGAAGACCGGGACGCCGGCGCGACTGGATGGGACGACCATCGACTGGCAGAGTGTCGGCCGCCAGGGCGCTGATGAAGATCCGGTTCCCTTTTCCTTCATGACCGATCGCATCGTGAACCCGCAGATTGATTGCGGCGTTACACGGACAACGGAGGCGACTCATCGCATCATCGTTGAGAATCTAAAACGCTCTGCCATGTATTCCGGCCAAATCGAGGGCGTCGGCCCCCGCTACTGCCCGTCGATTGAGGATAAGCTTGTTAAATTTGGCGAACGAGACGGGCATCAGGTCTTCCTTGAGCCGGAGGGACTTGATGATGATACGGTCTATCCAAACGGCATCTCGACGTCGCTGCCCGCCGAGATTCAAGACGCCTTCATTCGCACGATTCCCGGCCTCGAACGGGTCGTCATTCTGCAGCCTGGTTATGCGATCGAATACGACCATGTCGATCCGCGGGAGTTGAAACCAACGCTTGAAGTCAAGAAGATGCAGGGCCTCTTTCTGGCCGGGCAGATCAATGGAACCACCGGCTACGAAGAAGCAGCAGCGCAGGGCCTTGTCGCCGGTATTAACGCGGCGCGGCTCTCCGGCGATCAGGACGAGATCCGCTTCAGCAGAACGGATTCCTATATCGGCGTGATGGTCGACGATCTGACCTCGCGTGGTGTTGCCGAACCGTACCGGATGTTCACCTCTCGCGCCGAATACCGCCTATCGCTGCGCGCTGACAATGCGGATATCCGCCTAACGCCTCTGGCGATGCGCATAGGAGCGGCTTCCTCCAAGCGCCGTGATCGCTTTGAGGCATACAGCGATGCTTTGGACGCGGGTCGCGCTAGGCTGAAGTCACTCTCAGTGACGCCAAGTGAAGCTGCGGGCTTTCGTTTGAAGCTCAACCAGGACGGCCAGCGCCGATCGGCTTATGATCTTCTTTCCTACCCCGATTTTAGTCTCGCGGATCTTGAGCGGATTTGGCCCGAGCTAGAAGAGATCGGCGGTCGCGTGGCTGAGGCCTTGGAGATTGAGGCGAGCTACGCCGTCTACATGCAGCGGCAATCTGCCGACATCGCGCAGGTCAAGCGGGATGAAGATCGTGTAATACCGGATGACTTCAACTTCAACGCGCTCTCCGGCTTGTCCAATGAACTCAAGCAGAAGCTGCGTGTTGCGCGCCCGTTTAATGTCGCACAGGCGGCGAAGATTGACGGCATGACGCCCGCTGCTATTTCGTTGCTGCTCGTTCACTTGCGTCGCAACGCGATTGACGTCGCGGCGTCGGCCTGAAAATCATCTTATTGCAATCTGCGAGAGTCCTACAATGCAACTGAACGGTCGACGTGTTTCACGTGAAACACAGGAGCGTCTCGAACATTTCGTGGCGCTCTTTCAAAAATGGGCGCGGTCGATCAACTTGAGTGCGCCGTCGACCCTGGATGATGCGTGGAACCGCCACATCGCCGATTCGGCTCAGATTTTCCAACTCCAATCAACCCCCCTTCGCTGGATCGATCTAGGCAGCGGAGGTGGCTTTCCCGGGATCGTCACGGCTATCATGTTGGCCGAGCTTGGTGCAGGGTGGGTTCATCTCGTTGAGAGCAATCATAAGAAGGCAGCATTCCTGCGCACGGCCCTCCGCGAAACCGGCGGCAGAGGGTCTGTACACCCGGTTCGGATCGAGGATGCTCCATCGATCGTGGAAGATTGTGATTTCGTGTCCGCGCGGGCGCTTGCTGATCTCGAGAAGCTCTTTGGTTATATTGAACCGTGGTCGAAACGGAACGCAAAACTTCGCGCCTATCTTCATAAAGGCCGGGATTACCGGAGCGAGCTCAATAAAGCGCATGGTGGCTGGGGATTCGATCTGTTAGAACATATGAGCGCTGTCGAGCAGGATTCTGTCATTTTGGAAATCTTCAATCTCCAGCGCGTGGCTTAACAGATCGGGCTTTGGCTATGGCTGGCGAACGAAATCGGATAATCACCATTGCAAATCAGAAGGGCGGCGTCGGTAAGACCACGACGGCGATCAATTTAGCGACGGCGCTTGCAGCAATCGGTGAGCGGGTCTTGATCGTAGATCTCGATCCTCAGGGAAACGCCAGTACTGGTCTAGGCATCGACCGAAAGCATCGCCGGCTATCTTCCTATGATCTGTTGCTGGGCGATTACGGAATTGAAGAGGTGTCGCAGGAAACTGCCGTTCCAAATCTCCATATCGTGCCGTCGACGATGGACCTCCTCGGTATTGAGATGGAGATCGCGAGTCAAAGCGATCGTGTTTTCAAGTTGAAGAAGGCGCTGGCGAAGGAAACGGCTTTTCGCTTTTCTTATATTCTCGTGGACTGCCCTCCCTCCTTCAATCTGCTCACCATGAACGCTATGGCAGCCGCGCATTCCGTGCTTGTGCCGCTGCAGTGCGAGTTTTTTGCGCTGGAGGGCCTGAGTCAGCTGCTAGAAACCGTCGACCAGGTGCGGCGCACGGTCAATCCCCACCTTGATATCCAGGGGATCGTACTGACGATGTTCGATTCCCGTAACAATCTGGCGCAACAGGTTGTTAACGATGTCCGTACGCATCTTGGCGAGAAAGTCTACCATACGTTGATTCCACGGAACGTTCGCGTATCGGAAGCACCGTCCTACGGCAAGCCGGCGATTCTCTACGATCTGAAGTGCGCAGGGAGTCAGGCATATCTCCAGTTGGCGTCGGAGGTTATTCAACGCGAACGTCAACGTCTTGCGGCGTGATTTGAAAGAGATAATGGCGAGTTAAGACATGAACGATGACGTCTCGAAAAGAAGACTTGGGCGCGGTCTGGCCGCATTGATCGGTGAGATGGATCAGCCGATGCCTGTTGACGCGCCCAGTCGCGGAGTAAGCGCCGATCAAATGGTGCCGATCGAGTTCGTCAGTCGTAATCCGCGCAACCCTCGGCGGTTCTTCGATGATGGCGAATTGCACGAGCTTGCAAGTTCTATTCGGCAACACGGCATCGTTCAGCCCGTTGTCGTCCGGACTCTGGCAACCAACCAGTACGAGATCATAGCCGGCGAAAGACGGTGGCGTGCGGCGCAGCTTGCCGGCCTCGTCGAGATTCCTGTGATCGTGCGCGATGTCGATGACAAGACCGCTCTCGAAATTGCGATCGTTGAAAACGTTCAGCGCACCGACCTCAATCCGCTGGAAGAGGCGCTCGGCTATGAGCAACTCATCGCGGAATACGGCTATACCCAGAACGATCTCGGTGAAATCATCGGCAAGAGCCGCAGCCATGTGGCGAACTCGTTGCGGCTTCTGAAGCTGCCGGAGCCTGTCCGAGATCTCTTGGCCGCTGGAAGCCTTTCGGCCGGTCATGCCCGCGCTTTGGTGCCGACCTCTGATCCGGTCGCCCTCGCCCGAACGATCGTATCAAAGGGCATGTCGGTACGTGACGCCGAACGTTTGGCTCAAAATGATATCAAGGCTCAGTCCGAGCCGAGACCCTTGGCGCATCAAAAGGATCAGAAGGATTCAGATACGTTGGCCTTGGAACGGACCCTAACCGATGCACTCGGTCTTGATGTGACGATCAATCACAAAGCAAGCGGCGGTCAGATCAGAATATCCTATAAGTCGTTGGAGCAGCTGGAGGAAATCTGCCGTCTTCTCGAGCGCCGCTGAAGGGAAACGCTACCGGCGCGCCGACTGCAGTGTGGTTGAAAGTAGTGTTTGGAGCGCGATACTGTCTTCGAGGGACGCACGCTTGCGGGTCTGCAAGATGGCGGCCTGCAGACGATTGGCTTCTCGTGCTATGGCCTCTGTAGACCAAGTTCGAAGTGCTTGTTCGATAATTGGCTTTCGTCGAAAATGCAGATGACGGCCGAGCGTCTGCATGACTTGCGCGGACGGCAATCGCTTCTCTTCCATTTCGGTCTTCATGGCATCCAGCAACTGAAATTGCTTCAGACAGGCCTGGATAACGAGAAACACGGCAGTCTTGGACGACATGATCTTCTGCATCGCGTGCAGGAAGCTGGTTGGATTGCCGCTCAGCACCGCATCGACGGCGTCATCCACCGAAATTGCGCTGGCGTCGCCTATAATTTCCGTAACTTGGTGCTCTTCTATCGTCGACTTACCGCGGCAGTAGAGTGCGAGCTTTCTAAGTTCGTTGCGAGAGGCAATCCGGTCCCCACCAATAAGCTCCAGCAAGGCCTGGCGCGCAGCTGGCGTTATGCCGAGACCGGCGCTTGAAAGTTCACTGTCTATCAAGCTGTTAAGCGCGCGCGCATCGTCGGAGTAGCAAGGTATCGCCATGACATTGCGGGCGGTCTCGGCGCCTTTGCGCAGGAGCGAGCCCTTCTTGAGGTCCCCAGCCTCGATGATGACAAATGTGCCCTCCGGCGTGCTCGCCGAAAGAGCCTGCAGGGAATCCACAAGATATTTTTCGTTGGCGGCTCCCCGGATCCAGATAAGCTTATCGCCCCCGAAAAGACCGATCGCCCCAGCCTCGTCCAAGAGCCGGCCCTGGTCTCGCTGCAAGTCGGCGATATCGAGCTTGATCAGTGAAAATGGGTCTTCCAGCGAAACGCCTGTCTTGCCGGCAAGCAAGGTCGCGCGCTCCGATACAAGGCCACGATCCGGTCCATAGATTACGAAGAGGCGGTAGTTGCGGGCGGATCGCTCAAGAAAGCTCTCAAACTCGTGCGATTTGATCTCCGCCATACAATCCGCTCCTTAGCGGCCAAGCGCAGCCGCAATATCGGCACCAACAAATTCGGCAGCCTGCCGTGCGGCGCGGTTCTCGGCGTCGCGGATGGCGCGCTGCTTGGCAAACTCCTGGCCTGGAAAGTCAAGCAGGGCCGTCGCATAGCGATTGCCGGCCTTGATGACGTGGCCATCCTTCGTCGACTTCAGGGTGTAGTCAACGCTGACAGTCGCGCGTCCGGCCAGAGACTCATCTGATGACGCGACAAGCAGAGTGCTGATGACGTTTGATCGAACACTGAGTTCGACCTTATAATCTGGGTTCTCGGGCTCGCCACCACCGCGTGAAGCGATGAAGATCAGTCGATTGCGAACTTCTTGCTCGACGCGGCTCGTCGCTTCCGAGAAGCCGACAGACGCGAGTTTACCCGCGACGCCGGAGCTTTCGGAATAAAGAGGGCGAACCTGGCAGGATGCAAGAAAGGCCGTGGATGCAACGATTGCGGCCATGCCCGAGCCGCGTAGCAGCTTAAAAGCGATATCAAACGACAATGTTCACAATCCTTTGCGGAACCACGATGATCTTCTTAGGCGTCTGACCGTTCAGAGCCTTCTTGACATCATCCAATGCGAGCACACTTTCGGTAACGGCATTCTGATCTGCGTCGCGAGAAATTGTCAATTCGGCGCGCTTCTTGCCGTTGATCTGAACCGGCAAAACCACATCGTTTTCAACGACAAGGCCCTCGTCATAACGTGGCCAATCGGTGTGCGCCAGCAAACCGTCGTTACCCAGCACTGCCCAGCACTCTTCGGCCAGATGTGGCGTCATCGGTGCTACCAGCTGAATAAGGATCTCCGCGGCGTTGCGCACGGCGGCGCGATACGCCATATCGCCCTCACCTGCGGCGACGCGGGTCAAGGGTGAGGCCAATGCGTTGACGAGCTCGTAGATCCGCGCAACAGCCTTGTTGAACCAGAGACGATCGTAGTCGTTCTGGACCGCCTTCAGAGTCTTGTGCGCGATTTGCGAAATAGCCTGAGCTTCCCCATCCTTAGCCGGAGTCGGCACCACTTCTCGCAGATTATCCGATGCCTCGGCAATCAGACGCCACAGTCGCTGCGTGAACCGGTGAGCGCCTTCGACGCCTGCTTCCGACCAGATGACGTCGCGCTCCGGCGGCGAATCCGAAAGCACGAAGAAACGGGCGGTGTCCGCGCCGTAAGAAGCGATGATATCGTCCGGATCGACGACATTCTTCTTCGACTTCGACATCTTCTCGATCGATCCGATCGCGACTTCCTCGCCGTTGGAGAGGTGATAGGCGCGCCGTTTCCCTTCCAGTTCCTCGATGCGAATGTCCGCCGGTGCGACCCACTCGCGGCTCATACCCGTGCCGCGGCTGTATGTCTCGTGCACGACCATACCCTGCGTGAAAAGACCCTTGAATGGCTCCTTGGCGTCGACGTGGCCTGTCTCGCGCATCGCCCGAGTGAAGAAGCGGGAATAGAGGAGGTGCAGGATCGCGTGCTCGATGCCGCCAATGTACTGATCGACCGGCAGCCACCGATTGGCAGCGCTCGGGTCGGTCGGCTTGGTTTCCCAAGGCGCCGTGAAGCGCGTGAAGTACCAGCTTGAGTCGACAAAAGTATCCATCGTATCGGTTTCCCGTCGCGCGTCCTCGCCGCACTGCGGGCAAGCGACATGCCGCCAGGTCGGATGACGATCGAGCGGATTGCCCGGCTGGTCGAAGGTTACATCTTCCGGCAGCTTTACCGGCAGGTCCTTCTTTGGAACGGGAACGACACCACAATCATCACAATGGATCACTGGGATCGGGCAACCCCAATAGCGCTGACGCGAGATGCCCCAATCGCGCAAGCGGAAGTTCACCTTACGCTCGCCTTGTGAAGCATTACCGAGCGTCATCGATGACAGACGGTCAGCGACGATTTCGAACGCCTCGCTGGTGGACTTTCCGTCGAGGAAGCGTGAGTTGATCATGACGCCGTCGCCATCATAGGCGACGTCGCCGACACTGAAGGTCGCAGCATCACCATCTGCCGGCATGACAACTGGAACTACAGGCAAACCGTACTTCCGCGCAAAATCGAGGTCGCGCTGGTCACCGGACGGGCAGCCGAAAATCGCACCGGTGCCGTAGTCCATAAGGACGAAGTTTGCGATGTAGACTGGCAACTCCCACGAAGGGTCGAGAGGATGTCTGACGCGAATGCCGGTATCGATGCCCCTCTTCTCTGCAGTTTCCAGCGCAGCAAGCGAGGTTCCGGCGCGGCGGCATTCTTCGCAAAAGGAATCGATAGTCGGATTCTTCGCGGCGGCATCCTTGGCCAGCGGATGGTCGGCCGCGATCGCCAGGAACGACGCGCCGAAAAGTGTGTCCGGCCGTGTCGTGTAGACCTCGATCTCGGTTTCTCCGGCTGGAGCTGTCTCCTGCACGATCTCCCAGCGCAGCATCATGCCCTCGGAGCGGCCGATCCAGTTCTTCTGCATCAGTCGAACCTTTTCCGGCCACTGATCAAGCGTATCCAACGCCTCGAGCAGATCCTGGCTGAAGTCGGTGATTTTGAAGAACCACTGCGTCAATTCCCGTTGCTCAACCAGTGCGCCGGAACGCCAGCCGCGTCCGTCAATCACCTGTTCGTTGGCGAGCACCGTATTGTCGACCGGATCCCAGTTCACCTTCGACTGCTTGCGATAGACGAGCCCTTTCTCGAGGAAGTCCAGGAAGAGATGCTGTTGGTGCTGATAATAGGCGACATCGCAGGTCGCGAATTCGCGGCTCCAGTCCAGCGAGAGGCCCATCGCCTTCAACTGGGACTTCATTGACGCGATATTCTGGTAGGTCCAGGATGCCGGATGCACGCCGCGCTCCATGGCAGCATTCTCGGCCGGCATGCCAAAGGCGTCCCACCCCATGGGATGCAGCACGTTATAGCCGCGAGCGCGCTTGTAGCGGGCTACGACATCACCCATTGCGTAGTTCCGCACATGGCCCATGTGGATGCGGCCGGATGGATACGGAAACATTTCGAGGACGTAATACTTCTCGCGCGGATCGCTGTTGTCGGTCTCAAAGACCTTCGCTTCGTTCCATTTCTGCTGCCAGCGAGGTTCAGCATCGCGCGGGTTATAACGTTCGGTTGCCATGGTATTCGTATTTCCGAAAAATCAGGGGAAGTTGGTGGTGACCTTCACCATGAAACCACCGTAGCGTCAAGTTTTACGGGTGCGGCAGGCGTCCGATCCCGATCTGTCGGCCAAGATTTCCGGTGTGTGGGCCTTGGCAAGCACAGCCCGGGCGTTTAGTGCATGGCCATCTTCCCATGCGGTCATGTCGAGGGCGAGTGATGGATCTTGAAGAGCGATTGAACGATGTGCGCTCGCGTATCTCTGTGGCTGAACAACGGGGCGGACGGCCCGACGGTTCGGTTCAGCTTGTCGCCGTTTCAAAGACATTCGACGCAGACGCGATCCGCCCCGCGCTTCAGGCCGGGCAGCGGATCTTTGGGGAAAATAGGGTTCAGGAAAGCCAGGGAAAATGGCCTGAACTGAAAGCCGAAACGCCAGGCATCGAACTCCATCTCATCGGCCCATTGCAGTCGAACAAGGCGGCCGAGGCAGTCGCGCTATTTGATGTCATTGAAACCATCGACCGCGAAAAGATCGCCCGTGTCCTGGCGGACGAGATGAAGCGTCAAGCGAGGACCCCTCGGCTCTATGTTCAGGTCAACACCGGGCTTGAACCGCAGAAGGCTGGGATCGCGCCGGACGACGTCGTGATGTTTGTGGCTTTCTGTCGTGACGAACTCGGCCTCACCGTCGAGGGATTGATGTGCATCCCGCCCGCGGATGAAAATCCCGGCCCACATTTCGCGTTGCTTGCGAAGCTTGCAAAGGACTGCGGCGTCGAGAAACTCTCGATGGGAATGTCTGGCGACTATGAAACGGCCGTTGCCTTTGGGGCGACCAGCGTGCGCGTCGGGTCCGCGATCTTCGGCGCCCGTTGATACGCTGCTTTCGTCGGGCTTCCTCTCCCGGCAGACCTCTCCTAGATTGATAGGATAACTTGCATGTCCTGGGGAGGAGCAGATGCAGGGAAGCTATCGCCAGACCTACGCCAGCTGGAGGAGCGATCCGGAGGCCTTCTGGCGCGAGGCAGCCGCGGATATCGACTGGTTCAAACAGCCGACCCGGACTTTCTCGCCGGAGTATGGCCCCTATGGCCGTTGGTTTGCTGGAGGCGAAACCAATACCTGCTTCAATTGTCTTGACCGCCACGTTCGGTCTGGCCGCGGCGACGATACTGCCTTTATCTACGATAGCCCGATTAGTGGTGCGAAGACTGCATTTACTTATGGCGAAGTCCTTGCCGAAGTGAGCGCCATTGCAGTGACGCTGCACGAGCGCGGAATTGCCAAGGGCGACCGCGTCATCATCTATATGCCAATGGTGCCGCAGGCGGTCTTTGCCATGCTCGCCTGCGCCCGCATCGGCGCAGTTCATTCCGTTGTGTTTGGCGGCTTTGCGGCAAATGAACTTGCCGCACGAATCGACGATTCGGGAGCGAAACTAATCCTCACCGCAAGTTGCGGGCTCGAACCGGGGCGAGTGGTGCCCTACAAGCCCCTGGTCGATCTGGCGATCGCCATCGCGAAGTCGAAGCCGGCCCGTTGTCTTGTCCTGCAGAGGCCGCAGCTCGTGGCAGAGCTGGTTGATGGTCGTGACGAGGATTTCGAAGCCGCCGTCGCGAGAAATCGCGGTGTGAACGTCGAATGCACTCCCGTCGAGGCGACGGACGAACTCTACATTCTCTATACATCAGGCACGACCGGCCAGCCCAAGGGCGTTGTGCGTGATAATGGCGGCCACATGGTCGCCCTCGCCTGGTCCATGGCGAATATCTTCGGCATCAAGCCTGGTGAGGTGTTCTGGGCGGCTTCCGATATAGGTTGGGTCGTTGGCCATTCCTACGTTGTCTATGCGCCGCTTCTCGTGGGCGCTGCCAGTGTGATTTTTGAGGGAAAGCCGGTTGGCACGCCTGATGCTGGTGTCTTCTGGCGCATCGCGTCGGAGCATGATGTTCGTGTTCTTTTTACCGCGCCCACGGCGTTTCGTGCCATTCGCCGCGAAGATAGCGATGGTATCCATATCAAGGCATACGCAATGCCGAATTTTCGTGCGCTGTTCCTCGCAGGAGAGCGTGCCGATCCGGAGACGCTGAAATGGGCCGAGCGGATGCTTGATGTTCCCGTGATCGATCATTGGTGGCAGACGGAAACCGGATGGCCGATGGTGGCGAACCCGCTCGGCCTTGAGGCTTTGGCCGTGAAGCACGGCTCGCCATCTGTGGCCATGCCCGGCTACGGCATCCACGTACTCGACGATGCCGGGCACCCGGTTGGGCCGGGGACGCTTGGAAACATCGTTGTCGAGCTTCCCCTGCCCCCCGGTTGCCTGCCCACGCTGTGGAATGCCGACGAGCGCTTCCGTTCAGCCTATCTGGCGGAATTTCCTGGCTATTACAAAACCGCGGACGCCGGCTACATCGACGCAGATGGTTATCTCTTCATCATGTCGCGGACCGACGACATCATCAACTGCGCTGGCCATCGTCTGTCCACGGGGGCAATGGAGGAGGTTTGTGCGATGCATCCGGATGTCGCCGAATGTGCGGTGGTCGGAATTGCTGACCAACTGAAGGGCCAGGCACCCTGTGGCTTTCTCGTTCTGAAGAAGAATGTTTCACGGGAAACATCGGCGATTGAATCTGAGGTCGTGCAGTTGATCCGTGACTCGATCGGCCCGGTGGCCGCGTTCAAGACCGCGATAACCGTCGATCGCCTTCCCAAGACCCGCTCCGGCAAGATCTTGCGCGGCACAATCCAGAAGATCGCCGATGGCGTGCCGTGGAAAATGCCGGCAACGATCGACGATCCCATTATTCTCGAGGAAATAGCCGAAGCGCTGCGCAAGCGTGGGTTCGGTTCCCTGCCGATGTAGGCGCAAACGAAAAGGCCCCGCTTACGCAGGGCCTTGAGTGTCGATCATCTGAGACAATCAATACTGATCGTCTTCGTCCTCGTCCTTCGGGGAAGACTTCAGAGACTTGAGCTTTGCGAAGACGGCATCGGCGTCGATTTCCTTCTCCTCTTCGCGCTCATGGCCCGTCAGACGCTCGGTTTCGTGGGCCGACTGCAGGGTTGCGCCAAGCTCGGCGGCGGTCGGCAGCGGACGGCCCTTCGCCGCCTTTTCGACTTCCATGTCGAGATCGATCTGGCTGCAAAGGCCGAGTGTTACCGGGTCCATCGGCGCGAGGTTTGCGGAGTTCCAGTGAGTACGTTCGCGAATTTGCTCGATCGTCGACTTCGTGGTGCCGACGAGGCGGGAAATCTGCGCATCCTTCAGTTCCGGATGATTGCGCACCAGCCAGAGAATGGCATTCGGGCGATCCTGACGCTTGGAAACCGGCGTGTAGCGTGGGCCGCGGCGCTTGGATTCGGGCACGCGAACCTTGGGCTCGGAGAGCTTCAGCTTGTGCGCCGGGTTCTTTTCTGCGCGGGCGATTTCGTCGCGCGAAAGCTGACCGGTGGCAATCGGATCGAGACCCTTGATGCCTTGCGCGGCTTCGCCGTCGGCAATTGCCTTCACTTCGAGCGGATGCAGTCTGCAGAACTGCGCGATCTGGTCGAATGACAGGGCTGTGTTGTCGACGAGCCAGATGGCAGTCGCCTTCGGCATGAGCAATTGTTGAGCCATGGATATAGTCCTTCTGTCGTCCGCGCCGGTGTCGCGGTCCGTGGATTGTCACCACTATGTCCGGGAAATATGGCGCTATATAACCGCAGTGACGCAGAATTGCAATTGATCACGAATGAAATGACCTTTGTCTAATTGCCGGGCAGATGCGACCTGCTATGAATGCCTAAAGCCAGTCAGGGCTGCTTCGCTTTTTGGCCGCCCGGTATCCGAGTGAGGAGGAATTCCATGTCCGAAAAGATCTACCCGGTGCAAAAGCCGGTGAAGAACCATGCGCTTATCGATAAGGCCAAGTACGAGCAATGGTACGAGGAAAGCGTCGAGAACCCCGATAAGTTCTGGGGCAAGCATGGCAAGCGGATCGATTGGTTCAAACCTTACACCAAGGTCAAAAACACGTCCTTCAGAGGTAGGGTCTCGATCAAGTGGTTCGAGGATGGGCAGACGAACGTTTCTTACAACTGCATTGACCGGCACCTGAAGACGAACGGCAACCAGGTGGCTATCATCTTCGAGGGCGACAATCCGTACGTCGACAAGAAGATTACCTACAACGAGCTCTATGAGCACGTGTGCCGCATGGCGAACGTCATGAAGAAACATGGCGTCAAGAAGGGCGATCGCGTTACCATCTACATGCCGATGATCCCAGAGGCGGCCTATGCCATGCTCGCCTGTGCCCGCATCGGTGCGGTTCATTCGGTCGTGTTTGGCGGTTTCTCGCCGGAAGCGCTGGCAGGCCGTATCGTCGATTGCGAATCCACCTTCGTCATCACCTGCGACGAAGGCGTGCGCGGCGGCAGGCCCGTGCCGTTGAAGGACAATACCGACACGGCAATTCATATCGCCGCTCGTCAGCATGTCATCGTCGACAAGGTTGTCGTGGTGCGGCGTACTGGCGGCAAGACAGGATGGGCGCCCGGCCGCGATCTCTGGTACCATCAGGAAATCGCTACGGTTAAGCCGGAGTGCCCGCCCGTGAAGATGAAGGCGGAGGATCCGTTGTTCATCCTTTACACCTCTGGCTCGACTGGAAAGCCCAAGGGTGTGTTGCACACGACGGGCGGCTATCTCGTCTACGCGGCAATGACCCACGAGTATGTCTTCGATTACCACCCGGGCGATATCTACTGGTGCACCGCCGACGTGGGCTGGGTCACCGGGCACTCGTACATTGTTTACGGTCCGCTTGCGAACTGTGCGACGACGCTGATGTTCGAAGGTGTTCCGAATTTTCCGGACCAGGGCCGGTTCTGGGAAGTCATCGACAAGCACAAGGTCAATATCTTCTACACGGCGCCAACGGCGATTCGCTCTCTGATGGGTGCCGGCGACCACTTCGTCACGCGCTCGTCGCGCTCCAGCCTTCGCCTGCTCGGCACGGTTGGCGAGCCGATCAATCCGGAAGCGTGGGAATGGTATTATAACGTCGTTGGCGATAAGCGTTGCCCTGTTATCGATACCTGGTGGCAGACGGAAACCGGGGGTCACATGATCACGCCACTGCCGGGCGCCACTGACCTTAAACCGGGGTCCGCGACGAAGCCGTTCTTCGGCATCAAGCCGCAGTTGGTCGACAACGAAGGCAATGTGCTCGAGGGTGCTGCCGATGGAAACCTCTGCATTACCGACAGTTGGCCGGGACAGATGCGCACCGTCTATGGCGACCACGAGCGCTTCATCCAGACATATTTCTCGACCTACAAGGGCAAGTATTTCACCGGCGATGGCTGCCGACGGGATGAAGACGGCTACTACTGGATTACCGGTCGCGTCGATGACGTGCTGAACGTTTCAGGCCACCGTCTGGGTACCGCCGAGGTCGAATCGGCGCTTGTTTCGCACAACCTCGTCTCGGAAGCCGCCGTCGTTGGCTATCCGCACCCGATCAAGGGTCAGGGCATTTACTGCTATGTCACGCTGATGGCGGGCAATGAAGGCTCGGACGATTTGCGGCAGCAACTGGTCAAGCATGTTCGCAGCGAAATCGGCCCAATCGCGGCACCCGACAAGATCCAGTTTGCACCGGGGCTTCCGAAGACCCGTTCGGGCAAGATCATGCGCCGTATCCTGCGCAAGATCGCCGAGGACGACTTCGGCTCGCTGGGTGATACCTCGACGCTCGCCGATCCGGCTGTTGTCGACGATCTGATCGCCAACCGGCAGAACAAGACGGCCGCCTAAGAAAAAAGCCGCTCCGAGCGATCGGGGCGGCTTCAGTTCTCTGCCGGGCATGTTTCTCGCGGTTTTCGGCCGCCGTCATGGGCGCGCACGATTCCTTCTTCCAAAAGGTCTTGAGCCGGATTCTTGCCATCCGAAAGGGTGACGTTGGCCAGGATACGACCGAAATACTTGTCGCCGGCAATCTGCGTAAGATGGATCTCGGGTGATCCGGATGTCAGGTTTTCCAGAGCGTGGCGAGCGTCGATCCCCGCACACCTTATTTCAGCACAGTTGGAGTGCATCTCAGGGGCGTCGATCCCGCGAATCCGAACGTAGACTTCCATTGTCTGCTGCGGCCAAGGGCGCGCTTCGACCAGCAGAGTGTCACCATCGATCACTCTCAGGATTTCAGCGAATACTGGTCCCTCTATTTCGTCGCAAGCAACGGCCGTTACCGGCGTCGCAGCGAGGGCCAGCGCGACAAAGGAAACAATCTTTCTCATGAAAGGAATAAATTCCGATCTCAAGGGGAAGTCAATAGGAATATTTACTTAGAAATCGATCGCTCTGCCGTTGATTTCCCAGTCTCCAAAGCGGGAAGGATCTGCACCGCCGCGGCCACCTATCTCGGGCGGCATTTCGACTTGCTTCTCGTTTCGCCGACGCTCTTCGGCCTCGGCAAGCGCACGCTTGGCAGCCGGCGACAGCAACTTGCGAGGACCCTCGGCGGCTTCAGTCGCCAGGGTTTCGTTGTTGTCATTGTCCGCTGCTTGCATCACGCGATTCCGCCCGAAAAATATTGAAAATGGCTGGTGAATGACCAAATCATAGAGCGCTGGCGCCGCAATTGAAACCCTATAACCTTGCGCGGTCCGCTTAGGCGTACTTTGGAGATAGCGATGAACCTCGTCCGTACAGCCATGTTGCTCGCCTTCATGACCGCATTGTTCATGGCCGTCGGCTTTCTGATTGGCGGGCGCGGCGGCATGATGATCGCGTTCGTGATTGCCGCTGGGATGAACTTCTTTTCCTATTGGAATTCCGACCGCATGGTGCTGTCGGCCTATCACGCGCAGGAGATCGACGAGCGCAATGCCCCGGAGTTCTTCGCGATCATCAGGGATCTGGCGCGCAATGCCGGCCTGCCCATGCCGAAGGTCTATCTCTACGATAGCCCGCAACCAAATGCTTTCGCAACAGGTCGCAATCCCGAGAACGCCGCCGTTGCCGCGTCCACAGGCCTGTTGAGCGCACTGACGCCGGAAGAAGTGGCTGGCGTCATGGCCCATGAGTTGGCCCACGTGCAAAACCGTGACACCTTGACGATGACGATCACGGCGACCCTAGCCGGCGCGATTTCTATGCTTGGCAATTTTGCGTTCTTCTTCAGTGGCAACCGGGGAAACAACAACAATCCGCTGGGTTTCATAGGGGTATTGCTGGCAATGATTGTCGCGCCGCTTGCCGCGATGATGGTTCAGATGGCCATCAGTCGTACGCGCGAATATTCGGCCGATCGCCGAGGTGCAGAAATTTGCGGCAATCCGCTGTGGCTTGCCTCGGCACTCGGCAAGATTGCACGTAGCGCCTCGCATGTGCCGAACTATGATGCTGAGCGCAACCCGGCGACGGCCCATATGTTCATCATCAATCCGCTGACAGGTGCTGGCATGGACAATCTGTTCTCTACGCACCCGAACACGGAAAACCGGATTGCAGCTCTGCAGGAAATGGCACGTGGCGGCATGAATGTCTCGACGGCGACGGCGCGCGCTGATAATCCGATGCGCAAATCGCGCTCGGTTCCGAATACCGGTCTTGATCGCGGTGGCTCACAACCGCCGAAAGGTCCGTGGTCTTGAATTCAGACGGCAAGAAAAAGCCATTTCGCAAACCAAAGTCATCCAATCAGGGGTCTGTTCCTGGTCCAACAAAACCCGGACTGCAGGTTCGCGCTGCGGCTGCCAAGATCCTGGCGGCCGTCGTCGACCGGAAGCTTTCACTTGACGGCGCCTTGGACAATGAACATGGCAATCCGGTGTACAAGGCTCTCAACGAGGGAGACCGCGCCCTGGTGCGCGCCATTCTCAATACGACGTTGCGGCATTTGCCACGGATCGATGCCGCGATCTCCCGCCTGCTTGAATCGCCGCTTCCCGAAGGTGCAAGGGCGCTGCACCATGTGCTTGCGATCGCTGCCGCGCAGATTCTCTACCTCGATGTGCCGGATCATGCGGCGGTCGACCTCGCGGTCGAGCAGTCAAATCAGGACCCGCGGAATCGTCGTTTTGCGAAGTTGGTGAATGCCGTTCTGCGGCGTCTTGGACGCGAGAAGGACCATATCCTTGCCGAGATCAGCTCGACCCCGGTGATGCCGGAATGGTTTCTCGACAGGCTCGAGAGGGCCTATGGCAAGGAAAGGGCACAATCGATCTCTGAATCGCAACTTGAGCCGGCCGCAATCGATCTTACGGTCAAAGACGACGCGCAGGGATGGGCGGGACGTCTGGGCGGCTTTGTGCTGCCGACCGGTGGTGTTCGGCTTGCCGCCTTCGAGGGTAGCGTTCCCTCATTGGAAGGATTTGCGGAAGGCGCGTGGTGGGTTCAGGACGCAGCCGCCAGTATCCCTGCTCAGCTGTTTGGCGACCTGGCGGGCAAACGCGTTGCCGATCTGTGCGCAGCTCCCGGCGGAAAAACGGCCCAGCTGATCCTTGCTGGAGGCAAGGTTACCGCCGTCGAGCAGTCCGAAAACCGCATCAAGCGACTGCGAGCGAACCTTGATCGGCTTGGATTGAATGCCGAGACGGTTGCCAGCGACCTCACCAAATACGAGCCGGTGGAGCTTTTCGACGCCATATTGCTGGATGCGCCCTGCTCATCGACGGGGACGACGCGCCGGCATCCGGATGTACTTTGGGCCAAGGGGCCGGAGGACATCGCGAAACTTGCTGCGCTTCAGGAGCGATTGCTGCGCCACGCTATAACCCTGTTGAAGCCCGGGGGCACGATCGTCTTTTCCAATTGCTCGCTTGATCCGGCCGAAGGAGAGGATGTGGCCGCTCGCGTTCTTTCGGACGCACCGATGCTCGAGCGCGTCGCCATTGAGGCCGAGCACTGGCCAGGCCTGGAGTCTGCCATCAGCCCTCTTGGAGAGTTCCGGACGACACCCGACATGCTCGAGGTTCCCTCCGGTTTTGCGGGTGGTCTTGACGGCTTCTACGCCGTCGTGATGCGCCGTGTTGCCTGATCGAATGGCAACTGGCATAGTTAAGCACCTGTCATAATTTGATACGTAAGTGTCACTGATTCCGGGCTTATTCACTTATTCTTAACGACGCGGGTCAATAGACAATAAACATGTGGTCCGGGTTCTCGACTCTTTACGTGGGAGAGGCTTGGCGGCGCGCGCTGTGCCGCGGAGCAATTCTGCGGCTGCGTCTCTTCCGCCATACGGTTCACGCCCCGGAACGCTTAATCGTCGCTCCGACCGACCTGCGTGCAGTTGATCCGCATGTGGCCGAAGAGATTTTGAACGGCCGCTTCCCGCTCGCCGGTCGGCTCCTCGAGACCGGCGGCAAGTCGCCCTTCAATTTCAGCCTCCCGTCTCGAGCTTTCGCGCTGCGGCTTCATAACTTCGGCTGGCTCCGCCACATGCGAACCAAGAAGAGCGACCTTCATTCAAGCGTTGCCCGCTCCATCGTCAACAACTGGCTGTCGCTGCATGGTGGCCGCATCGAGGGCATTGCCTGGGAGATCGATGTTACTGCGCAACGCGTGATTTCCTGGCTCTCGCATTCGCCTGTTGTTCTCCACAATGCCGATCGCGGCTTCTATCGCCGCTTCTTGCGCTCGCTCGCCTTTCAAGTGCGATTTCTGCGTCGAATGGCAAAATACGCGCCTCCCGGTGAGGTTCGCTTTCGATTGCGGATTGCTCTCGCGATGGCCTCCATTGCGATGCCAACGCGCGCAGGCGCCCTTCGACGCGCTGCCGAGGCATTGGACCAGGAGTTCGATAGCCAGATTCTGCCTGACGGAGGTCATATCTCGCGCAATCCACGCGTCGGGTTGGAATTGCTCCTTGATCTCCTTCCGCTACGGCAAACCTACGTCAATCTCGGTCATGACCTGCCGCAGAAGCTGATCTCGGGTATTGATCGCATGTATCCGGCCCTGCGCTTTTTCAGGCATCAGGATGGTGATCTCGCGCTTTTCAATGGCGCGACGTCGACTCTCGCGACGGAATTGATGTCGTTGCTTCGGTATGACGAGACCGCGGGCGATCCCTTCAAGGCAATGCCCCATTCGCGCTATCAGCGGCTGGCGGCGGGAAGAACCGTAATTATTGCCGATACCGGACTGCCGCCTGCCGGGAGCCTGTCCCGCACAGCGCATGCCGGGTGTCTGTCGTTCGAGATGTCCTCCGGACGTCACCGTTTTATCGTTAATTCTGGGTCGCCGAAATTCGCCGGGCGGCGCTACGTACAGATTGCTCGAACGACCGCTGCGCATAGCACCGTCACTGTCAATGACACCTCATCAAGCCGTTTTGCACCGTCCGAGTTCGTTGCGAATGTGATTACTGATGGCGTGAAAGCCGTGAATGTTGATCGCGCGCTCACCGATGACGGCCGCGACGTGATCAAGGCAAGCCATGATGGCTACCTCAACGCCTTCGGTATCCTGCACGAGCGCGAACTGACCCTGAACGCCACGGGATTGATCGCCACGGGCTGTGATCGACTGGTTGCGCCGGAAGGCAAGGTCGATGAGGCCGTGCGCGCAGTGGCACGCTTCCATGCCCACCCTTCTATCAACCTAAAGCAAATCGACAAAGAGTCGATCATGATGACGGCACCCGATGGAGAAACATGGCTGTTCTCCACGCCCGGCAACGAAGTGCTGATTGGCGAGGACGTCTTCTTTGCCGACGCGTCGGGCATTTGCGGATCCGACCAGATCGAGATCGCCTTCTCCTATCCCGACAGGCCGGAAATACGCTGGTTTTTATCGCGCAAGAGCTAGCGACTGTTTCCGCGGGCGCAAAGCTGTGCTAACGCGGCGCCATCATCCGCTTATCCCTCGCCGGATATCTCCTGAAAACCAAATGGAGAAGCCTCATGGCCGTTGTTTCCAAGAAAATTCCCGCACCCGACAAGGTCGCCGTCAAGACCGCGTTGCTTTCGGTATCGGACAAAACTGGTATCGTCGAACTCGCGCGTGCGCTTGTCGACAAAGGCGTTCGCCTCCTATCAACGGGCGGCACTCATAAGGCAATTGCGGCGGCCGGACTTGCCGTGACCGATGTTTCCGACGTTACAGGTTTTCCTGAGATCATGGATGGTCGAGTGAAGACCCTGCACCCGAAAGTGCATGGCGGCCTACTTGCCATCCGCGATGATGCGGAACACCAGGCGGCGATGAAGGCGCACGGTATCGAGGGTATCGACCTTGCTGTCATCAATCTCTATCCATTCGAGGACGTCCGTGCTGCGGGCGGTGACTATCCGACAACCGTCGAGAATATCGATATCGGCGGTCCGGCGATGATCCGCGCATCGGCCAAGAACCACGCCTACGTAACGATCCTGACCGATCCAGCGGACTATTCCGAACTGCTCGAGCAGATCGCTTCGAATGCCGGCCAGACCGCTTACGCATTCCGCCAGCGGATGGCAGCCAAGGCCTTCGCTCGCACGGCAGCTTACGACGCCATGATCTCCAACTGGTTTGCCGAGGCTCTTTCGATCGACACCCCGCGTCATCGCGTCATTGGCGGTGTGCTCAAGGAGGAGATGCGCTACGGCGAGAATCCGCATCAGAAGGCGGCATTCTATGTGACAGGCGACCGTCGTCCCGGCGTTGCCACCGCGTCACTGCTTCAGGGCAAGCAACTCTCCTACAACAACATCAACGACACCGATGCGGCCTATGAGCTCGTTGCCGAGTTCCTACCGGAGAAGTCGGCGGCCTGCGCGATCATCAAGCACGCAAATCCCTGTGGCGTGGCGACGGGTTCCAGCCTGCTCGACGCTTACAAGCGCGCGCTTGCCTGCGATTCCGTCTCCGCCTTCGGGGGCATCATTGCGCTCAACCAGACTCTTGATGCGCAAACCGCTGAAGAGATCATCAAGCTCTTTACCGAAGTCATCATCGCGCCCGACGTCACCGAGGAGGCGAAAGCCATTGTTGCACGCAAGGCAAACCTTCGGTTACTGACTGCAGGCGGCCTGCCGGATCCGCGCTCTGCTGGTCTGACGGCGAAAACCGTCTCCGGTGGCCTGCTCGTGCAGAGCCGCGACAACGGCATGGTCGAGGATCTTGAACTGAAGGTGGTTACCAAGCGTGCGCCGACCCAGCAGGAACTCGAAGACATGAAATTTGCCTTCAAGGTTGCCAAGCATGTCAAGTCGAACGCCGTGGTCTATGCCAAGGATGGACAGACAGCCGGCATTGGCGCAGGCCAGATGAGTCGTGTGGATTCTGCCCGTATCGCCGGCCTGAAGGCCGAGGAAGCGGCCAGAGCTCTCGGGCTCGTAGAACCGTTGACGCGCGGCTCGGCCGTGGCCTCGGAAGCCTTCCTGCCCTTTGCCGACGGCTTGTTGTCGATGATTGCAGCCGGTGCGACGGCGGTTATCCAGCCGGGTGGATCGATGCGCGACCAGGAAGTGATCGACGCCGCCAACGAGCACAATGTCGCGATGGTCTTTACCGGTATGCGGCACTTCCGCCACTAACCGGTGGCCTCTTCCGTTACGCCCTGTCCGCGGGATAGGGCGTACGGACAAGTAGGATCAGTCCTGCAGCGAGGAAAAGTACGAGTGTTGCCATTCCAAGCCGTGACGAGCCGGTCACATAGGTCACGACGGAAAAGAACAGCGTCGCCATGAAGCTCGTAGCGCGCCCTGAAAGCGCATAGATGCCAAAATAACGGCCTGCCTCGTGCAGGCTTACGCTGCGTGCGAGGTAGGAGCGGGACGAGGCCTGCACGGGGCCGAAGGCGAGTCCGATCAACAGGCCATAGGCAATATAGGCTTTCTCGGCTGCCGTCCCGAAAAGGCCGCCGGAATCGGCGGTTGGCAGCTCAAGCAGGCCAAAGAGTGTGTATCCAGGCCCAGTCGACACTATGCCGATGGTGGCGAGCAGCAACATCGTCAGGCTGATGACGATCGTTGATTTGGAGCCTATGCGCCGATCGACGCGACCGGCAATGATACAGCCGAAGATCGCAACGACGTTGAGTATAATTCCGTAGATCCCTATCTCGATCGTCGCCCATCCAAACATTCCGGCGGCAAAAGCGCCGCCGAGGATCAGTAGTCCGTTGACGCCATCCTGATAGATCATCCGCGCGATCAGGAAGCGAAGAATGCCATGGCGTTGCTTGAGCTCGCCAAGCGTGCTTTTCAACTCGGTAAAGCCGGTCCGCACCGCGGCACCGAACGGGAGCCCCTTGCTGATGTCGGGCGTAAAAAAGAACATCGGGAGAATAAAGATCAGGTACCAGACGGCCGAAATCGGCCCCGTGATGCGGGCATCCTCTCCCTGGTGCGCATCGAGACCGAACAGGGGCTCAAGACCGAGAATTGTTTTGCCGGATTCGAGATTGCCGGCGAGCAAGACCACTACCGCGATCAGGACAATCATCCCGCCGAGATAGCCGAGGCCCCAAGCCGTATTGGATAATTTTCCGACCTCGTCCTTGCTGACGAGCCGCGGCATCATGGAATCGTTGAAGACGATAGAGAACTCGGCCGCGATCGAAGCCAGGATCATGAAGATCATGGGATAGATCAGCGGCGAACCAGGGGCCGCAAACCAGAGGCCGAAGAGGCTCGCAATCTTGATGATCGCAAAGAAAGCGATCCAGGGCTTTCGGGCGCCGGACTGATCGGCGATCGAACCGAGGACGGGCGACAAGATGGCGATGATCACCGAGGAGATCGTCGCCATGTTGCTCCACATTGCCTGGGCGGAGACCGGATCGGCCGTCAGACGCGACACGAAGTACGGGCCGAAGATGAAGGTCGTCACAACAGTGAAGAATGGCTGGGCTGCCCAGTCGAAGAGCATCCAGCCCCAGATGCCCTTCTCCGATGCCCTAGCCGGCTGCGTTCCCGTCCAGTCGATGCGATTCACAATCCGCTCCTGATTCCGAGCGGAACTGTCTCACCTCGCCCCGTCGCGCGCAAGATCGCTCAACAGGCCAGCAGCCACGGTGATGCGGGCAAGGTTCGGGTCGCCGCTGTCGCTCAGCCCGGACAGTTCTTCTGCTATCCGGTTGATCCTGATGCGATCGCCGGCATGCCAAGCTTGGACTGGAAGCTTATCCTTGCCGTGGTTGGCAAGTGCCGAAATGACGATGTCGCGTCGCGCGCTGGCGATCTGGTCGATACTGCGGGCCAGCGCCAGGTTCTCGTAATGGTCAGCTGTGATGATCCGTGAGCCGGCGGCAAGCAAGCGCCCGATCCGGAAGGTCTGGGAGACGGCAAAATAGCTTTCCGCCGCGCGCGCCAGCGGTTCGCCTGTGCGCTCGGCGATCTGCATGATCTCAGGCACGAGCGCAAAGCCGAGCAGCCCAGAAATCTCGGCGGCCAGCTTATCGGGCACACCGGCCTCGCGATACTCCTGCTGGCGTGCCTCGAGCTCGGGCACTGTATGGCTGGCGAAGATCGGCTTGAGCTTCTTCAGGGCTGTCTGGAGCCCCTCGATCGTAGCCGCCATATCGCCCTTGGCCATCTGTGTCTTCAGAAGCAGACGCGTCAACACCGTGAAGGTGTGGCTGATCTCCTCGTAGATGCGGTTCTGCATCTGGCCGCCGATCTTGCCATCCAAGGCATCCGTTTCGGTCCAGAGCCGCCCGAGATCGAAACCGTCACGGGCTATGATCGCAGCTCGAACAACTTCCGGCGCGGATGCCGCGGTGGCATCCATCATGCTGACGGCGAAGCCGGGGCCGCCACGATTGATCGCTTCGTTGGCGAGTACGGTCGCAATGATCTCGCGTTTCAGACGATGGGAATCGATGTCGGACGCGTTCGTCTTGCGCATTTTTGCAGGGAAGTAGTTCGAAAGCGTTGTATTGAAATATGGATCATCGGGCAAATCGCTGGCGGCCAGGGCATCGAACAGCACGATCTTGGCATAGGAAAGCAGAACGCCGATCTCGGGTCGGGTCAGTGGCCTGCCTGCCGCATAGCGCTCAGCAAGGACAGTATCGTCAGGAAGCGTTTCAACCTTGCGGTTCAGTTGCTTGGCACCTTCCAGTACCGTCATAAGGCGCGCGAGTTCCAGCCCGTTGGCCGTGCCTTTGTGCTCCGTCAGCGAAATCGCCAGGGATTGCAAATAGTTGTTCCTGAGCACAAGCTTCGCGACCTCGTCCGTCATCGATGCGAGGAGCTGGTCGCGCTTTGCCCGCGTGAGGCGATTGTCATGCATTGCAGCGGCAAGCGCGATCTTGATGTTGACCTCGACGTCCGACGTGTTGACGCCGGCCGAATTGTCGATCGCGTCGGAATTGCAGCGTCCGCCTCTCAGGCCGTAGGCGATGCGGCCCTTCTGCGTGACGCCAAGATTTGCGCCCTCGCCGATCACCTTGGCACGCACATCTTCCGCCGCAACACGAATGGGGTCGTTGGCACGGTCGCCGACCTCGGCGTCGGTTTCCGACGGCGCTTTGACGTAGGTGCCGATCCCGCCGAACCACAGCAGATCAACCGGGCTCTTCAGAATAGCCGTCATGATCTCAAATGGCGTTGCTACCGTCTTGTCGATACCGATCGCAGCCACCGCTTCCGGCGTTAGTGTGACGGACTTTGCCGATCGGGAAATGATCATGGCGCCCTTCGAAAGAACGCTCTTGTCGAAATCCTGCCAGCTCGACCGCGCCAGGTTGAAGAGCCGCTGCCGTTCTGCGAGCGTCTTCGCCATATCCGGATCCGGATCGATGAAAATGTCGCGGTGGTCGAACGCGGCGATCAGCCGGATCTTTGGCGACAACAACATGCCGTTGCCGAATACATCGCCGGACATGTCGCCAACGCCGGCAACGGTGAAGGGCGTCGTCTGGATGTCGATGTCCATTTCACGGAAGTGGCGCTTTACCGTTTCCCAGGCGCCGCGGGCGGTGATGCCCATCTTCTTGTGATCGTAGCCGGCCGAGCCGCCCGAAGCGAACGCATCGTCCAGCCAGAAGCCAGCCTCCTGAGCTAGCGCGTTGGCGGTGTCCGAGAAGGTAGCGGTGCCCTTGTCGGCGGCCACGACGAAATAGGGGTCGTCGCCGTCAAGCCTGACCGTGTCCTTCGGCGGCAAGATATCGGCGCCACTGATGTTGTCGGTAATGGACAGCAGCGTACGGATATACGTCTTGTAAGCTTCACGGCCGGCGTTGAAGATCTCGTCGCGGCTGCCGCCGACCGGGAGTTTCTTCGGATAAAAGCCGCCCTTCGCGCCAACCGGCACGATCACCGCGTTCTTGACCTGTTGTGCTTTCACAAGCCCCAGCACTTCGGTTCGATAGTCTTCAGCACGGTCCGACCACCGCAGACCGCCACGCGCCACCTTGCCGAAGCGCAGGTGCACGCCTTCGACTTCGACGCCATAGACGAACATCTCGCGGAAGGGTCGCGGTTCGGGCAATCCGTCCACCTGATGCGGATCGAGCTTGAAGGCCAGCATAGCCCTCGGCGAGCCGTCTTGATTGCGCTGGAAGTAGTTGGTTCGCAGTGTCGCATCGACGACGTTGACGTAGCGGCGCAGAATTCGATCGTCGTCGAGACTTGGCACATCGGAGAGAGCCTTCTCGATCCTTTGGTGATGTTCGGTCGCCTTCTTGATCCGCGCCTTCTCGGAAATTTTCGGATCGAGCGCGTCGTAGAACAGCCGGAAGATCATCGCCGCGATGACCGGATACTTGTCGAGCGTCGTAGCGATATAGTCCAGTGAGTATGGAATGCCGGCCTGCCGTAGATAGCGTGCATAGGCACGAAGGACGCTGGTTTCACGCGCAGTCAGACCCGCCGAGATGATCAAGCGGTTGAAGTTGTCATTGTCGATCACGCCGCTGAACGCTGCGAGGAACGCTTCTTCCAACATCTCTCCATGACGATGGAGGTCAATTTGAATGCCTCCGCGAGGCTCGAGTTCCATATCATGCAGCACCACCAGTGTTTCGGGGCCACCGTGGAGGGTTACATCGATGTCGAATGTTCCCTCGCTGATGACGTTAAAGCCGAGGTTCTCGAGCAATGGCACGCGGCGAGACAAAGCGAGCTGGCCGCCGGAATGGAAAATCTTCAGGCAAAGCAGCTCAACGCCGTCTTTTTCTCGCGTGTAGAACGCAATGCGGATTGGTTCTCCGGCTGCGCAAGCGGCGATATCCTCGAGATCGTAAAAGGTTTCTTCCGGCGGGAAGAGATCCTGGAAGGCGTGGCTCACGCGCAACTGGGGAGCCTTGGGTCCAGCCAGAGCCTCGAAGCGGTCATCCCAGCGCGCGGTGATGGCACGAATTGCCTCTTCCAGCTTTGCCTGTGGCACACGCGGGGTTTTGCCACCGGACCGGCCGATGATGAAATGGACGCGGGCAACGCCGCCTTCAGGAAAGGCCGGGTAATAAGCCGAGACGCGGCCGTCATAGACCGTTTTCAGATGAGTTCCGATCTTTTCTCGCACGATCGAGTCGTATTCTTCGCGCGGCACATAAACGATCACTGAAACGAAGCGGTCAAAGTGATCGATGCGTGGCAGCGCGCGCACACGCGGCCGGTCGGCCAGATCATTGATCTGCTCGGCAAAGCTCGCCAGAAGCGTCGTGTCGATCTGGAAAAGGTCGTCGCGCGGGTAGGATTCCAGCGTGTTGTCGAGCATACGGCCCGAGTGACTCATCGGGTCGAAGCCGAAATGTTCCTTCACCCGCTCGATCTTGGAGCGAAGTAGAGGGATATCGCTGGCGAGAGACGTATAGGCGGTTGAAGTGAAGAGACCGACAATGCGCAGTTCGCCGGTAACATTCCCGTCGGCATCAAAGCGCTTCACGCCGACATAGTCCATATAGGCGCGGCGATGGACGATCGATTTCACGTTCGCTTTGGTGACAATCAGAAAATCCGGTCCATCGAGGAATGCCAGAATTTCAGGTGTCGTCGTTACGGCATCCTTGCCGGTGCGCAAAACGAGCACGTCGGGGTTTGAAAGGATGCCGAGACCGGTGCCTTTGTCACGCTCTACCTTCGCGTTCGCGCCTCTGCCCGAGTAGACGTACTCGCGCATCCCGAGGAAAGTAAAGTTTGCATCGCGCAGCCACGTCAGGAAGGCGAGCGCTTCATCCCGTTCCGCTTTCCTGCGGCTGGCATTGTAGGCGGAAAGCTCGTCAATGACCGTTCCGAGCTTATCGAGCATCGGCTTCCAGTCGGAAACCGTCACGCGCACCTGTTCGACCACGGTCTTCACCCGTTTGACGAGGTCGGCTGCCTGGGCCGTCGTCAGCGGTGCAAGGTGCAGCTGAATATGGCTGACGCGATTGGCCGGCTCACTCGGGAGGTCGGCAGTATAAAGTTCCGGCGCTTTGCCGTCCTCCATCACAAGGATCGGATGCACGGCCATATAGAGGTCGCGATAGCTGCTGGTGACCTCTCCCATCACCGATTCATACAAGAACGGCATGTTGTGGTCGGTGACCGAAAGAATGGACACGGCAACGCCGTCAGGCTCCACGTCAGGGATGGTGTCGATGGTGATGCGCGCCGAATTGCCTGCCCAGGCTGCAAGTTCTTTCGCTGAATGCGCGGCGGAAAGCGCCAGCATCTCCGGTGTGTAGCGTTCCAGGTCGTCGCCGCTGGCGCGCCCGAACAGGAACTCGGGATCGAGGAAGGTCTCCCCGGTTGCGGCCGCGATTTTGGTTGCGCTCTCGAGCTGTTTTTCTCGCTTCGGATTGTTTCGACCGGCCATCTCAGATACTCCCTCATCTCCTCGATTTGGCGCAAGTTAGCAGAAGATTTGACGAAAGAATCTCTAAAAGAGCGCTTTGCGAGGCAGCTTTCATGCGTTTTTGGCCATCGGGACGCAAATTTTCGAAAGATTTTGCTTCGTCGTACAGATTTCTGAATTTCTTGCAGCCGACGCTTTCATGTCTGCGTGAAGAGCAGTTGACAGTGGAGCTGCAAAAAGGAGATCAACGGGCATCGAAGGCCGAGTAGAGCATCATGTCAGATAATGCCGCAGGAACCGTCATTGTTATCTCCAGCCACGTTGTGCGCGGGTCCGTCGGAAACCGTGCGGCGGTCTTTGCGCTAGAGACCCTCGGTCATCAGGTTTGGGCGCTGCCGACGATCGTGCTGCCGTGGCACCCCGGCCATGGCCGGTCTACACGGCTCGCGTTTGCCGAAGCCGATTTCGACGCGGCGATCGACGATCTCATTCGCGCGCCTTGGATTGGCGAGGTGAAGGCTGTTCTATCGGGGTATTTCGGCAATGCCGCGCAAGCGCGCTCGGTTGCCCGCCTCGTGACGGCTTTGCGCGAGCAGAAGCCAGAGCTGCTTTACGTTTGCGATCCGGTTATGGGGGATCTGGGTGGCCTTTACGTCCCGCAGGCAACGGCCGAGGCAATCAGGGATCATCTGATACCCCTCGCTTCGCTTGCGACGCCTAACCGATATGAGCTCGCCTGGCTCGCTGGCGCGCCCCTTGAAGACAATACCTCGATAATGGAAGCGGCCCTATCGCTGGGGCCGTCACGTATGCTGGTGACCTCAGCCGTACCGATGATGGCAGGAGGCACGGGGAATCTTTACCTCACAGGGCGACATGCGCTGCTGGCGGAACACCGCCTTATCGATAGACCGCCAAATGGCCTCGGTGATCTTCTCGCCGCGCTGTTTCTGTCGCGGCTTCTTTCCGGCATGGAGGACGAGAAGGCGCTTCAGCTTGCAACGGCAAGTGTCTACGAGGTGCTTGCCCGCGCCGTGAAGCGAGGGAGTGACGAATTGACGCTGGCAAGCGACGCGTCAAGCCTCGCAACGCCCATGGCGATGGTGCATATGCGGCGCCTGATGCATCCCGTGCAAAGGCGCAAGGGCTGACACCACGACTAGGCTCGCGATCTTGCAGTGCGATATTGATCTTGTTTGGCGCAGGCTGTAATCGAAGATCATGCAGCGTTTTCCAAACATCCTTCTTGACGGTTATCGTAACTTTATGAATGGGCGTTATGTGGACGCCCGTGATCGCTATAAAGCGCTGGCTGAACACGGCCAGAACCCAAGCACGCTGGTGGTCGCCTGTTCGGACTCACGTGCTGCGCCCGAGTTGATCTTTGATGCGGGTCCCGGCGAACTATTCGTTATCCGCAATGTCGCCAACATGGTGCCGCCTTACGAGCCGGATGGCCATTTCCATGCGACCTCAGCCGCGCTGGAATTCGCGGTTCAGGCTCTGAAGGTTACGGATATCGTTGTCATGGGCCATGGGCGCTGTGGTGGCATCAGGGCAGCCCTCGATCCGAACGCCGAGCCGCTATCGCCTGGCGACTTTATCGGGCGCTGGATGTCGCTCGTCAGGCCGGCGGCGGAGCAGATCGGCGCCAATGACGTGATGACTCCCGCCGAGCGCCAAACCGCCCTCGAGCGTGTCTCGATCCGCAATTCGATCGAGAACCTCCGGACGTTTCCGGACATCAAGGCCCTGGAAGACGCCGGCAAGATTGCACTTCACGGTGCCTGGTTCGATATTTCGACGGGAGAACTGTGGGTCATGGACGCCGAGACCCGCGACTTCATTCGTCCAGAAATCTAAATTAACCAAACAAAGAGCGCGCCGAACCTCGGTTCGGCGCTCGTGGTTTGCGCTGACTTATTCTTAGTTTCCGTCGATCTGCTGGCCGATGTAAGCGATGGCCTGCTGATAGACCGTCGCCGCGTTCCAGCCGGCGATCGCTGCGAAGTTGGGTTCGCCGGGCTGATAGCCGGCACCGGCCTGCCAGCCATGGCCTTTCAGGAAATTGGCAGTCGAGGCGAGCGCGTCAGCGCGCGAGCCGACCATATCGACGCGGCCGTCGCCATCGCCATCGGCGCCGAAGCGCACGACATTGCGCGGCAGGAACTGCGTCTGTCCGATCTCACCATGGGCCGCACCGCGCGCCTGCGGATTGAGGTAACCCTCCGAGACAAGCTGCAATGCCGCATAAAGCTGATCGGTAAAGTAGTCGGAACGTCGGCAGTCGTAGGCGAGGGTCGACACCGCCGACAGCGTATGCTGATTGCCCATATAGCTGCCGAATCCGGTCTCCATGCCCCAAATCGCGATCAGCGGACCAGCCGGTACGCCGAAACGGCGTTCAATCGACGCAAAGAGAGCAGCATTGGCACGCTTCATATTCTTGCCGCGCGAAATGATCGCCGCACCACCGCGCTTCTGCATGAAGGCATCAAAGGAAAGCTTGAAGCTCTTCTGGCCGCGGTCGGCAGCAATCGTCGGTCTGTTGTAAGAGACGTTTGCAAATGCGCGATCGAGAACGGAGGGGCTGACACCGTTTGCGGCCGCCTCTTGCTTGAATTCGCCAACCCAGGCCTCGAAACCAGCGCCGTTGTTGCCGCACTGGGCTGCCTTGGCTGCTGCAGGAACTGCGTGGAGAATGCAGGCGGCAGCAGCTGCCAGCAAAAATTTCGTCATGCGCATGGAGATATCCCGATCTGACTGGCCTTCAAACCGGGCCATCGGCCCGCTTTCGGCAATATTGTCACCGTCTTTGATTTGGCAAGCGCGGGAAGCCGTAAACGGCGAACCCGCGCCAAGAAAAGCCCTTACCTTATTAAGCCGGGCTTAACAAACCATAGTTAACAATTGGTTCAGGCTGCCTGCTTGCGCGGCTTCACAAGTCCGCGATTAATAAGCAGCTCGGCGATCTGGATCGCGTTGAGAGCAGCACCCTTCCGAAGGTTGTCGGAAACCACCCACATGTTCAGGCCGTTCTCGACCGTCGCGTCCTCGCGGATGCGCGAGATGTAGGTCGCATCTTCACCGGCAGACTCATAGGGCGTGATGTAACCGCCGTTCTCGTGCTTGTCGATGACGAGGCAGCCGGGAGCTTCCCGCAGGATGTCGCGTGCCTGGTCGGCCGTGATCTCGCTTTCGAACTCGATGTTGACCGATTCAGAATGGCCAATGAAGACCGGAACGCGAACTGCCGTGCAGGTCACCTTGATCTTCGGGTCGAGCATCTTCTTGGTCTCGGCGAGAACCTTCCACTCTTCCTTCGTGTAGCCGTCTTCCATGAAGCTGTCGATGTGCGGAATGACATTGAAGGCTATGCGCTTCGTGAACTTCTTGTTCTCGATCGGATCCGCGACGAAGACGGCTCGCGTCTGGTTGAACAGCTCGTCCATGCCATCCTTGCCGGCGCCGGAAACGGACTGATAGGTCGAAACGACGACACGCTTGATCTTGGCGAAGTCGTGAAGCGGCTTGAGCGCCACCACGAGCTGCGCAGTCGAGCAGTTCGGGTTGGCGATGATGTTGCGCTTGCTGAACTGGGTAACGGCGTCCGGGTTCACTTCAGGAACGATCAGCGGCACGTCCGCGTCGTAGCGCCACGCCGACGAGTTGTCGATGACGACGCAGCCCTGGGCACCGATCTTGGGCGACCACTTCTTGGAGACCTCGCCGCCAGCCGACATCAGGCAGATATCGGTGTCGGAGAAATCGTAATTCTCGAGGTTTGCGACCTTCAGCGTCTTATCGCCGTAAGAAACCTCGGTACCCTGCGAGCGCGCGGATGCAAGCGCGACGACTTCATCGGCGGGAAAACCGCGCTCGGAGAGGATATTGAGCATTTCCCGGCCAACATTTCCGGTCGCTCCCGCAACTGCAACTTTAAAACCCATTTCTCAAGCTCTCTTTCTCTTCTCTCCTCTTATCCGGTGAGGGGGAAAGCGCGAAAATATCGCGGCTTCCTTGTCCCCAGCCGAGCCGGGGAGAGAGCGGCAGGCCAGAGACGTCAGACGGTTTTCGTCGTCGTTTTGGCCTTGGTTTTGGAAGAAACCGGAACGGCAATATCCATCCCGGCACCTTGTGCCCGGTCATTGCATGCAGCAATGGCGTGTTCGTCGCGAACCATGGATATTCCTTTTCCGCCGTTGCTCTTAAAAGGTTTTCCACAGGAGTCAAGGTTTTTGCGATCAGATACGAAGGGGTGACGATGGGCCGACAATCGCAGCAGACTGATGCCGCTGGCGTCTAGCGCCGATCCCGCGATCGATCAACGCGTACAGGAACCGGCACCATCCCTCGGCTGGGCAACCTGTTTCGGTCGCCTGCCTCGAGCTTGCGCTTGCGTTCAAGATGGTAGGCGTAGGCGAACTGGATGGCGATGCCGATAACCACAAGGACTGGCCCGATGATCCGGTCGTGGTTGTTGATGTAGAGCACCACCTGACCGACCATCGCCAGGATAGTACCGGCGACAAAGATGTTCAGCGAGTGGCGGCCGAGAACGGTCAGCGGATGGTCCGCTGACCGGCGCAGCAGGCGTGAGATTGCCGGAATATTGATGACGAGATACGTCAGCGCCAGAACGTGCAACAGCCTCGGCAGAGACAGAAATGTTTTGTCGAAACCTGTCAGTACCGGCGGCAGGCCGAGCGCTGCCAACGCAATTCCGAAGCTCCAGAGTTGGCCGACCACCCAGGCAAAGGACAATACGACGTAAGCCGCTGCAGCGGCAAAGAGGATCGGGTGCTGAGGCAGTTTGCCTCCACGGCGCACATGCATCATGCCAACGATGCCGATCGTGAAGAGGAATTGCCAGGACAGTGGATTGAGGAACCAATAGCCCTCAATCAGCATGTTATGAGGCGCAATCTCATATACGCCCGCAAACAGCCAAACCGTGCCGGAGACGGCCAGCGCGAGAAGAGGGCTTGCCGCGTTAAGCAGAAGGATGACCGGCACCATCAGCATCAAGGCCCCGTACATCGGCAGGATGTTGTTGTAGCCAATCTGGTGTCCCAACAGCACCAGCGAGGGAATGCCAGCCTTCAGATTGGTCAAGACGGCGAGGATGTTGATCTCGCACAGCAGGCCAGGTCGGTGGAAGATCCAAGCGCCGGTAAGGAACAGGGCGAGCGTCATGAACGTCGTTATCATGTGAGCCAGATAAAGCGTAAACGCCCGCTTCGTGGCCTTGGCCGTCGTCAGCAGCCATGCGCTCGGCTCAAAGCGCGTACCATAGGCCAAGCCGACCGCAATGCCCGAGATCAGAACGAAGGCTTCGGCCGCATCTGAGAAGCCGAAATTCTTGGTTGTAAGATTCTCGAAAATCTGACCGGGAACATGATTGATGAAAATCGTGATGAGCGCCAGTCCGCGTAGAACGTCCAATCTCGTATCACGTTTCGGCGTCGCTACCGTCACAGAACGTTGCTTGGCGCCAATCGTCCCCTCGAGCGCTATTGCCATGGACTTCTCCTGCTTTTCCGATTTGCAAACGCAGTTGCGGCCAAAAGGTTTCCCTTTTGGCCGCAACGAAACGCCGGATGATTAGCTAGGAAAAATGCTGTTATCCGACCGGATATCCCTCGTCGGGATCGGTGACTTCGCGTCCGTTGATGGTCACATCGTAACCTCTCGGATGGGACGATTTTGAGACCGAAATGAGGTATTTAGCACCTGCGTGCTCAATCTCGGCGGAGAAGCCGTCCCAGGCACTCGCCAGCGCTGGACGCACGTACAAGCGGCCATCCCTCACCCTGATGCCGAGGATGCCCTCGATGACCGCGCGATAGAGCCAGCCTGCGGATCCTGTATACCAAGTCCAACCACCGCGACCGCTCAGCGCGCCCTCACCGTAGACGTCAGCTGCGATGATATAGGGTTCGACGCGATAGCGTTCCGCCGAAACCGGGTCGCGGGCATGACTGATTGGATTCAGCAATTCAAAGCAACGCAGGGCATCGTCGCCGCGGCCAAGTTCAGCCAGCGCCAAGACAACCCAAGTCGCGGCATGGGTGTATTGGCCACCATTTTCTCGAACGCCTGGCGGGTAGGCCTTGATGTAGCCAGGATCCTTAGCCGAGTTCGCAAAGGGCGGTGTGAAGAGCCGAATGATCCGTGCCTCTGGATCGACCAGCTTATCCAGCACGGAGTTCATCGCCTTCGCCGAATGCGCCGGATCCCCCTCCCCGGACAGCACGCTCCAGGACTGGGCGATCGAATCGATCTGGCATTCGAGGCTTTCCTTGGAGCCAAGCAAGCTGCCATCATCGAACGTGCCGCGCCGGTAGTGGGCGCCATCCCAGGCGACGGTTTCGAGCGCTGCCTTGAGCGCGGCCAGGTGCTGGGTCCACCGCTCAACGCGTGCCTTGTCGCCACGGTCCTCCGCATATGCCGAGAACGAACGCAGCGCGCCCGCCAGGAACCAGCCGAGCCAGACGCTCGTTCCCTGTCCGCCAATGCCGACACGATTCATGCCGTCGTTCCAATCGCCTCCGAGGAAGAGCGGCAGGCCGTTCTTGCCTGTTCGGGCGATCGCGAGATCCAGCGCGATGGCAGCGTGTTCGTAGACGCTCGCCTTATCTTCGGAGACTTCGGGCAGATAGAAGGAGTCGTGCTGCCCCTCGAGGAGTGCCGGCCCTTCCAGGAAGGCGAGTTGTTCGTCGAGGACGCTCTTGTCTCCCGTAACGCTGCAATAGTGATGGATCGCATAGGCGAGCCAAACCACGTCGTCCGAAATCATCGTCCGGACGCCAGCGCCGGTGCCCGGCAACCACCAATGCTGAACGTCGCCCTCGCGGAACTGGCGCGAGGCGGCATTCAGG
This sequence comes from Rhizobium sp. R693, assembly GCF_002211315.1. Classification (NCBI taxonomy): domain Bacteria; kingdom Pseudomonadati; phylum Pseudomonadota; class Alphaproteobacteria; order Hyphomicrobiales; family Rhizobiaceae; genus Rhizobium; species Rhizobium sp. R693. Next base: position 322,928 of record NZ_LOKY01000023.1, on the reverse strand, counting down.
ATTTGCTTGCGGGCAATCGACGGCTCATGGATGACGAATGCCAACGTATCCTGCAACTGATCGCGGAAGCCGAAGGCACCGCTTGCCTGGTAGAAGGCCGTACGCGCCATGATGCGGCAGCCCAGGCTCTGGTACGGCAGCCAGGTATTGATCAGGTTGTTCATGCTCTGATCGGGCGTGGAAATCTGCAGCTTCCCGGTGAAACTCTGCCAGAACGCACGGTTTGCCTGGACAACGTCCTCGAAGGCAACCTTGCGGATATCATTGATTAACGCCCGCGCCTCGGCCTTCGTCTTGGTATCACCGAGGAAGAAGCAGACATCGCGCTCCTCGTCCGGTCCGATCTCGATATCGATCGCGAGAACCGCTGCCGGGTCGCCGTCGAGCTCCGTCGCGCCGGAAAGGCCGGCTCCCGAATTCAGGGCGTGCGGCGCCTGAATCGTACCTGTCTTGCCGATAAATTCGCGGCGGCTGGCCGTAAAGCTGGACGGCTTCTCACCGGCAACAAAGAAAGCGACCCGACCGGAATAATCGATGCTGTAGTTGTTGCTTGCAAACAGTGCGCCAGTCTCCTCGTCGTGCTCCGAGAGGATGAACGGTGCAGACTTCTGCGCATTGTTGCCCAGAACCCACTCGACGTACCCGTAGATCCGCAGCTTCCTTGGCTTGGAGCTGGCATTGCGTAGCCGGATTCGCTGCAGCTTGATCGGCTTTTCGCGATCAACCGTCTGCGTCACCTCAAGCGCGATTTCGTTCTGTACGCTGGAGAATACCGAATAGCCCAGACAATGTCGTGCTTCGAAGCGGATATCTTGCCGCGTCGAGAGGTTTGCGAACGGAGTCAGTACCGCGCCACTGTCCCGATCGACGACGTAGATCGCTTCACCAGGGCGGTTGATGACTGCGTCATTCGACCACGACGTCAGCTGATAGTCGCGGGAGTTTGTGCTCCAGGTGAACCCCGCTCCTTCTGCCGACACATGGAAGCCGAATTTTTCATTCGAGATGACATTGATCCACGGGTGCGGCGTCGCGTGACCTCCGGGAAGGCGGACGACATATTCGCGCCCATCGCCGGCGAAGCCGCCGATACCGTTCCAGTAATTGAGATCGCCTTCTTCCTCGACCACGACCTTGGATGGTCGTGAGGCTGGCGTCGGGGCGATCCGCTTGACCGGTGACTTCGCGCGGTCGGCACGCTCCAGCTCCTGCTGCTCTTCTTTGCTTGGGGAAAACAGCGCGACGGCACGATTGATCTGATCGATAATCTTGCCGTTCTTGGCATGGAGCGTGACGCGGGAGGCCGAGATCAGTGCATGGTACGTTGATTCTTCCATCAGATCCTTGCGGACCGTGAAAATGTGCTGGCGCAAGCCATCGGCCTGTCCCATGCGGCGAACATTCTCCGCCATCTGATCGACTGCGTGCTGCATGTCCTGCGCATAGGATGACGCGCGCTCGTTCATGATGACCAGATCGGCGGTGACGCCTCGCGAGCGCAGGTATTCCTGCGCAAGCAGCGCTTCCCTGACGATGTCGAGATCCATGTCGTCGTTTACGCGTAACGTGAAGATCGGGAAATCGCCGGAGATCGCCAGCGGCCAAAGTGATGACTGCGACTGCATGCCTGCGGCGACTGCGGCCGCATCGGCGCGCAGATACATATCCGGATAAACCAGATGGCGACCCAGATGCTGGAAGGCTGCCGCCTGCTGGGACGTCACGCCGACATGGCGCATCTGAATCTGCGTGCGGGTCCAGGCCTGGACGAGCTCGTGGTTGAAAGCGTCCGCGTGGCGATACCGGTCAACGGCCTGATCCGCCTCGTTGCGGCTCGGCGCAGCGATAGTCCAGAAGATGACGCTGACTTTCTTGCCGGGCGGTACACGCACGGTGCGGCGAAGTGAGACAACCGGATCGAGGGTGAAGCCGTCAGTGCCGGAAAGGGTTGAGCCGGGATCGAAGGCGGCAGCGTTCGCGAGGCTGCGCCCACGGCCGAGGAACTTGCGGCGGTCCGTTTCGAACTCGGTGTGGCGCGAAGAGCCGGAGTTGTCGACGATGAGGTGGGCAACGGCCATGTTCGGCTCGTTCGGATCACGCTTGTTGCGCTCGACGCGGATGACGTCCCCACGCTTGCCGATCTCCGTCTTGACGAACATGCGAGCGAATGCCGGATGGGCGTTGTCGACGTCGTCTGTCGCAAGGACAGGCTCGAGATAGGAAGTTACCTCGATAAATCGATCCTCCGTCCCCGAGTTGATAAGCGTCAGTCGGCGTGCTTCGGCGTCATGCTCGGTGGCGACAATGCATTCGACCTCGCTCGTGAGGTCGCCCACCGTCTTGGTGAACTCCGCCTTTTCGTCGGCGAAGAGAACCTTGACCTGCTCGCCCTCGACACTCTTCGGCTCCGTGGTTGCCGACCACCATTCGTTGGTCGCCGTATCGCGGAGGAAGATGAAGGTGCCCCAGCGATCCTCGGTCGGATCGGCTTTCCAGCGGGCAACCGATTGGCCGTTCCACCGTGAATAGCCGGCGCCCGTTGCGGTCAGCATCAGCGAGTAGTGGCCGTTCGAGAGGAAAACCAGCTCACGATCGCGCGAGGCCGGATCATAGATCTTGCGCAGTTCAGGACGCAATAGATCGTCCTGAATGCTGGCTGGCGTATCGGACTCGTGTTTACCGCTCATGACCGGAATATCCCGCGGTGCCTTCTCTTGCAGAAGGAGTTCGGCAGCCTCGATCACCGGATCCGAGTGGAAGAGTTCGCGCAAGTGGCCATTGAAGGCGACGTTCGCGACGGCCGCGATCGACATGCCATGGTGGTGAGCATAGTAGTTATAGACGACCGCGCAAGTCTTGCCTTCAGGCAGGCGGGTCGGCGTAAAGTCGACGGCGTCGTGGAAACCGAACTTGCCGAGTGCGCCGAGTTTGCGCAGGCGCTGGAGATTTTCAAGCGCCGCGTCGGGATTATACTGGCTGGCAAGGATGGAAGCGTAGGGCGCGATAACCGCATTGTGGCCGAGGCCCCGCTTCAGGCCGAGCGACGGTACGCCGAAGTTCGTGTACTGGTAGTTGAGGTTATGGTCGCGCGCATTGAACGCCGCTTCCGAAATACCCCACGGAATCCCCAGCTTGCGGGCATGGTTCATCTGCTCGACCACGACCAGGTTGTTGGTCTGGTTGAGGATACCTCCACCGCGTTCCTGCATGACGAGCGGCGGCATCAGGTACTCGAACATCGAGCCGGACCACGAGACAAGCGCACCACGCGAGCCGACTGGAACGACCTGGCGGCCGAGACGGTACCAATGTTCCGTCGGCAGATCGCCCTTGGCGATGCCGAACAGGCTGGTGAGGCGGCATTCCGAGGCCAGCAGGTCGTAGCAGGCCTGATCGAGCTCGCCGCTTTCCACGCGGTAGCCGATCGAGAGCAGGCGCCTTTCGGGCCGGAACAGGAAGCCGAAGTCCATCGAGAAGGCGAGGTCGCGGGCCTTGTCGCGCAAGGCAATCAGGCGCGGACGCAGCGCATCGATGTTGGACAGATCGAAGGTGCTGTCCGAGATGTGGGCTTCGCAAACCTTGACAAGAGACTCGGCCCAGCGCGTGACCTCGACGCTCAAGGCGGACTTCACCTCATGATCGAGGTTGGCAGCGAGCTTTTGAATGTCGCGCGCGAGAACGGCGAGGTTGATGATGCGGATCGATGCGAACTCGTGCTCGCGCTTGACCGCTGCCAGCGCGTTCTGGAAGCCGATGATACGCTCTTCCAGACGACGACGCAGCGGGCGGACCGTCTTGCGGTCGTCCGGCAGTTCCGACAGCACTTCCGCGAGGATGCCTGCGGTGTCGCCGACACCATCGAGATTGCCTTGCATATGGGCGGAGGGCGCTTCCGCCCAGTTGCGGCAGGCCGATGAGATCGCGATCAGGTGGCCGGCGAGGTTACCACTGTCGACCGCCGAAACATAGCGCGGCCCGAGCGTTTCAAGACTATCCGTGTGGTACCAGTTAAAGAGGTGCCCGCGGAATTTCTCCATCTTGTCGATTGTCGCGATCGTCTGTTCCAGCCGATCGATGGTTTCCTCGAAGGAGAACCATCCGAAATGCCGGCCAGACACGACGGACAGCAGATAGACGCCGATATTGGTCGGGGAGGTGCGCGTCGCGACGATTACGTGCGGCGTCTCCTGTATGTTGTCCGGTGGCAGATAGTTCTGTTCGGCGGTGGTGAACGTCTCGAAATAGCGCCACGTGCGGCGGGCGATCTTGCGAAGCTCGCTGGAAACGGAATCGGCGACTTCAAGCCGGTCTTCCGTCTCTGCCGACTGGCTGACATAGTAGGCGACCAGCGGTGAGAGGATCCAGAGAAGCGCGAAGGGAACGCCGACGAGATAGGCCTTGTCGCCGGAGAGCGCCGCAAAAGCCAGTGCAAACAAGGCCAGCACCGGCGCATGCCACATCGCCCTATAATAAGAGAGGATCGTTCCCTGCTTGCCGGCCTGGACGCTGGCAGCCGTTCGCCATTGCAGCATCAGCTTGTGGCTGACAAAGAGGCGATAGAGCGAGCGGCCGATAGCATCGGCCATCATGCATGCGGAATCGGCGATGAAGATAATCCGAAGAGCGACCTGCGCGTTGGCGGCACGGATATCGGACCAGACGGTGTAGAGATGGGCGCGGGCGACGATATCGCTGGTCCGCGGGATGATGCCGTTGATGAGGGAGAGCGTCGGGGCGACGAACAGGCAGAAAATCAATAGGATCTGCCACACGAGCGCGCCAAGCGGGGCCATGAAATACCAGCCAAGCACCGAGGCGAAGAACCATGCGATTGGCGTCAGCGATCGGCGGAGGTTGTCGAACATCTTCCAGCGCCCGAGCCCGGTGACGCCGTGCTTCGGATTGAACATGTATGGCAGTAGCTGCCAGTCGCCACGCGCCCATCGATGCTGGCGCGAGGTTTCGACCTCATAGCGGGTCGGGAAATCCTCGACGAGTTCCAGATCGGTGACGAGCGCGCAGCGGGCCATCGAACCCTCTAGCAGGTCGTGGCTGAGTACCGAGTTTTCATCGATACGGCCCTTCAGCGATGCTTCGAAGGCATCGACATGATAGAGGCCCTTGCCGGTGAAGGTGCCCTCACCCGCCAGATCCTGATAGACGTCGGAGACGGTAAAGACGTAGGGGTCGAGACCACGGTTGATCGAGAAGACTCGCTGGAAGACCGAGGCATCCTTGCCTGTCGTCAGCGACGGCGTGACGCGCGGTTGCAGCACGCCATAGCCGCTTTCGACGCGACCGCTGGCCGGATTGATCACCGGACGGTTGATGGGATGATAGAGCTTACCGGCGAGCTTGGTGACCGCATCGCGCATGAGGCGCGTGTCGGCATCGAGCGTCATCACGTACTGAACGTTTGCCGGTACGATATTTGCGCCCGGGAGATAGGTGGTATCGCGGTCGCCGCGGAGCAGCAGATTCAATTCATGCAGCTTGCCGCGCTTGCGCTCCCATCCCATCCAGGCGCCTTCGGCTGGATTGTAGAGTCGACGACGATGCAGGAGGTAGAAGCGCGTCTTGCCATCGAAGGCATAGCGCGCAGAGAGGTTCGCAACTTCGCGGCGGGCATAGTCCAGCACCTCGAGATCGGCGGATGTTTCCTCGACCTGGCTGTCCGGCCAGTCGCTGAGAAGCGCGAAGTAGATTTCACCACGTGGGTTGGCGAGGTAGTGAACTTCGAGATTGCGGACGAGTTCATCGACGCTGTCGCGGTTGGAGATGAGGCAGGGGACGACCAGTAGTGTCCGGGCTTCCTCGGGAATGCCCTCCTTGAACTCGTAGCCGACCAACCGGGCCGGTGTCACGAAGAACGACAGCACCGTATTGAAGAGACCAGTTGCTCCTTCCGAGGCAGGGAGGGAGAACATGACCAGTAGGATCGCGATCTCAAGCGGCCCCATGCCGGCATTGGCCATGAACTTGCCGACGATTGCCATGGCAATGATGGTGAGCAGGATGACCGGTGCGGCAATCGAAAGCCAGTTGAAACGGCGGACGGTTCGGACGAAGTGCTGCGTTGCGGTCGGGCTATAGTTCGCGCGCGCTTCGAGCTTTGGCCTCTGAGCGCCCGTCAGGAAGCCGCCGACATTCGGTTCGTGCGGCTGCGTCTCGCCGGAGGTCTTCGCCTCCTCAGTCATGTCGAGCGCCAACTGGGCGATCTCCATTTCCGACAGGGGCGAGCGCTTCGCAAGCTTTTCAATCTGCTTGCGGTACTTGTTGCGCGAACCGGAATCGAGATCGCCGTAGTCTGAATGATCCCACAGCAGCTTGTCGACATGGCTGACTTGTTCGACCCAGACCGACCATTCCGTGTCGTCGATCTCGCGCAGACCGCGGATGATGTTACCCATCGTGACGTTACCGGAGGACAAGCGGCTGTGCTCCGCCATCGTCGTCTCGTCGGTGTCGCGACCGAGGGCTTCAAGGCGTTCATCGAGCCAAGCGATCGCCACGCTCGATGCCTGCGACCCATCGCGCATGCGGTAGAGGAATTGTGTTGCGAAGGTATTGTCTTCGGCAAGAGACTCGAGCGACCTGAGATACTCGGCCGCCTTTGCCGGGTCCGTCAGCCGCACAAGCTCATCTGCAGCCTCGTTGGCACGCCGGCGTAACCGGCGGCTGCGCTCGACGCGGATCGAAATGCGACGCAGATTTTCCACGAGCACATAGCGAACAAGCGACGGCAATGCCCAGAGTTCACCGATCCTTAGTGTTTCGCTCTGCTGGAAGCCATCGACCAGGGCCGTCAGGCTTTCCTGCGAGATCGAGCTGTGGGTGTGGGCGACATAAAGCCATGCGAGTGCCAGAGTGCGTGGGATCCGTACACCGCCGACGTCGATCGTCGGCAGTTCTCGGTAGAAGCGCCGCGGGAAATCACGACGGATTTCCTGGATCGCTTCCTCGACGATATAATGGTTGTCGAGCAGCCATTCAGCTGCGGGAGTGATCGTTTCACCCGATTCCACGTCCGTTGCCGTCGTGCGGTAAACCCGCAGGATTTCCTTCTCGTTTTCCTTGTGCCGCGCGAAGAAATCGAACGGTGCAAAAGCGGGCAGCGAGTCGACGCCGTGGGCGGCGACGGAGGCGCCTATTCCCCTGATATCCTCGATGGAAAGATAGGTTGAGCGGATCGAGTCATTGTGATCGATCTGCTTCGTTTCGGACTCGCGGGACGGGCTCGGAGACGTGGCGGAAATGGACATGGGTTCGGTTCTGGATCCAAGCAAAGTTATGATGATTTGCGTAGCCTTTTGCACTGCCAAATATGACTACCACATGAACAGCGCCGAGGTTTCGTGATCTCGGACAGCAAGATCGAAACGGCAATCAATCGACGATGCGAAACGGTTTAAACGCGACGTGTGCAGGCTACGCGCGAAGACGGCTCCGTTGCGCCCTCCACCCTTTTGGAGCCATTTTCGAGAAAGTTGGACACCATTGCGATAATTCAAGTCAAGATGTTTCAAAGGATGCAATCCGGCGGCGTGCGGATATCACCTGCGGTCGAAAGGAAACCGGCGCTCAGGCAAGCGCCGGTTTGCGATTTCACATCAGCGTTTTTTCGTCAGGCGCGCCGCATGAGGCGCATGACCAGCGAGACAACGAACAGGATTATGAAGATGAAGAAAAGCACCTGAGCGATGGATGCCGAAGCACCTGCAATGCCGCCAAAGCCCAGTACGCCGGCAATCAGCGCTACAACGAGAAATACAAGTGCATAATAAAGCATGGCGATCTCCTTTGTCTTTGCTGATCAAATAACGGGAGGTCGCCCTATTGGTTCCGTTGGAGGTCCAAGGTCTGGTTCAGCCAAATAGAAAAGGCGCGTCCAAATCGACGCGCCTTTGAAAATACCGGCAGCCAAACGTGGTCTGGGGCAGCATCCTTCGTCTGCCGCAACTCTACGTACTCTTTGGCTTAACTTACGATGCCAAAGACGAGGGCTGCGACGAAAACAAATGCCGCCGTGACAAGGGTTGCGTGAACTGCAAGCTGGATCTTGCTACGGGTCGTGCCAGGCTTCTTGGTCTGGACGGAACCATACTGATTCACATGAGCGTGCGAGATACCCAAGTCTGCCATGTGCTACCTCCGTTTCTCCGCGCTTCTTTTTTCGTTAGAGCGTTTTCTTATTTTCTCTATCTGATAGGTAGAGATAAAATTCTGTCCTGCCAGGGGGACGTTAAAAAATCCGTCCCTTCAGCGATCAGACGAGAGTTCTCCACGCCCAGAGCAAGGAACGATCCTCTCCGCTACCCTGACGGATCTTGGCCGGCGCTTCGGGTGTTTCGAGGAGCCGCCGGTCTTTCTCTGCGGGAATGGAAGTCGAGACCGGAGCTTCTCTATCGGTTTTGGCCGGTGGATGCAGATATCCCATGGTCATGCCGCCGAGAAAAAACATGCCTGATCTCCATGATCACGAAAATTAACGGGCGTTAACCGGATCATGACAGAAGTAAGGCAAGTGTCAATAGTCTAGTTGAATGGTCGTGTTTTAGTCGATCGTTAAGGCTGAGGCCCGGAGAGTCCCAGCGAAATCAATTCGTTGAAAGAATTGCCCTTCAAGCTTTGACAAAACCCTTGCTGGCGACCATCAAATTTCGCGTGTAATCCTCGGTTACTGCTGCCTGCGCCAGTTGGGCCGAGGTTAAGCGCTCGACGACGGCCCCGTTTCGCATCACCGCCAGTTGATCGCACATGTGGGTGACGACGCCGAGATCATGACTGACCATGACGAAGGTAAGGCTGCGATCTCGCCGCACCTGCTCGAGCAGGTTCAGAACCTCCGCTTGTACGGAAGCGTCAAGAGCCGAGGTCGGCTCATCAAGCAAGAGGATGGACGGTTCGACGATCAGTGCGCGGGCAATCGCAACGCGTTGGCGCTGGCCACCGGAAAGCTGATGCGGGTAACGGAAGCGGAAACCGTTTCCAAGCCCGACCTCATCGAGGGCGCGGGCAATCCGCGTGTCGCTATCGCCGATGCCGTGTATCGCCAGCGGCTCGAGCAGCAGGCGATCTATGGTCTGGCGAGGGTGCAGGGATCCATAAGGATCCTGGAAAACCATCTGCACCTGTCTGTAGAAGGCCTTTGATCGCTTCGAGCCGGCGAGCGGCTCGCCCTGAATTTTGATGGAGCCGCTTGCCACCGGTGCCAAGCCGGCAACGGCACGAAGCAGCGTCGATTTTCCCGATCCGGATTCACCGACCAGGCCGAATGACTCGCCGGTTTCGATATCGACACTGACATCCTTCAGCGCGTGGAAGTGATCATAGATCACACTCAGCTTGTCGACTGAAAGTGCAACGCTCATGCGGCCCACTCCGGCTTGCGATCGAGGACCGGCAACGGATGCCTGCTTTCGCCAATTTGGGGCATGCAGTTCAACAGGCCCTGCGTATAGGGATGGCGCGCATTCTTAAGCTCGGATGCCTTGAGTTCTTCGACGACCTTGCCGGCATACATAACGATGACGCGGTCGCAGAAGGATGAGACGAGGCGCAGGTCGTGGGATACGAAGATCAGCCCCATGCCGCGTTCCGACACGAGCCGATCCATGATCCTGAGAACGTCCAGCTGGACCGTGACATCGAGCGCGGAGGTTGGTTCGTCGGCGATTAACAACTCCGGATCGGCAATCAACATCATCGCGATCATGGCGCGCTGGCCCATGCCGCCCGAGACCTCGTGAGGATAGAGGTCGAATACTCGTTTCGGATCGCGGATCTGCACGGCCTCCAACATGGCAAGAGCCCGGTCGCGCGCCTCTGCCTTGCCGACGTTTTCGTGAGTCCTCAGCGTCTCGCAGATCTGCCGACCAATCGACATAACGGGGTCCAGTGAATATTTCGGATCCTGCAGAACCATCGCGATGCGTTTGCCACGCAACCGGCGGCGTTGCTTGGCGGATGCGGCGAGAAGATCAATGCCGTTGAAATCGAGCTTGTCGGCCGAAACGATGCCGTGCTTCGGGGTCAGACCCATGATGGCGCGCCCCGTCTGGGATTTGCCGGAGCCGGACTCGCCGACGATGCCGAGGCGTTCCTTGCCAAGTGTAAACGAGACACCGCGGACGGCTTCGATCACGCCGGTGCGCGTCGGATAACTGACCTTGAGGTTTTGGACGGTGAGGAGATCCGTCATTGGCCGCTCTCCTTGGGGTCGAGCGCATCGCGCAAGCCGTCGCCGAGCAGGTTGAAGCCGAGGCTCACGATCAGGATGGCGAAACCCGGCATGGCTGCCACCCACCACTGATCCAGGATGAAGCGCCGCCCAGACGCAATCATCGCGCCCCATTCGGGAAGCGGCGGCTGCGCGCCGAGACCGAGGAAGCCGAGGCCGGCAGCCGTCAGGATGATGCCGGCCATATCGAGCGTCACGCGAACGATGAGCGAGGAAAGGCAAAGCGGCATCACGTGCCGGACCACAATCCGCAAGGGTGATGCGCCCATCAGCTTGACCGCAGAAATGTAGTCGGATCGCCGCACGGTTAGCGTCTCCGCACGTGCGATGCGCGCGTAGGGCGGCCAGGAGGTGATCGCAATCGCGATGATTGCGTTCTGTATGCCAGGTCCAAGAGCCGCGACGAAAGCGAGGGCAAGCACCAGCTTGGGGAAGGCGAGGAAGATATCGGTAACGCGCATCAGCGTCGCATCAACCCACCCGCCGGCATAACCCGACACCGTTCCAACGATCAGGCCGATCGGCGCCGAGATGGCCGCGACGAGAACGACGACGAGTAGTGTCAAGCGGGAGCCGTAAATGAGACGCGAATAGATATCGCGGCCCTGATCGTCCGTGCCCAGCATGTAACCCTCGGTGCCGGGCGGCAGCAGACGAGCGTTCTTCAGGTCGCCCACGATCGGCGAATGGGTTGCGAGCAAGTTCGCAAAGGCAGCCACAAACACGAGGGCGATGATGATCACGAGACCTACGACGGCCAGGCGGTTTGCGGTGAATTGCCGCCAGGTCACGTAGGCTCGGCCCAAGCGAGCCTGCGTGCGTGACTGCGGCCGATCGGAAAGCAACCACTCACGGCGGCTCAGCGGTGCTGATTGATTTGCGGGAACCGTCATCGGCTTCGCGTCCTAGGGTCAAGCGTCCGGTAGAGAAGGTCGGACAGAAGATTGATGCCGATGAAGACCGTGCCAATGACGATGGTACCACCGAGGACAGCGTTCATATCCGCGTTCTGAAGGGAATTGGTGATGTAGAGTCCGATACCTGGCCAGGAGAAAACCGTCTCCGTGAGCACCGAACCCTCAAGCAAGCTGGCATACGAGAGTGCGATGACGGTGACGAGGGGTACGGCGGCGTTGCGTAGCGCATGACCCCAGATCACCCTGGTTTCCGAGAGCCCCTTGGCGCGCGCCGCAACCACATATTCCTGGCTCAGTTCGTTGAGCATGAAGCTGCGGGTCATGCGGCTGATGTAGGCAAGCGAGAAGTAGCCGAGCAGCGAGGCGGGCAGAATGATATGGCGGAAGACGTCGTAGAAGACGTCCCATTGGCCCTGCATGGCGCTGTCGAGCAGATAGAAGCCGGTTATCGGCGTGAAGCTGTATTCGAAGACGATATCGATGCGGCCGGGGAAGGCAACCCATCGCAATTGCGCGTAGAAGATCACAAGCGAGATGAGCGCTAGCCAGAATATCGGCACGGAATAGCCGATCAGGCCGATCACACGGACGATCTGGTCGGCCATGCTGCCTCGGCGAACGGCGGCCAGCACACCGAGCGGCACGCCGATAACCGAGCCGATGATCGTCCCGAGCGTTGCGAGCTCGATCGTTGCGGGAAAAACGCGCCTAATGTCGACCATCACGGGGTTGGTGGTCAGAACGGAGGTTCCGAAGTCACCCGAAAGAATGCTCTTCAGATAAATGTAGAACTGCTGGTAGAGCGGCAGGTCGAAGCCGAGCTCGCGACGGACACGTTCAACGACATGCGCGGGCGCGCGGTCGCCGAGAATCGCAAGGACTGGATCAATCGGCACGACGCGGCCAATGAAGAAGGTCACGGCCAAAAGGCCAAGATAAGTCGTGACAGCGGCGACAAGAAATCGCCCGACCGCTTTGGCAATGGGAACGGCACGGCCCTGTTTGGGCCGTGCCTCCATCTTTGTTTCAACGATGCTCAACGGATCAATCCTGCCGGATTATTCCTTGCCGATCGGGCCGACATAGTTGGTGTCGAAACTCGGGCCGAGTTTGAAGTCCGTCAGGCTTTTGCGGGCGCCTGCCACTTCGATCTGCTGGAAAATGATCACGAAGGGGCTGTTGGCGAGGAACTTCTTCTGAATGTCCTCATACATGGCAGCGCGCTTTGCGCCGTCACGTTCGAGCAAGGCAGCCTTCGTTTCCTTCTCGAGTTCGGGCGCTTCCCAGGTATTGCGCCATGCGAGCGTCTTGACCGTACCGGCGTCCGAGTTGTCCGGGTTGGTGGTGAAGGTATCGGCATTCGAGTTCGGGTCGAAGTAGTCCGAACCCCACTGGCCGATGTACATGTCGTGCGTACGCGCACGGAACTTCGTCAGGGTCTGCTTGCCGTCGCCGGGGATGATTTCCATCTTGACGCCGGCCTGGGCGAGCGACTGCTGCATGGATTCCGCAATACCAGTTACCGGCTGCGTGTTGCGGACGTCCATCGTCACCGAGAAGCCGTCCTTCAGGCCGGCTTTCGCAAGCAGTTCCTTGGCCTTGGCCACATCGAGCTTGTACGGATTTTCATCAAGCGCACCGAGCTGGCCCTTCGGCAGGAAGGTCTGGTGGATTTCGCCGATGCCCTTGATGAGGGTCGAGCCAATCGCATCGTAGTCGACGAGGTATTTGAAGGCTTCCTGAACTTCCGGCTTCTTCAGGTTCTCGTTCTTGGAGTTGAGGCTGACGTAGTAGACGGTGCCCTTCGGCGCGCTGACGGTCGTCAGGTCGGCATTCTTGGAGACTGCATCCAGATCACCGGGTTCCAGGTTGCGGGCGACGTCGATATCGCCTGCTTCCAACGCAAGGCGCTGCGCCGAGCTTTCCTTCATAAAGCGATAGATGACGCGGTTCAGCTTCGCCTTATCGCCATAGTAATTGTCGTTGCGTTCCATCACGACAACTTCGTTGGCACGCCACTCGCGCAGCTTGAAGGCACCGGAGCCGGCGTAACCGGTCTTCAGCCATTCGTTGCCGAAATCGTTGTCATACTTGTAGTCGGCGCTCGGCGTCACGGACTTGACGTGATCCATGACCAGCTTCTTGTCGACAACCGAGGCAACGGTTGCCGTCAAGCAGTTTAACACGAAGCTCGGCGCATAGGGCTTGTCGACGGTGAAGACGAAAGTGCTTTCATCCGTCGCCTTTGCCTTCTCGGTGACGTTGTCGCCATTGATGCCGAACTGGGTGATGATGAATGCCGGGCTCTTGTCGAGCTTGACGGCTCGCTCGAAGGACCATGCGACGTCTTCGGCGGTGATCGGATTGCCGGACGCGAACTTCATCCCGGGCTTCAGCTTGAACGTATAGGTCAGGCCATCGTCGGAAACCGTCCAGCTGTCGGCGAGGTCGCCCTTGACCTTCGACGTGTCGCTCATGTCGAGACGGACGAGCAGGCTATAGGTGTTGCTCGTGACTTCGGCCGTCGACAGCTCGAACGCCTCGCCGGGGTCCATGGTGATAATGTCGTCGATGGCGAAGCCTTCGACCAGCGTGTCCTTCGGCGTTTCCGCGAAGGCAGCGGGTGCGGCGGCCATCATGATCGACAGAGCGGCGCCTGCCGAAAGCAGACGGAAAGTGCGGTTAAATTTGCTGACTATCATGGTTTTTGTTCCCCTGTTTTCCATTTCAATGCAAAGCGATAGGCAAGCTTAGGCGGCCTCTTCTCCCCACGCCGAAGCCAGAATTCTCAGCCAGTTCCCGCTGGCCAATTTTTCGAGATCTCGTGCACAATAGCCAACACGCTGGAGGGCGACAATCAGCTTCTGGTTACCTGCGGCATCCCCGATTTCTTCGGGAATGGTCGCGCCGTCAAAGTCCGAGCCGAGCGCGACGCAGTCGATGCCGACGCGCTCGACGAGATAGTCGATGTGTCGCACCATGTCGCTGAGCGGTGTGTCACCATCGGAACGACCGTCGCTACGCAGCATTGCAGTCGCGTAGTTCACGCCAACAAGGCCGCGCCTTTCTCTGATGGCGTCGAGCTGCTTGTCGGTGAGGTTGCGGGCAACCGGCGTCAGCGCGTGAGCGTTGGAGTGGCTGGCGACGAGCGGCTGATCGGTCGTCTTTGCGACATCCCAGAAGCCCTTCTCCGTGATGTGCGCCAGATCGATCAGAATGCCGAGCCGGTCGCATTCGCGTACCAGGGCAAAGCCGGCCTCCGTCAGGCCGGGCGCGGTGTCCGGCGACATGGGGAAGGCGAAGGGCACGCCGTGGCCGAAGATATTGTGACGGCTCCACACAGGTCCCAGCGACCGCAAGCCGGCGGCATGGAATACTTCGAGTGCCGCCAGGTCCGCCCCGATGGCCTCGCAACCTTCCATGTGCATGACGGCCGCAAAGACGCCATCGGCCATTGCCTGGCGGATCTCCTTGACAGTGCAGCATAGGCGCCAGGCGCCAGCGCGGTCCAGGCGAAGCGCGATCGCGGCCATTTCCGTGGCGATCCTCAGCGAGGAAAGCGGCTCCAGCGGAGCGGCAAGTGGCGTGACGTAGTGGCCATTCTTGTCGGGATCGGCAAAAACGAGATCACCGGAGGGCACGTAAATTGCGCAGAGCCCACCTGCCAGTCCGCCAGCCTTGGCGCGCGGGGCATCGATATGGCCCAGATCGATGCCGTCTGAGAATTCAGCGACCGGATCGCCGCCATCCCGTTCATGTGTCCAAAGCCGGAGGAGGACGTCGTTGTGGCCGTCGAATACCAATTGCATCTGCGTTCCTGTGTGCCCGGGCGGGCGATATGAAGAGCGCAGAATAGAAAAGCTAGCGGAATACGCTACCCTTTTTTTCAGAAATCTTCCTGTTCCGTATCGATGGTTAGCGGAAACGAAAAACGGGGGCCGAGGCCCCCGTTCCGAATTGCTTTCGTCAATGCTTCGCGCGTTTCTTTTGTCGATAAACGTCGATCACGACGGCGGCCACAATGATCAGTCCTTTGACGATCTCCTGGTAATAGGCATCAACCCTAAGGAAGGTGAAGCCCGAGGTCATCACGCCGAGAATGATCGTGCCGATAACTGTGCCGGTGATACGGCCGACGCCGCCTGTCAGAGACGTGCCGCCGATAACGGTCGCGGCAATGGCGTCCAGTTCGTACATGACGCCCATGCCAGCCTGCGCGGTCTGGGCGCGGGCCGCCGTGACCACGCCGGCAAGACCCGCCAGCAGACCGGCGATCGCGTAAACCTTGATCAGGTGGGCTTCGATATTGATACCGGATACGCGTGCGGCCTGCAGATTAGCGCCGATTGCGTAGGTGAACTTGCCGTAGCGGGTATAGCGCAGAGCAATATGGAAGATCAGCGCAACGACGAGGAACACAATCACGGGCCAAATGCCTGTCCCGATGAAGTTGAACTGGTCGGTGAGACCGGAGACAGGTTGACCCTTGGTATACCACTTGGAAATGCCGCGTGCCGAGACCATCATGCCAAGCGTGGCGATAAACGGCGGGATCTTGGTCCTTGCGATCAGCTGCCCGTTGATAAAGCCCGCTGCGAGGCCGATGAGGAGACCGACGCCGATCGGGATGAAGAATGGCAGGTCCGTCAGCGAAGGATAGAGCGCCCGCGGCCAGGTCGATGCCTGCGCAAAGCTTGCCGCAATCATCGCCGTCATGCCAACGACAGAGCCGGATGACAAGTCGATGCCGCCGGTGATGATGACTTGTGTCACACCCACCGCGATGATGCCGATGACGGAGACCTGAAGGATCATGATCGTCAGGCGCTGCGAATTGAACAGGAAACTCTGGCCGATAAAGATCCAGCCGAGAATTTCATAGATAAGCGCAATGCCGATCAGGACGAGAAAAATACTGAGCTCGGGCGGAACGCGCCGTCTGCGAGCGCGCGTTGCGAGTGGGGCTGTGGCCTCAGCTGCGTTTGTATTCATGAATATCCTCCCTTCGGTTCCCGAGCCCGCGCGTCACTGCGCTGCAAGCTCCATCACCTTGATCTGCGTTGCTTCGTCGCGATTGAGAAAACCGGTTACGCGTCCTTCATGCATCACCATGATGCGGTCGCTCATGCCCAGCACTTCCGGCATTTCCGACGAGATCATGATCACGGCTACTCCGCTTCTCGCCATTTCCGTCACCAAACGATGGATTTCGGCCTTGGCGCCGACATCGATGCCGCGTGTCGGCTCGTCGAGAATGAGGATCTTCGGATTGGTAAGCAGCCAGCGACCAATCAGGACCTTCTGCTGGTTGCCGCCGGAAAGGTTTTCCACGCGCTCGTCGAGATTGGGCGTCTTGACCCGGAGTTTCTTCGCCATGTCTTCGCAGGTTGCTTCGATCGAGCCTTCCTGCACAAAGCCACCCTTGACGAACCTATCCTGGAGAACGGCGATCTGCATATTCTCGAGAACGCTCAGAATCAGCAGGCAGCCCGTGTCCTTGCGGTCTTCGGTCAGGAACGCCATGCGGTTCTGGATCGCAACGGTAGGCGAGACGATGTCCGTCTTCTTGCCGAAGAGTTCGATCGTGCCTGAGGTCGCCGGCGTTACGCCGAACAAGGTCTCCGCGACATTCGATCGGCCTGATCCCACAAGTCCGGCGACGCCAAGGATCTCGCCCGATCGGACATCAAAGGAAACGTCATGGAAAACGTTGTTCAGTGTGAGGTTCTTGACCGAGAGCACGACGTCGCCGATCGGGACCTCCTCTTTCGGAAACATCTGGGTAATCTCTCGGCCAACCATCATGCGGATGATGTCGTCGCGCGTGACATCTGTTGACGCATGGGTGCCGATATAACGGCCGTCGCGGAACACAGAGAACTCGTCGGCGATCTCGAACAGCTCGTTCATCTTGTGTGTGATGTAGACGATCCCAATGCCCTGAGCCCTGAGGTCGCGAATGATCCGGAAGAGATGCTCAACCTCGCGCTCGGTCAGCGCCGATGTCGGTTCATCCATGATCAGGACGTCGGAATTGTAGGAGACCGCCTTGGCGATCTCGACCATCTGCCGATTGGCGACGGAAAGTTCGCGAACCTGAATCTCCGGGTCGATGTCGATATTCAGTCGTTGAAACAGCTCGTCCGTCTGGCGGAACATTGCCGCGTGATCGACGAAGCCGAACCTGTTCTTCGGCTCGCGCCGGATCCAGATGTTCTCGGCAACGGTCATATAGGGCATCAGGTTCAGCTCCTGATGGATCATCGCGATACCATTTTCCAACGCATCGAGCGGTGATTTTAGCTGAATCTCGACGCCCTTGAGGCGCACCTCACCCTTGTCCGGGATATAGATGCCTGCGAGGATTTTCATCAGCGTGGACTTGCCGGCGCCGTTTTCGCCCATCAAGGCGTGCACGGTGCCGCGTTTCAGCTGGAACTGGACATCGTCGAGTGCAACAACGCCTGGAAACTCCTTGCGCACGCCTTCGGCGCTCAGCAGGTATTCCGCATTCGGAACAGCGCCGCTGTGACGCACTGCGGCCATTGTAGACGGGCTGACAACCATCTCATCTCCTCCCGAACACGGATTGAAGCTTGGGATGCGGAACCGTATGTCCCGCACCCCATTTTTCCGACGTTAGTTCTTCGCGACGAAGTCCTTGACGTTTTCAGGCGTGACGAGTTGGAAAGGAATATAAACCTTCTTGTCCACCTTTTCGCCCTTCGCGAGCTTCAGAGCCGCGTCGAGCGCACCCTTGCCCTGCCCGGCTGCATCCTGGAAGACCGTCACGTCGAGGTCGCCAGCCTGCATCGCGGCAAGTGCGTCCTGCGTGGCATCAACGCCGCCGATCACGATCTTGCTGAGATCCTTGCCGGCTGCCTTGAGAGCCTGAATAGCGCCGATGGCCATTTCGTCATTGTTCGAAATGACGGCGTCGAACTCGATGCCGCTGGAGAGCCAGTTCGTCATCAAATCCGAACCTTCTGTGCGCGACCAGTTTGCTGTCTGCTCCTCAAGGATCTCTATACCCTTGCAGTTGTCGGTGGCGACAACATCATGGACATCCTTGGTGCGCATGCGAGCGGCTTGATTGGAGAGTTCGCCCATCAGGATGACGGCCTTGCCCTTGCCGCCAAGAAGACGGCAAACTTCCTTCGTTTCAAGCGTACCGGATTCCTGCTCGTTGGAAGCGACGAAAGCCTGCTTGTCCGGAAGGCTATCAACGTTGACCGGCTCGCGGTTGACGTAAACCAGCGGAATGCCGGCTTCGGCTGCGATTTTCGACATGGCCGCCGTGGCGTCCGTGTCAACCGGATTGACGATAATCGCGTCGACCTTGGATGCGATGAAGTTCTGGATCTGACTTTGCTGCTTGGCGACGTCGTTCTGGGCGTCTTCGACCTGCAGTGTCACGCCGTTCAGAGTCTTGGAGTAGTTCTGCATTCCGTTGCGCAGAACGGTCAGGAAGTTGTCGTCGAATTTCGACATCGAGACGCCGACGGTTTCGGCATGAGCGGCCGTCGACAGGACGAGCGCCATGGCAGTACCCATGATAAATTTCTTCATTCTTCTTTCCTCCAAAGCGGTGTCCGGCTGCACCCTCCTCACGCCGGAGCTTCGGGCCGAGCCCAAAAGCCAGTTTTTTAGTTCGCCTGGGCCGTCTCCTGCTGGCCGTCCGTCAAGAAACGGAACAAACGAACCGTAAAATCTGTATCGCGGAATATTCATTCCATTTTCTACTGAGGGCGTCAAGTCCATTTCATTGGCGAGGTCGCGAGCGCTCCGTGAAAATCTCGCGAAGATGCTTGCGCTGGCGCTGAAAAGCGCGATGCCGCGAACTATATGAACGGTCTAGCGGCGGCGGTTTCGCCGTCTTTAAGGGAGAAACTGATGCCTATTTCGATGTACCGACTAACAGTTCCCGTCTTTCAGCACGGTCTTGAAACGTTGAAGACCTACCTCGATAAAGCCGAGGCCTTCGCGAAGGAGAAAGGCATCGATAGCGCGGATCTCGTCGCCGCGCGGCTGGCTTCGGACATGTTGCCGTTCTCGGGCCAGTTTCAGCGCGCGACCGACACCGCCAAACTGGCGATTGCGCGGCTGACCGCCAGCGAAGCACCGAAATTCGAGGACAATGAAGCGACCATCGCCGAATTGCGCGAGCGTGTTGCCAAGACGGAAACCTACCTCCGCACAGTCGCACCGGCTGCACTTGAAGGGACGGAAACGCAGGAAATTACCCTTTCGCCGGGGGGTAACAAAATCACGTTCCGCGGCGACGAATATGTCGTGACCTTCGCGCTACCGAACTTCTTCTTCCACCTTGCGACGGCACACGCGATCCTGCGCAATCAGGGCGTTCCTGTTGGCAAGCTGGACTATCTCGGGCGCCTCGCCTGATAAGCTTAGGGCCGACGCCTGATCGGCCCTTTTTCCGTAAGTTCGGTGAAGGCTAGCGTTTGATCCAGATGACGGGCACGCATCGAGAGAAGCTTCTCGGCATAGGAAAGCCTGGTCGACATACAGGCTGGGTCCGACGCGAGGTTGTTCAATTCCATCGGATCGGCCTGCAGGTCGAATAAGAGTGGTGGCAGTGCTGCGAAATGCACGTATTTGAAGCGTTCATCTCTGATGACGGCAAGGTTGCATTCGTTTGACTGCAATCCGAAATGAGCTTCTGGTTCCTGGTTGACAATATCGCGGAAGTCGAATTCCCAGAAGGCAGCATCGCGCCAGGTTCTCGGCGCCTCCCGCTCCATGAACGGTAGCAGGGACTGGCCATCCAGGGCGTTTCTGGGTTCGATATGCAGGCGATCGCAGAGCGTCGCAAAGATGTCTGCCGCAGACGTGAACCGGTCGACCACCCTGCCCCGCATGACGGCTTGCGGGTCGCGGATGACAAGCGGGATGTGATAACTGCCATCGAAGAAACCGCCCTTGCCGAGCGTCCAGTGATCGCCTGCCATCTCGGCGTGGTCGGAGGTGAAGATGATAAGAGTGTCGTCCCACACCCCTGCTTCCTTCAGCGCGCGCCAAATGCGCCCAAGCTGCGCATCCACCTCCGCGATCATGCCATAGTAGATGGCTCGGATCGCGGCGAAGTCGCTGGCTTGCCACTCGCTAAGCGAGCCGGTCGCACCATAGATGAAGCCGCCCTTTCCTGCCCTCGGCATGGCATAGGACAGATAAGGGTGCGATCTCTGTTCCGTTTCGTGGTTTTCCGCCCGGGCGAAATGCGAACCGTCCTCCGGGCTGAACAGATCGTTGTATGGAGACGGCGCCGAAAATGGCGGATGCGGACGAAGGAACGAAACATGTGCGAACCAGGGCGCATCCTGCTCTCCCAGCCAGCGGATGAACTCTCCCGCGAGAAACGCCGTCTGCGTTTCGTCCTTCGAATAGGTCGTTGCCGCGTTCGAGATCTCACCGCGCCGCGCGCCGACGGGGATGTGAATGTCGCGACTATCCGCATCCGGGTGTCCACGCTCGCGCAACCAGGACAGCCATTGCCTTTCATGCTCGGGAAGCAGTTGTCGGGCCGTAAAGCCGGGTAGCAATCCTTCATAAGTTGTCAGGTGCGGGTCGTTCGCGTTCATGCCGCGCGGGTCGGGTGCGGTATCAGTATAGCCGAACAGCGTCGGATCATAACCCGCCCGCCGGGCCGCCAGCGCCAGATTATCAAATCGCGCATCGAGGGGTGAGCCGTTGCGGCAAACCCGGTGGTTCATCTGATAGAGGCCGGTATAGAGCGTGGCGCGCGCCGGTGAGCATGGCGCGGCGCCAGCGTAGTGGCGGGCAAACAAGACGCCTTCCGCCGCCAGCGCATCCACATTCGGCGTCCTGACGCAGGCATGTCCGGTCGCCGACAGGCAATCACCGCGCCACTGGTCCGCGGTGATCAATAAAATGTTCGGTCGACCGGTCATGGATGTATTTCAGTGCTGGTTTGATTTTGCGTGCCAGTTCCACGCCGATCGAATGATCTGAGACAAATCATACTGCGGCGCCCAGCCTAGAATCTCCCGCGCCTTGTCATTGTTGGCAACCAGCGTGTGCGAGTCGCCTTCGCGGCGGCCGACATATTCCACAGGAAACGGTCGCTCCGACACGCGCTCGATGGCGCCGAGCAACTCCTTCACCGTTGTTCCCGTGCCGGTGCCGAGATTGAGCGCAACAGATTCCCCGCCCCGCAGCAGATGCTCTACGGCGCGGACATGCGCATCGGCGAGATCAAGCACATGGATGTAGTCGCGGACACAGGTGCCGTCCCTCGTCTCGTAGTCGGTACCAAACACCTTGAAGCCTTCACGACGGCCAAGAGCGGCATCAATCGCGAGCGGTATGGCGTGCGTTTCAGGCTGATGCCACTCGCCGACCCGTCCCTCGAAGTCGGCGCCGGCTGCGTTGAAGTAGCGAAGCACGACCGATCGAAAGCCGGTGTATTTGTCGTAGTCGGCAAGCGCCTGCTCGACGATGTATTTTGTACGGCCATAGGGATTGATCGGCACCTGACGATGCGTCTCATCGAGAGGTACGCTTTGCGGCAGGCCGTAGGTCGCGCAGGTGGACGAGAAGACGAATGCCTTGACGCCCGCCGCCTGAGCGGCAGCCAAAAGTGTCAGCGTGCCGATGACGTTGTTCTCGTAGAAGGCAACCGGATCCTTGACCGATTCGCCGACCTCGATGAGGGCGGCAAAATGCAGGATGGCAGCTGGCTTGTGCTTGGCCAGAACCTCGTCAAGGCGAGCCCGGTCCCGGATATCCCCTTCCTCGGCAGGCCCCCACTTCACGAATTCGCGATGACCGTTGGAGAAATTGTCGAAAACGACCGGTTGGAACCCCTTGTTCGCAAGATCGAGACACGTATGGGAGCCGATATAACCAGCGCCGCCCACGACCAGAATCGTTTCACCTGCCATGCACCACCTTTAATTCTCGTTTCGGATGTAGAAGACTTAGAGCAGGTCGATGGCGAGAAAAAGAACGAAACGAAGGTGGCGCGGATGTCGCTCTCTTTTTGTTGATGACGGCATTAGCAAATTGATTTGCCGAAGATTTTCCATGGAATTGACTGTCCACCAGGACCCGACAAACGCAGCGCTCGAAATAACATCGCAATCTTTATTCAACAATGATTGCCACAACCAGTCGTACCTTTAAATACTGCCGGTACGTCATTTTAAATGGAATTGACTTTTGTTCTTATTCTCTGCGAAGAATTGTTCCCTTCGGTAGTTCTCATCGTGAAACTGAAGGCCGAAACCAGATGGATTCGTCGATCAGAAAGTTCATATTCCATGATCTTCAGGCGATCGAAGGATACATTGATCCGCCCGACGCTCTGGTATTTCTTGCGGTTTTGCTATCCCAGCAATCAGCCTCCTTGCGAGGCAGCCTCGCCGAGATCGGCGTTTACTATGGTCGTTCCTACTTTCTGTTGCGGAAGATCTGCGGAGACACGGAGAAGATTGTGGCCATCGATCCGTTTGATATCGTGAATCCGGATCACGGCGCGACGCAGTACGAACGTTTCGCGGCGGGCGGCCGTCAACTTGGCCTTTCCGTGGACGCCGAATGCGTCATCAAGAGCGACAGTACGCTGCTCCGGCCGGAGAACATTACCGAAAGAGCAGGGATGGTCCGGTTCTTCAGTATCGACGGTGGCCACATGTTGCACCACGTCGCGGCCGATAGTCGTCTTGCTGCCGCGTCGCTTGCGGAGCACGGAATCATCGTTTTCGACGATACGTTCAATCCGGCTTGGCCCGAGGTAACCGCCGGCGTGACCGACTTCCTGCGTGAAGAAGCTGGTCGCTTTTCCGTTTTCTGCCTAACGAAATACAAGACTTATGTTTGCCGACAAGCGTTTCGCGAGTTTTACGCGCGTGCGATCAGGACTTCGCCTGAACTCAAGGCGTTCGATCACATCGAAACCGAGTTTCTCGGTTCGACCGCCATTCGATTGCACAATCCTATTCGCCGGCGCATCGCTTACGAAGTGATGGTCGGGCTCGGTATGCGCGCACTATCGGAGCGCGTCTATCGATAACTAGCCTGTTGGCGGATCCGCTTCTTTCAGTCTGTACCCGACACCGGTTTCGGTGGTGATATATTGCGGCTGGTCCGGGCTCTGTTCGATCTTCTGGCGCAACTGTCGAACATAGACCCTTAAGTACTGCACGTCGGCGGCCGGTCCCCAGATCTGCTTCAGCAGGAACTGGTGAGTCAGAACCTTGCCGGCATGCTGGGCAAGAACCCTGAGGATATCGTATTCCTTCGGCGAGAGCTTGATTTCCCTGCCGTCGATCTTGACGATGCGTTTGACCAGATCAATCGACAGGCCGCCGGCCTGAAAGATCGCCCGCTCCCCCTGCTGCTGCAAGCGATGGCGTAAGGCAACCCGCAGCCGAGCGCCGAGTTCGTTCATGCCGAACGGCTTCGTTAGATAGTCGTCGGCCCCCGCTTCAAGAGCGTTGACGATGCCAGTTTCATCTGTGCGGCTGGAAAGGATCACGATAGGCAGGGTTAGACCCGCGTCTCTCCATTCCCGCAACAGTTCGTGGCCCGATTTGTCCGGCAGGCCAAGGTCGAGCACGATCAGATCAGGCGGTTCGTCCTTTGCCGACTGCAGGGCTGAGGCGCCGTTTGGCGCCTCATGTACCTCGTAGCCTTGCGCGGTGAGGCCCACGCGAAGGAGCTTGCGAATTGGAGGCTCGTCGTCCACGACGAGAATTTTTACGGCTGAACCTGTCATTTTAGCTCATCCAATTTCGGAATTTCATTTGGTCTTGGAAGACGGATAGTGAAGACGGCACCGGAATGATCGGAGCGATTTCCGGCTGTGATCGCGCCACCCATCGCTTCGACAAAACCTCGGCAGATGGAAAGGCCGAGGCCCGTGCCGGCGCGCACCTGATCTCCTTTGCGCACGCGATAGAAAGTATCGAAAACGCGGTCCAGGTCGGCCGGCTGAATGCCAGGGCCTTCGTCCGAAACCTGGATCATCACGTTGTATTCATCCGCCCGTCCATCGATACGGATCGACGATCCTTGCGGAGCATATTTGGCAGCATTGTCCAGCAGGTTGAAAAGCACCTGCTCGAACAGCACCGGATCGACACGGACCATCGGCAGATCTGCCGGAATGGTCATGATGGTCTTGTGATGCGCGAGAATTTTCTCAGCGCGGCGCAGCGCGCTTCCCGCAATGTCGCCGGGATAGTGGAGCGCATAGTTCGGCTCCATCGCCCCGGACTCGATTTTCGTCATGTCGAGCAGGTTGGCGATAAAGCGGTTGAGCCGCTCCGATTCGTCGACAACGGTCGACAGAAGATCCATGCGGTCTTCCTGTGCCATGGAATCGAGGTAGTCACGCAAGGTGCCGGCGGCGCCAAGAATGGCTGCGAGCGGCGTCTTGAGGTCATGCGAGATGGAGGTCAGGAGGGCAGAGCGCAAACGGTCGGCTTCCGCTGCGAGCCTTGCACGATCGACATCTGCCACGAGTTGAATGCGCTCGATCGCAAGGGCCGCCTGGTCCGCCAACGCATCGAGAAGGCGTTGCTGCTCGGGTGTCAGGAGAGGGCCGTCGCGTCGGTCATTGTCGAGGCCGATCACGCCGACGGCTGCGCGCCCGGTTCGCAGCGGCACATAGAGGCGTTTGGCGCCGGGCAGGGTATCGGCGCCGCGGCCGGCGGCGTGATTATGCTCCCATGCCCACCGGGCAGCGGCAATATCAGCCTCGTCGAGCGTGTCGTCCGGCGGATAGCCGGCCTTGACGGAGATCGTGCCTTCCTCCGGCAGCAGAAGCACGACGCGGACCTTGAGCATCGATGCCAGCTGAAAGGCGGTGGCCCAGAGGACGTCGTCGAGCGTGCCGGTGCCAGCCAATTTCTTGGAGAACAGGTAGAGGTCTTCGGTCGTCCTGGCACGCTGCCGGGCCGCCGCCGCCTGGCGTTGGACCGTTGCCGTGAGATTGCTGGCAATGACGGCCACGCCCAGGAAAAAGAACAATGCAAGCACGCTCTCCGGATCGCTGATCGTCAGCGTGTAGCGAGGCGGCAGGAAGAAGAAGTTGAAAGCCAGCGCGCTGAGGATGCAGGTGTAGAGCGCTGGACGAAGCCCGTGGATCACCGCTGACGTGAGTACTGCCATCAGGAACACAAGGGCAAGGTTGCGGACATCCAGCACCTGATCAAGTACGACGCCAGCGACGAGCGCGATTGCCACATAGGCCGTTGCGGAGAGATATGCTTGGATTTTGAACGCGGGCGAGGACGGGGCAGCTTTCATGCTGCGCGCGGATGCCTCATCTTTCTCGTTGCCGGAGATCACATGGACGCTGATGTTGCCTGACGTTCTGATCAGATCGTCGGCGATGGAGCGGTGAAACCAGTCACGCCATGTCGGCCTGCTGGGCGCTCCGATGACGATATGGGTGACGTTATTGGCCGCAGCGTGTCGGACCAGCTCTTCCGAGACCTCGCGGCCGGGAATAGTGATTGCCTCGCCGCCGAGTTGTTCAGCCAGCCGGAGCGTCGCTGCAATCGTGTCGCGGTCAGATTCCGTCAAGCTGATCGAACGATTGGTCTCGACGTAGACGGCTGCCCACGGTGCTCGCAGTCGCGAGGCCATTCGAGACGCGTAGCGCACGAGCGAAGCTGATCGTGGATGCTGATCGACAGATACAAGGACCCTTTCACCTGCAGCCCAAGGACCAGCGATGGCGTGTGCCTGCATGTGGTTCAGCAGCTGGTCATCGACACGCTGCGCGGTCTTGCGCAATGCGAGTTCGCGCAGGGCGGTCAGGTTGCCGGGGGTAAAATAATTGGTCAGCGCACGTTCGGCGGTCTTGGGAATGTAGACCTTCCCGTCATGCAGCCGTTTGATCAGATCGTCCGGCGTCAGATCAATGATCTCAACGTCATCTGCCATGTCGATGATCGAGTCAGGCACAGTCTCGCGGACGCGGACGCGAGTGATTTGAGAAACGACGTCGTTCAGACTCTCAACATGCTGGATGTTCAGGGTCGAATAGACGTCCATGCCGCGGTCGAGCAATTCCTTCACATCGAGGTAGCGCTTGGGGTGACGGCTTCCTTCGGCGTTCGTATGGGCAAGTTCGTCGACTAGGACAAGGTCGGGTCGGCGCGCAAGGATGGCATCGATATCCATCTCCTCGAGAGGACGGCCCTTGTAGTCGATCTTGACGCGCGGGATGACTTCAAAGCCCTCGACGAGGGCCTGTGTTTCCTTGCGGCCATGGGTCTCGACGATGCCGATCACCACGTCAACGCCATCGGACAGTTTGGCGCGGCCCGACTCCAACATCTCGTAGGTCTTGCCCACGCCGGGCGCGGCGCCAAGGAATATCTTCAACCGGCCGCGCGTCTCCTGTCGTGCCTTCTCAAGCAGTGCATCGGGCGAGGGCCTGCCAACCTTATCGCGGTTGTCTTCCGGCATGCTTTTCATCTTTCCCTGACGAGGAAGCCCCGGTCGCATCCAAGCGGCCGGGGCTTTCCACCCTACTCAGACATAGAAGTATCAAGAGACTGGTTCAATGCCAGAACATTGACCGTGCGCTCGCCGAGAAACCCGAGTTCGGGGTGATCGACGGCGGCGTCGACAATCGCCTTCAGCTTGGCTTCATCCATGCCGCGCGCCTTGGCAACGCGAGGTATCTGGAAGTAGGCCGCCTCGGGCGAGATGTGCGGATCGAGGCCGCTGCCAGAGGCCGTCACGAGATCGATCGGCACCTGGGCATTCGGGTTGGCGGCCTTGGCTGCCTCATAGTCAGTCTTTACGCGATCGAGCAGCTTCTGACTCGTGGGGCCAAGGTTGGAGCCGGAAGACGAGGCAGCGTTGTATCCATCGCCTGCCACCGAAGGGCGGCCATGGAAGTACTTGTCGCTGGTGAATGCCTGACCGATCAGTGTCGAGCCGATCACTTTGCCGTCCTTCTGGATCAGGCTGCCGTTCGCTTGCGCCGGGAAGAGCGCTTGCGCGGCTCCCGTCATGGCGAGTGGATAAAGCAGACCAGTGATGGCGGTGGTGGCAACGATCATGACGACTGCCGGACGAAGTTCTTTCAGCATGATGTCAACTCCTTAGGCGAGACCGATGGCCGTGATGACCATGTCGATCGCCTTGATGCCAATAAACGGGACAATGATGCCTCCGACGCCATAGATGAGCAGGTTGCGGGAGAGCAGCGCGCCGGCGCCGATCGCACGGTATTTCACGCCCTTCAGCGACAGCGGGATTAGCGCCACGATGATCAGCGCGTTAAAGATGATCGCCGACAGGATGGCGCTCTGCGGGGTGGCGAGCCCCATGACGTTCAGGACGCCGAGTTGCGGATAGAAGGCCAGGAACATCGCCGGGATAATGGCAAAGTACTTGGCGATGTCGTTGGCGATCGAGAAGGTGGTCAACGCGCCACGGGTCATCAGCAGCTGTTTGCCGATCTCGACGATCTCGATGAGCTTCGTCGGATCGCTGTCGAGGTCGACCATGTTGCCGGCTTCGCGGGCGGCGACCGTGCCGGTGTTCATGGCAACGCCGACATCGGCCTGGGCGAGGGCGGGTGCGTCGTTCGTGCCGTCGCCGCACATGGCAACGAGCTTGCCCTTGGCCTGTTCCTCACGGATCAGGGACAGCTTGTTCTCGGGTGTCGCCTGGGCGAGGAAGTCGTCGACGCCGGCCTCGGCCGCGATAGCGGCTGCCGTCATCGGGTTGTCGCCTGTTATCATGACGGTCCGGATGCCCATCCGGCGCAGTTCAGCGAAGCGCTCGCGAATACCGCCCTTGACGATATCCTTGAGCTGGATGATGCCGAGAAGTTTGCCGTCGCGGGCGACCGCGAGCGGCGTGCCACCCGCCTTGGCGATTTCATCGGCAATCGCCTGCAGTTCCCGAACGGTCTCGGTGTTGGTGCGGAGGGCGACGGTCGTATTGCCCGAAGCCGGTGCCGACGCGGCCCCGACATAAGCGAGCACGGCATCGACGGCGCCCTTGCGAATGGACGAGCCTTCGACATCGACGCCGCTCATGCGGGTCTGGGCGGTGAACGGCACGAAGGTGGCGTGCAGGCTTCCCATCTCGCGGCCGCGGATCGCGTATTTTTCCTTGGCGAGCACGACGATGGAGCGGCCTTCCGGTGTTTCGTCGGCGAGCGACGCCAACTGCGCGGCGTCGGCTAGTTCCTGTTCGGTAACGCCGCGAACCGGGCGGAAGGCGGTTGCCTGACGATTGCCGAGCGTGATCGTGCCGGTCTTGTCGAGGAGCAGCGTGTCGACGTCACCGGCTGCTTCGACGGCGCGGCCCGACATCGCAAGCACGTTAAAGCGCACGAGACGGTCCATGCCGGCGATGCCGATTGCCGAGAGGAGCGCGCCGATTGTGGTCGGGATTAGCGTCACGAAGAGCGCGACGAGGATGATAATCGGGATAGAGCCGCCGGCATAGCTTGCGAAGCTCGGGATCGTCGCCGTGGCCAGAACGAAAATCAGCGTCATGCCTGCAAGCAGGATGTTAAGAGCGATTTCGTTCGGGGTCTTCTGCCGCTCCGCACCTTCGACGAGCGAGATCATGCGGTCGAGAAAGGTGTGTCCCGCGGCGGCAGTGATGCGGACGCGAATCCAATCGGACAGGACCTGCGTACCGCCAGTCACGGCCGAGCGATCGCCGCCGGACTCACGGATGACTGGGGCGGATTCACCTGTTATCGCGGCCTCGTTGACCGAGGCCACACCCTCGACGACCTCGCCGTCCGAGGGAATGATATCGCCGGCCTCGACGAGGACGAGATCGCCGACCTTTAAGCTCGTGCCCGGAACGAGGCGATAGCCGCTGCCGTTGTTGGCCGTCAGCAGCTTTGCCTGGGCTTCGGTACGGGCCTTGCGCAGCGAGTCCGCCTGTGCCTTTCCGCGCCCCTCGGCAACTGCTTCGGCGAAGTTGGCGAAAAGCACGGTGAACCAGAGCCAGAGGTTGATCTGGAAGGAGAAGCCGAGATTTCCGCCGCCGGTAACGAGGTCGCGGACGAACAGGATCGTGGTCAGCGCCGAAACCGTTGCAACGACGAACATGACGGGGTTCTTGGCAAGGGTGCGCGGGTTCAGCTTCTTGAAGGCGGCACCCACGGCCGGAATGAGAATGCGAGGATCCATGATGCTCGCTGATTTTGCCTGGCTCATAAGAGACTCCAGCTTGAAAAGAGTAAGGCGACCGTGATGCGATCAGCCGTGTAGAATCCGAAATACCGCGACGATGACGAGGAGGCCGGCCAGCATCACGAGGATGATGTCGGAGGCGCGGGTCATCCGCTGGCTCTCACGTCCCGGCAAACCGGGACGCGCATTGAAGGATTTGCGAAGCCTGTGGCGAAGGATCATTGCTTCACCTCAGAAAGTCTGGCCGGCGATCATGACCAGGTGTTCGATGACTGGACCAAGCGCCAGCGCCGGGAAGAAGGTCAGGCCGCCGACGATCAGGATCGTGCCTGCCAGGAGACCCACGAAGAGCGGGCCATCCGTCGGGAAGGTGCCGGCGGAGGCCGGAACGGTCTTCTTGGCGACGAGCGATCCAGCGATCGCGAGCGCCGGGACGATGACCAGGAAGCGACCCATCAACATGCCCACACCGAGGGTGATGTTGTACCAAGGCGTGTTGCCGGTGAGGCCGCCGAAGGCTGAGCCGTTGTTGGCCGCAGCGGAAGTATAGGCATACAGGATCTCCGAGAAGCCGTGCGGGCCGGCCGTGCCGATAGAGGCAACGGCGGACGGCAGGACGCTGGCAATCGCCGTGAAGAGGAGCATCGCGAGCGGCAGGCAAAGAATGGCCAGCACCGCCATCTTCATCTCCTTGGCTTCGATCTTCTTGCCAAGATATTCCGGTGTGCGACCGACCATTAGCCCCGCGACGAAGATCGCGATGATCACGAAAAGCAGGATGCCGTAAAAACCTGCGCCAACGCCCCCGACGATGACTTCACCAAGCTGCATGTTGATAAGCGGGATGAGACCGCCGAGTGCCGTGAAGCTGCCGTGCATCGCATTGACCGCGCCGCAGGAGGCAGCGGTTGTTATGACGGCAAAGAGCGAGGACATGGCGACGCCAAAACGTACCTCCTTGCCCTCCATGTTGCCGCCCTCGAGGCCGAAGGCATGCATCAGCGGATTGCCTGCTGCTTCCGCCCAATAGGTGACACCGACGCCGACGATGAAGAGAAGGCCCATCGTCGCGAGAATCGCCCAGCCTTGACGCTGGTTGCCTACCATCCGGCCAAAGACGTTGGTGAGGGCCGCGCCGATCGCGAAGATCGATACCATCTGGATCATGTTCGAGATGTTGTCAGGGTTCTCGAAGGGATGCGCGGAGTTGGCGTTGAAGAAGCCGCCGCCGTTAGTGCCAAGCATCTTGATGGCAAGTTGCGAGGCAACTGGGCCGAGCGCGATCGTCTGCTTGGTGCCTTCGAGCGTCGTTGCGTCGACATAGGGGCCGAGGGTTTGCGGCACGCCAAGATAGACATAGACCAGCGTCAGCACGATGCAGATCGGCAGCAGGACGTAGAAGGTCGCGCGGATCATATCGACCCAGAAATTGCCGATCGCCTTGCCCGAGGCGCGCGCAAAGGCACGAATCAGGCCGACAGCAATGGCGATACCGGTTGCTGCCGAAACGAAATTCTGCACGGAGAGTCCTGCCATCTGCGTCAGATAGGACATGGTGCTTTCGCCACCGTAGTTCTGCCAGTTTGTGTTTGTTACGAAGCTGACGGCGGTGTTGAAGGAGAGTTCAGCTGGAACGGCGGGCATGCCGGCCGGGTTATAAGGCAAAACCGCTTGCAGGCGCATCAGCGCGTAAAGAACGAGAACGCCGAATAGATTAAAGAGCAGCATGGCAAAGGCGTACGAGGTCCAATGCTGTTCGTTGCGTTCGCTGGTACCGGCAATGGCATAAAGTCCCCGTTCGATCGGAACGAGGACCGGTGAGAGAAATGTGCGTTCGCCATTGAAGACGCGTGTCATGTAACCGCCGAGCGGTTTGACGAGCACGATGATAATCCCGCAGTAAAGCAGGATCTGAAGCCATCCGTTGAGGGTCATGGGAGGTAACTTTCAATACCCGGTTGGTTCCGCCTGTCGCGCAATCCCGGTGAGGGCGCGATGCTAGAAGCGCTCGGGGCGAATGAGAGCGTAGGTGAGGTAAACCGTTAGAAACACGGTGACGGCACCACTGAGAATATAGTCGAGGGTCATGGCGTTTCCTCCGGCTAGAGCCGGTCGCAGGCTTTGGTGTAGGCAAAGCACAGGGCGAAAAATACGATTGTTATGGCGAGTAGACCTATGTCCATCATCGATCGTGACTCCTGTTGTTCTTCTGGAGTCAGACAAGACAAAGGGCGCCATCCCATCGGGTGGCACCTATGCTTTCTGGCGTGGAGATGATCCTTGGATCTCTCGGACATCAATATGCGGCCGAAGCGCATAAGCGTTCGAGATCGGCGGCAGGGCGCGGATATAAAAATCTTATAAATAGGAGAAAAGAAAAATGCCTCGCCGAAGCGAGGCTAGTCCTAGGCCGCTTCGGGGAAAAGAAGAAGCGGCGTCGTTGTTCTATTGCCCGGCCGCGCGGCTGCAAAGCGCACTTTCCGGCTTTTCGGTACGCCTGAGGCGGATTGAGCGACGTGCATCAATTGCCCGCGCGGTCAGCCTTCAGATTTCGAACGACGTTTTTGCCTCGGCGCAGCGCCGTGAAGGCAGCGCCGACGGCGATCAGCCAGAGTGCCGCGAGCAGGACCTGGTTATGCCCGTCCCACAGCGGCTCGAGGATCGATAGAAGTGCCGCGGCCGTAATTGTCGCCATCCGGTGCTGCTTTGCCATCGGGCCTGAGAAGTCGCTCGGCATTCCCGTCGCTCGTCCGAGCTCGCGAACATAGGCTGTCAGCACGGCAAAAGATGCCGCTGCCCAACCAAGCCCAGGCGATCCGATGCCATATCCCACGCCAGCCAGGATCAGTATATCGGCGATACGGTCGGGGAATTCGTTCCAGAATGGTCCATCGGCTGTGCCCTTGCCACCTTCGACGGCGACCATGCCGTCAAAGAGATTGCAGAGCAGCCGCAATTGGCAGAAGGCGGCCGCAAGGACTAGGAGGACTCCTCTGCTCAACCCGTCATCTCGTCCGGCGAGGAAAAACATGCCGCCCGCCAGGGCTGCGGCGATCATGCTCACTTGCGAGATCTGGTTCGGCGTAATCGACCGCGCTGCCAGCGATTGTGCAATGCGCTTTGCCCATTGTGTGTCTCTGCTTGCGAGTGGCCGCCGATCGCCCGTTTCCGTCATATCTCGATCCTCTGTTGATAGAGAAAGTAATTGTAGACCGCTGCGTAGCTCGTCGAGACAGCCAGCGGCACCGCTATGGTTTTCAGGATTTCCGGCGTGCCGCTCAGTGCGTGGATCGAGATCAGTGCGGCAGTGGAAGCAAGACATGCGATCAGCGGTGGCGCCCACAGACCGGCGCGCCCTTTGAACTGTCTCGAGAGCCGTTCAATGACCGTCTTGAGAAAAAAGGTGAGGCAGGCCGAGAGTCCGCCCTGCACAACGCCAGCCAGCAAGGCTCGCGGCAGCGGGTGGTTGCTATTGACGAGAAGCGCCCAACCACCCATGGCGACAAACGCGAAGAGAACGTGCGTCACACTGCTCTGACCCAGGCGACGTATCAGCGCCATCATGTGACCGACCACCAGTAGCGGACAATGTGGAAGAAGATCGGTGCGGAAAAGACCACGGAATCAAGCCGGTCGATCAATCCGCCGTGTCCTTCGATCAGGTTGCCCCAATCCTTGACGCCGCGATCTCGCTTGATTGCTGACATGACGAGGCCGCCGAAGAAGCCCATCATTGTGATGACAAGGGCCAAGACGCCGGCCTGAAGCGGCGTGAAAGGCGTGATCCACCATAGGGCAGCACCGATCAATGTTGCGCTCACTACGCCGCCGACAAAGCCTTCCACAGTCTTCGAAGGGGACAGGCTTGGCGCGATCTTCGTTCGACCGAACAGCTTGCCCCAGACATATTGGAGGACATCGCTGAGTTGCACGATGATCACCAGGAAGGCGATCAGGAGAACGTTGCGGCCTTCATAGCCCGGGATCGTCAACGTCAGCAGCGCGGGGACATGTGAGGCGCAGAACACGCAGATCATCAGAGCCCACTGCACTTCGGCAATGCGTATCAGGAAACGCTCGGTATCGCCGCGCAGTACCGAAATGATCGGCATCAGCAGGAACGCGTAGATGGGAATGAAGATCGAGAAGATGCCGTATTGTCGCTCCCACAGCAGCCAATATTGCAGCGGCAGCACGACGAAGAAGGCGGCTGCGAGGGCCCAATGGTCGGCACGTTTGGTGTCGGTCAGGGTGATGAACTCGCGTAGCGCCGCGAAAGAGCAGAAGCCGAAGAGCAGCAGCACACCAACGCGACCGGCAAGAAAGGCGAGCCCGATCAGGATGACCATGATCCACCATGCCTTGATGCGCGCATTCAGATTCTCGATCGCGGCATTCGACTGACCGGCAGGCAGGCGCCGCTGCAGCAGGTAGCCGATGGTCGAGGAAACGACGAGGATCGTGAAAATGCCGAGGACGAGCATCCACAGGTCGGAGTTTGCGTTCATTGGTCACCGCCCGGGTGCTTTGGTGACAGATCGAGCAACGCTCTGCGCGCCCTGTCAAGGAAGGTTTCCTTGTTCTCACCGGCTTCGATTTGCATGGCGTCGCCAAAGGTCACGGTGCAGATGAGGGGGATCGGAACAATCTCGCCCTTTGGCATGACGCGATTGAGATTGTTGATCCAGACCGGCACGAGTTGAACGTCCGGCCGGATCGAGGCGAGATGAAAAAGCCCGCTTTTGAACGGCAATAGCTGGGCATCCGTCTGGTTGCGGGTGCCTTCAGGAAAGAGGATCAGTGACGCTCCGGAATCGATGACCTCGGCCATGACTTCAATCGGATCGCGGGTGCGCTTATCGCGATCCCGCTCGATAAGCACGGCGTCGAAGACATCGCGGCCGATAAAACGGTTGATCGACGACTTTAGCCAATATTCCGCGCCGGCGACGGGGCGTGTCCGCCGCCGCAAGCTCGGTGGCAGGACCGCCCAGACCAGAATGAAATCGCCATGGCTGGAATGATTGGCAAAATAAACGCACTG
Source organism: Rhizobium sp. R693 (assembly GCF_002211315.1). Classification (NCBI taxonomy): domain Bacteria; kingdom Pseudomonadati; phylum Pseudomonadota; class Alphaproteobacteria; order Hyphomicrobiales; family Rhizobiaceae; genus Rhizobium; species Rhizobium sp. R693. The sequence goes on along the minus strand of NZ_LOKY01000023.1, from coordinate 288,557 downwards.
GCCCTGGGGAATGCCCTCATTCGGCCAGATGGCGCGCACGGCAGTAATTGCGCGCGCGAATACCACGATGGCCGCCGCGACAGGCTTCGCAATTACCCTTCTCACCGATTTCAGCCCCCTCGCTGCATCGACAAAGCAGCACAGAAACCTAGCTGCATTTTTGATGGTTCGGAAGTCCTGCTTGCGATGGAAGGCCACCCCTCAAAATTGCCCGCCCCGACGCATCGCCGAGATTCGCGAGAGATCGAACTGGCACGTTTATCTGAGGTGAAGAGGAAAGCGTTAACCATGGTCGGCTAGGAATGAGTCGGACGCAACGGAATGAGTCGATGCCAGTACAGTCAAACAAAACTCTGCAAGCAATGACGACGAGCGAAATCGTGCTTTTCCCGGTCGCTTCGCGCGCCGGTGACATTGAACGGTGCGCGGCCGAACTGGATCGCCGCCACGGCGAGGATGCAGTCGCCTTCTGGAAGACGGAGTGCCGCCGACTGGCTGCTGAGCTGACGTCGCTTGGCTGCTCCGACGATGAGGTCCGCAACCAGGTCATGACATTCCAAGCCGAGGTCCAGGCCGAGCTGGTTCGCCGCCATCAAGTTCGGGCAATCGCCGAAAGCCGCAGCGGCCGCGCCATCAAGCGCTAATCACATCACGATCGGTTCCTGCCGCCATTTGGGCTGCCGCTTTGTCGGACAGCCCTCGAGCGGTTGAACGCGTCGTCCCGCCGACGAAATCTTTCCATATTTTGCGCCAGACGAACCGTCTTGGTTCAGAAATTCCGCGCGCCCGGTGCTAGCATCCCTTCGTTCTCGCGCGGATCTGCAGAGATCCGTGCGTATTCAGGTCGTTGCCTATCTCGGGAGGAAGGGCAGATGCTGGCGGAAGATCTATCCAATATTCGCCGGAGCAAACTGGCGGTCAGAAATGTCTGGCCGACCGGAAAAGCTTGCCATTTTCGTGTTCTTCAACGAAATTTATCGGGCCAACCGGCAGTGGAGGAGCTGCCGACAAGATAAGCGCGTGAAGAACAATGACGGGAGAATCACGACACACGCATACCGGATGCTGCGCTAGTCGCGCGCCGGACTTGGGAGGGAAGGCATGTATTCCGGTGGTTTGAGATTTGGCCTGGCGGACGAGATCGAGGCGCTCCGCGACAGCGTTCGACGATTCGCGACGGAGCGCATCGCACCGCTCGCCGCAGAGACGGACAGCAACAACAGTTTCCCAACGCCGCTCTGGCGCGAGATGGGTGATATGGGGTTACTTGGGATCACGGCCGAGGAGGCCTATGGCGGCGCCGGCTTGGGATATCTGGCCCATTGCGTCGCGATGGAGGAGATCAGCCGTGCTTCGGCATCCGTTGGGCTCAGCTACGGCGCCCATTCCAACCTTTGCGTCAACCAGATCAGCCGCAACGGAACGGAAACGCAGAAGTCTCGGTATTTGCCGAAGCTCATTTCGGGCGAAAACATCGGCGCACTCGCCATGTCTGAGCCGGGCGCTGGGTCTGATGTCGTTTCGATGAAGCTTCGGGCGGAGAAACGAGGCGACAGTTACGTTCTCAACGGCAACAAGATGTGGATCACCAACGGTCCGGATGCAGACGTTCTGGTGGTCTACGCCAAGACCGACCCGGAAGCGGGACCGCGGGGCATCACGGCGTTCCTCATCGAGAAGACCTTCAAAGGCTTTTCAACCGGCCCGAAGCTCGACAAACTCGGCATGCGCGGCTCCAATACCTGCGAGCTGATCTTCGAGGACTGCGAGGTACCCGCGGCAAATGTGCTTGGCACTCTCGGTGGCGGTGCGCGCGTTCTGATGTCTGGGCTCGACTATGAACGTGTCGTCCTTTCCGCAGGACCGATCGGCATCATGGCGGCCTGCATGGATGTCGTCGTGCCCTATCTCCACGAGAGAAAGCAGTTCGGTCAGGCGATCGGCGAATTCCAGCTGATGCAGGGTAAACTCGCCGACATGTACGTGACAATGAACACGGCACGTGCCTATGTCTACGCGGTGGCGGCCGCCTGCGATCGCGGCGAGACGACACGCAAGGATGCTGCCGGCTGCATTCTCTATGCCGCCGAGAAGGCGACGCTTCTTGCCCTTGAGACGATCCAGGCACTCGGAGGCAACGGCTACACGAACGATTATCCCGCTGGCCGGCTACTGCGTGACGCGAAGCTCTACGAGATCGGTGCCGGAACCTCTGAAATCAGACGCATGCTGATCGGCCGCGAACTCTTTGCGGAAACGGCCTGATCCGAACGTTCATCCGACAACCATCCTGGTGACCAATGACGGTTTTGAAGTCGCAGATTTCGACGAATTCGGAGAACTTCAGGACAAATCGCGCGGCGATGTCCGAAGCGATCCATGTCATTGAGGAGGCGGCTATGAGTGCCGCAAACGGTGGCGGACCTGCAGCGCGTGAACGTCATGTTGCCCGCGGCAAGATGCTGCCACGCGACCGTATCGCCGGTCTGCTCGATCCGGCCACACCGTTTCTGGAAATCGGATTGACCGCAGCCCACGGCATGTACGGCAACGAGGCTCCCGGCGCTGGCCTGATTACCGGTATCGGCCGCGTTTCGGGGCGCGATTGCATGATCGTCTGCAACGATGCAACCGTCAAAGGTGGCACCTATTTTCCGATGACGGTGAAGAAGCATCTGCGCGCGCAGGAAGTTGCTGCCCAGAACAATTTGCCCTGCATCTACCTGGTGGACTCGGGCGGTGCGAATTTGCCGAATCAGGACGAGGTGTTCCCGGATCGCGATCATTTCGGCCGGATATTTTATAATCAGGCCAATATGTCGGCAGCGGGAATTCCGCAGATTGCCGTGGTGATGGGTTCGTGCACGGCGGGCGGTGCCTATGTGCCTGCCATGTCCGATGAGGCGATCATCGTCGAAGGCCAGGGGACGATCTTTCTTGCCGGTCCTCCACTGGTCAAGGCCGCGACCGGCGAAGTCGTCTCCGCGGAAGATCTCGGCGGTGGCGATGTGCATACAAGGCTCTCCGGCGTCGCCGACCATCTCGCTCGTGACGATGCACACGCTCTCGCGCTGGCGAGGCGCGCTATCGCCAATCTCAATCGCTCAAAGGTCGGCGGCGTCGCGCGTCAGCCGGTTGAGGCGCCGCTGTTCGATCCCTCGGAAATAGCAGGTATCGTTCCGGCCGACCTGCGCGTGCCCTACGACGTGCGCGAAGTCATTGCCCGCATTGTCGATGGCTCGCGTTTCGATGAATTCAAGGCACGCTACGGGACGACCTTGGTCTGCGGCTTCGCCCATGTCCATGGTATACCGGTGGGCATTGTCGCCAACAACGGCGTGCTGTTTTCGGAATCGGCCCTGAAGGGCGCCCATTTCGTGGAACTCTGCTCGCAGCGCAGGATACCGCTCGTCTTCCTGCAGAACATCACTGGTTTCATGGTTGGCCGCAAATACGAAACCGAAGGCATCGCGAAGAACGGCGCCAAACTCGTGACCGCGGTCGCGACGACCGGCGTGCCGAAGGTAACGATGCTGGTTGGCGGCTCTTTCGGTGCGGGCAATTACGGCATGGCAGGGCGTGCCTTCTCGCCGCGCTTTCTCTGGACATGGCCGAACAGCCGCATCTCGGTCATGGGTGGAGAGCAGGCGGCGGGTGTCCTTGCGACCGTGCGGGGAGAAGCGCTCTCTCGCGCCGGCACCCCTTGGACGCCGGAGGAGGAGAGCAGTTTCAAGCAGCCGGTGCTTGATCTCTTCGAACGGCAGAGCCATCCGCTCTATGCGTCAGCACGTCTGTGGGACGATGGGGTGATCGACCCGGCTAAGAGCCGTGATGTGCTCGGTCTCTCTTTGTCTGCGGCGCTGAATGCTCCGATTGAAGATACGCGCTTCGGCCTGTTCCGGATGTGAGGTAGCGATGTTCCAGAAAATTCTCATCGCAAACCGTGGCGAGATAGCCTGCCGGGTAATCCGAACCGCCAGGCGCATGGGGATCGCGACGGTGGCGGTCTATTCGGATGCCGATGTCGGGGCACTGCACGTCGAGATGGCGGACGAGGCGGTTCGCCTTGGGCCGGCCAGTGCGCAGGAAAGCTATCTCTCGATCGAACGGATCCTTTCTGCGGCGGAGCGGACTGGTGCCGAAGCCATTCACCCCGGCTACGGGTTCCTCTCGGAGAATGCCGATTTTGCTGCAGCTGTAGAGGCCGCCGGCATTGTCTTCATCGGACCGCAAGCCTCCTCCATTCGTGCCATGGGACTGAAGGACTCGGCAAAGGCGTTGATGGACCAGTCGGGCGTGCCCGTTGTCCCCGGCTATCATGGCGAAGAACAAAATGACGGTTTTCTGGCTGATCAAGCGACCCTGATCGGTTACCCCGTGCTCATCAAGGCCCGCGCTGGCGGCGGCGGCAAGGGCATGCGCCGTGTCGATAGTGAAGAGGATTTTCCCGAAGCCCTCGCTGCCGCACGGCGCGAGGCGAAAGCCGCCTTCGGCGACGACGCCGTGTTGATAGAGCGCTATCTCATTCGCCCGCGCCACATCGAGGTTCAAATCTTCGGGGATCGACATGGCAACGTCGTGCATCTTTTCGAACGCGATTGTTCGCTTCAGCGCCGCCATCAGAAGGTGATCGAGGAGGCGCCGGCTCCGGGGATGACGCCGGAGATGCGCCGCGCGATGGGCGATGCCGCGGTGCGTGCGGCGCGTGCAATCTCCTATCGTGGCGCCGGCACTGTGGAGTTCATCGCGGATGTATCGAATGGCCTTTGGCCGGATCGTTTCTACTTCATGGAGATGAATACCCGCCTTCAGGTCGAGCATGCGGTCACCGAGGCGATCACCGGGGTCGATCTCGTCGAATGGCAATTGCGTATTGCCGCCGGCGAGCCGCTGCCGAAGAAACAGTCGGAGCTCGAAATCTACGGTTGGGCATTCGAAGCGCGAATTTATGCCGAGGATGCGGCCAAAGGCTTTCTGCCTGCGATAGGAACGATCAGGCATCTGGATTTTCCTGACGTTACGGCGCGGATCGATGCCGGCATTCGTCCCGGCGACACGGTCTCCGCCCATTACGATCCTCTGATCGCAAAGATGGTTGTACACGGGCCTAGCCGGAGCGTCGCCCTGTTGCGACTGACCCGGGCTTTGCAGAACTCACATGTTGTCGGCGTCACCACCAATCTCGACTTCCTCGGCAGACTGAGCGTGCAGGAGGAATTTACTGCTGGCCATCCGGATACCGGGCTGATCGATCGTAATCTTCAATCGCTGACCGCCATCGAGCCGCCAGCGGACACCGTCGTTGCTCTCGCTGCCGTCCTGTCGTTGGGCGCGCTTGCGCCATCATCGGATGGCGATCCATGGCTGACGCTGGGGCACTGGCAGCTGTGGAGTGAAATGCAGCGTATCGTCGCCCTGACCTATGAAGGCGGGCACTCAACCCTGCGGGTTGCCGCCAAAGGGTTCGATTTTTTTGCCGTGCATGACGGCAGGAGGGTCATTCCGGTGAAGATCGTCAGCCGGCAGGATGACGGATGCAGGGCGGAGGTCGATGGCCGACAGGTCCAGGTCAAGGCAAGTGCGGCAGCACATCACTTGGTGGTCAGCGTCGACCACAGGACGCATGTGTTTCATCTTGGCAACCCGCTCGATTTCAGCGCGGCTGACGTGGCGGATGGCAACAGGCTGATCGCCCCGATGCCGGGTTTCGTGAAGATCGTGCGCACGAGGTCGGGGGCGGAAGTCTCCAAGGGCGATGCGCTTGTCGTCATGGAGGCCATGAAGATGGAACTCACGCTTGTCGCTGCCCGCGACGGCACGGTGGAGGCTGTCGAGGTGAGCGAAGGACAGCAGGTCGATGAAGGCGCGGTGCTTCTGACACTCCGGGTAGAGGAGACGTGATTATGCAGCCCGGAGAATCCACACTGCTGCCGCGGGATGTCTCGATCGTCGAGATGGCGCCGCGCGATGGCCTCCAGAACGAGAAGGACCTGATACCGACGGCGACGAAGATCGCCCTGATAGATATGATCTCGGAATGCGGTTTCGAGCGAATCGAAGCGACGAGCTTTGTCAGCCCGAAGTGGGTGCCACAGCTTGCCGACGCCGCCGAGGTGATGGCTGGTATCAAGCGCAGGCCAGGGGTGCGCTATGCAGTTCTGACGCCGAATATGAAAGGGTTCGAGGCTGCAATGGCCGCGGGCGCGGACGAAGTCGCGATCTTCGCTTCCGCCTCGGAGAGCTTCTCGCAACAGAATATCAACTGTTCCATCGCCGAGAGCATCGAACGCTTTAAGCCGGTTGCCGAAGCAAGCCGTGCGCGCGCCATCCCGATGCGTGGCTATGTCAGCTGCGTCGTCGAATGTCCCTACGAGGGAGCCGTTTCGCCCGATGCGGCGGCACGCGTCGTCGAGAGCTTGCATGCATTGGGTTGCTACGAGATCAGCCTGGGCGATACGATTGGTAAAGGACGACCGGAAGAGGTCGATCAGATGCTGGTGACCGTCCTCTCGTATGCACCCGCGACGATGCTCGCCGGTCACTTCCACGATACCGATGGCTGGGCCCTCGACAATATCGATGTTTCCTTGAAGCACGGACTGCGGGTTTTCGATGCGTCGGTTGGCGGATTGGGCGGTTGCCCTTATGCACCGGGCGCAAAAGGCAATGTCGATACGCTGGAAGTCGCACAGTTCCTTTCCCGAAAGGGGTACCGAACCGGGCTCTCTCCGGAGAAGCTCGAAGAGGCTGCGCGTTTTGCCCAAAGCCTTAGGAGCGCAGGATAATGCCGGAAACGCTGATGATTTCGATCGACGAACGGGGTGTTGCTCGGCTTACGCTGAGCCGCGAAGACAAGCACAACGCAATGTCCGCCGAGATGATCGACGAATTGACCGAAGCTGCAAGCACTCTCGGGTCGGACAGGAATGTGCGCGTCATCGTGCTTGCCGGGGCGGGAAAGAGCTTCTGTGCCGGCGGCGATCTCGAGTGGATGAGAGTCCAGTTCAAGGCAAGCCGGGCGGAGAGAATCGCCGAAGCCCGACGACTGGCGATGATGTTCAAGGCATTGAACGAGGTTCCGAAGCCGCTCATTGGCAGCGTCCAGGGGAACGCTTTCGGCGGTGGGGTCGGGCTGATCAGTGTCTGTGACACGGTTATCGCTTCGGAGGCCGCACGTTTCGGTTTGACAGAGGTCCGGCTTGGCCTGATACCGGCAACGATCAGCCCTTATGTCGTGGCGCGGATCGGCAGCCCAGCCGCTAGATCCCTGTTCGTATCAGGGCGAACGTTTGATGCTGCCTACGCCAAGTCGATCGGTCTTGTCGTTTCCGTTGTTGCGCCCGCCGGTCTCGATCGCGCGGTCGACAAGGAAATCGATGAATTCATCGCGGCCTCGCCACAAGCTGCTGCACGCGCCAAGGCCCTCGCGCGTTCTCTCGCCTCGCCTATCACGGACGAGATCATCGACAGCGTGATTACTCAACTAGCAGACAGTTGGGAGACGGAAGAGGCACAGGCGGGCATTGCCGCCTTCTTCGAAAAGCGTCGATCGAATTCTTAAGCGGCAGCTCGGACTGTGGGAAGAGCTTGGGATCAAATTGAAAGCGACGCATTCTGTCCAATGGTTGAGAGGGGATTGCCGGCAAGGCCGACACAGGAGAAGCGAGATGATCAGGTCCGCACGTGACTTCGGAACTGCCGTCACAAAAAAACGCAAGGGACTCGGCAGGACTCAAGCCGAGCTTGCAACCCGCTCCGAGACGGGGGAGCGTTTCATCGTCAAACGTGAACCCGGCAAGCCGAGCTGCCGGCTTGAAAATGCTTTGATCGCCGCGCACACCGTCGGGATCGAGATTGGAGATCTCAACGCGACGCCACCGTCGCCGGTCGCTGCTTAAGGATGATCTCCGTTTCCTGTATAAAACTCCAAGCGAGCAACTTGTCTCGCCTCCATCCATCGTCAGCTTACCAAAAGTTCAATGGTGATCAAGTTCAGGATTTTAGCCTTCCCGATCGGGAGGATTCCCCAGATGGATGCGATTCCTTCCTCTTCGGTAAGTTTTCATGGATTCTTGAAAATTCTTCCTGTACGGTAAGCTCTACATAAGGAGAGCGTATCATGATCCGTTCGGCCGCGGAGTTCGGCGCACTTGTTCGAGAAAATAGGAAAAAACAGGGATGGACTCAAACCCAGCTAGCGGAACGCTGCGGGACCGGTGAACGCTTCATCGTCGATCTGGAAAACGGCAAGCCCAGTTGCCAACTCGAGAAATCCCTCATCGCGGCCCGAACGGTCGGCATCGATCTCGGCGACCTGAAAACCGCAGCACCGCCTGCTGCAACGGATGCCGATGACGATCTCGGCTATCTGCCCCGTTTCTCCTGATCAGGCGTCGCCGTGACCGCGATCTTCTACGAGACATTGCCCGTTGCCAATCTCATCGACCGCGATGGGATTTCGCTCACCTACGAGCCAAGCTGGGAACAACGCGCTTCGGCCTTCCCGATCTCGCTGACCATGCCCTTGCGATCCGGCACGTACGGTGCTGAGCGGGTTATGCCCTGGCTTGCCAATCTTCTTCCGGAAACACACCTCTCCGAGATCGGTCAGCAGTTGAAGGTCTCGCCTCAGGACATTGTCGGTCTTCTCATGCGTCTTGGCCGCGATACCGCAGGAGCCTTTTCGATCGGAGAACCACGCCGAGACGGAAATAATTTCCGCGTCGTGCCGGACGAGGCAGCGCTTGAGCGGATTCTGAATGAACTGCCCGAGCGACCTTTCCTGGTCGGAGAACAGGGCGTGTCGATGTCGCTCGCCGGAGTGCAGGATAAACTGCCTGTCTACCTTGCTGCAGATGGCAAGATCGCCATTCCCGTCGACGGCACGCCATCCACGCATATCCTGAAACCCGACATCAGACGCCTAACCTGCAGTGTTCAGAATGAAGCCTTCTGCATGACCCTCGCCAGGTTGTGTGAACTGGAGACCGCCGAGGTGACGACCGGTAGAGCCGGCAAGCGAGACTACCTGCTGGTCAAGCGCTATGACCGCATAGCCGACCCTCAAGGCACGATCCGCCGGATTCATCAGGAAGATTTCTGCCAGTTACTCGGCCTGTTCCCGTCGGAAAAATACGAGCGGACTGGACTTGGGCATCGGGGCGGTGCATCGCTCGTCCAGATGTTTGACGCGCTGGCGCGTTACGTGTCGCCCGCCGAACGACTGAAGCTCTTCGACGCCGTCATGTTCAACATCCTGATTTGCAACTCCGACTCCCACGCCAAGAACTATTCCGTTCTCGTCGGTGCCGCAGGGACAGCCAAACTCGCGCCGCTCTACGACCTGATGTGCGCGGCTGTCTATCAGCAGGTTGACCAGTCGCTTCCTCAGCAGATCGCGACAAAGAGCAATGCCAACGAACTTCACGGCAATGACTGGCGGCATTTCGCAACGGCCGTCGGCCTGAGTCCTGCTGTCGTGACAAAACGGATACGGGAGCTTTCCGACAGGGTTGCCTCAAAGCTCGAAGAGGCACTGGGGGAGACAGAGCGCTATCCCTCATTTCATCGAGATTTTGGGGCGAACATCGTGTTTCTCATTCGCAAGAGGTGCCAGCGGATCGGACGACAGGCTATCGGCTAGCCCGTATTCGCCCTGCCCCGAGCTTTGACGTCGATTGAGACAAGACAGAGGATGGACCTGATCTTGTTGGCTCCAAAAAGCTATTCCGCGCGTGTTGGGGTGGAACCGGATTTTCCGAAGCAGCGGTGACAAAAACAGGTTGTTTGGTCGTTGTCGATGAAAAGGTCTCGCGATCAATCGCGAGCTCGGCATTAGGGACGCGCTACCTGATTAGCGGAGGTGTCCGTGCATACTCACGAACACCCGACGGCAACTATGAAGTGCATCTGTCAGGAATTTACGAGGAAACCCAAGGGCTTGTGGGTAATTGGGGAAGAGTGACACCCAACGAATGGCGGAGAGGGTGGGATTTGAACCCACGATACCCTTGCAGGTATGCCGCATTTCGAGTGCGGTGCATTCGACCACTCTGCCACCTCTCCGCGGTTTGGTCGGCGCTTGTTCGGCGCGGTGGGCTACATAGCGACAGAATGACGGGCTGGCAAATTGTCTCTCCGGAACCGGCAGTGTGGCCGAGGCGTGCCGTCTCAAGAGATAGGAACGCCTCGAAGCTTTGCAGCCGAAATCAACCGCTCATGAACGCCACCAATCGCCGGCGAAATCATATAGCCATCCCGCAGGTCGCCGATCATCACCGATTGGTCTCGCGGAGCCACTAGCCAATGCAATCCGATCAGCCCGCAGATCAATGCATCGAGCTTGTCTTGATCCGACTTCCTTGGCGCTTCGTGGCTCGCCACAACCGAACACCATTCGTCAACATTCCGCAGTGAGTTCGACACGCCGAAGCGCCTGACGGCCTCCACGACTGCCTGCCAATCGTTAATTCTGAAACGCTTCCGGTTAGCCGGGTTGTATTTCGGAGCAGCCAACCTTGAGCAGAAAGCACGTTCGATAGATGCGAGCGCCAGCGCCGGAAAGACTTCGAGCAAAAACGTGCCACTCGATGCTATTCGTGCCAACTCGGGATCCTCCGCCGCACCCAAGGTCTGCTTAAAGCTCCAAATTGGTGCGACGTCATCGAACATACCTATTTTCGACCGGCTTGCAGGTTGGACGCCGCCTCCGATCCAAGAAATCAACGATCCCGCGACTTTGTCTACCGGGCGTGATCCGGTAAGATTCGGAACAATCGTCGGCTGATCGAGAGCGATCACGCACCTTTGCGCTTCATTGGCTTCGTCTTTGATGACAGAGAGCGCTTCCGCAAACGATGCAAGCCTAGGCGCAAGACGAAGGTGCGCGCTGCCATGATCCAGACGAATAACACATACCGCTCCGCGAGCTTTGGGATTATCGGTCCAGGCAGAATCAAAGCCGACGATGGATGTTTTCACAATCATAGCCTATGACCATCTAAGCTTGGGGGGAATCGATGGGGATACCACTACAATATAGCTTGGACATTCCGAGACGCTGCCTTGATCTGCTCGATGTGTGCGAACAGCAAATAGCACGAAACGAAGTGCATGCCCGCCGATACGGTGGTCCGCTCGACACAACCCTCCTTCTTGCACTCGCGTCCCAGATGATACTCTTGCCAATAGAGCGCATCACGAAGCACCTGGGCGGCGACGTGCTGGGCTATACAGATGATCGGCAGCTATTGCCAAAAGTGGGCGAGTCTCTGCGTGAGAAAATCCGCAAACGAAGTCTTCGTGACAATGCACAGCTCGCGGGATTCGATTGGTCATTCATAGCCAACAGTGAAGTGTTCCCAACGTCACAAGGCGTCCCCCACCGCATTGCGGAGGTGTTGGTCGAGGAGCGCGCGCATCAAGCTGCGCAGCACATGCCTATGGATCAGTTCATGTCCTGCCTGCGTAATTCACTGGCGCACGGAGGCGTTATGTATCTCGACGGAAACGGCTACACCTCGCACTCAACAGCTGAGATGTTGCTTTTTGTCAGCGCCAAACAATCACGCCCTGAGCCGTTTGTTGATGAAAGCACCGGGAAAATTGTGGTTCCGCAACCCGTCACCGAAGCGCTGCGGTTGTTGAGAATCTCGACCAAGGACTTCCGCAATTTTCTGTATGCCTGGAATGAATGGCTGGACGAAACAGGAGTCTCGCAGGAGATTGCCGCGTAACGTGTTCTCTACTGACTGCACAGATGTTTGGATTTAAATAATGGCTACACTCACTCTCTCGCAGCTGGAAACCCATCTCTGGCGGGCGGCGGATATTTTGCGGGGATCGATCGATTCTGGAGATTACAAGCATTACATCTTCGGTCTCCTCTTCTTCAAACGCCTGTCCGATGTTTGGGAGGAAGAGTATGAGGAGCGGCTGGCGCGTTACCACGATGCCGATCTTGCGGCCGATCCGGACGAGCACCGCTTCGATATTCCCAAGGGTCATTTCTGGAAGAATGTGCGCAAGCACACGACCGATATCGGCACGCATCTGAACGCTGCCTTCCGCGCCATTGAAGACGCGAACATGAAGCTGCGCGGCGTCTTCCAGGATGTCGATTTCAACAACAAGGAGCGCTTTCCGGATGCCATGCTGGAAAAGCTGCTGCAGCATTTCGAGACCTATCGGCTGCGGAATTCCGATGTCGAGCCGGATGTGTTGGGCCAGGCCTACGAATATCTGATCGCGCAGTTTGCCGATGACGCCGGCAAGAAGGGTGGCGAGTTCTACACGCCAAAAATGGTCGTGCGGCTGATCGTCGAGTGCCTGAAGCCGGACGAAGGCATGTCGATCTATGACCCGACCTGCGGCTCCGGCGGCATGCTGCTGGAGGCCGTGCATCATCTGGAACGGCAGGGCAAAAACCCCAAAAGCCTGTCGCTGTTCGGCCAGGAGCGCAACCTCAACACTTGGGCCATCTGCCAGATGAACCTGTTCCTGCATGATATCGATGACGCCGCTGTGGCGCGCGGCGATACACTGCTGGAGCCGAAACACCTGACGGGTGACAGTGTGAAGGCCATCCGCACTTTTGACCGGGTGCTGGCCAATCCGCCGTTTTCGCTGAAAAGCTGGGGCCATGATGTCTGGTCGAAGGGCGACGCCTATGGCCGTGACCGGTATGGCTGCCCGCCGAAATCCTACGGCGACCTCGCCTTCGTGCAGCATATGGTGGCGAGCCTGAAGGAGGACGGCGTCTGCGGCGTGGTGCTGCCGCATGGCGTGCTGTTTCGCGGCGGTGCCGAAGGCAAGATCCGCGAGGGGCTGATCAAGGATGATCTGGTGGAGGCGGTCATCGGCCTGGCGCCCAACCTGTTTTACGGCGCGGGCATTCCGGCTTGCGTCCTGATCCTGCGCAAGCAGAAACCGGCGGCGCGCAAGGGACAGATCCTAATCGTCAACGGCGCCGAGCATTTCATTGAAGGCAAGGCGCAGAACCATCTCTCGCAGGATAATGTCGCCACGCTGGCGAGGGCCTACAGCGACTTTGCCAATATCGAACGTCTGGCACGAGTGGTGCCATCAATGGAAATCGAGGCGAATGACTTCAACCTCAACATCAGCCGCTATGTGCATCTGGGCGAAGAGTCCGAGGAGGTCGACGTCGCGGCGGAAGTGGAAAAGCTGGTCGAGCTGCAGGCAGAGCGGGATGCGGTGGAAGCGCGCATGATGGGCTTTTTGCGGGAGCTTGGTTATGTCGCGTGAGGTGCCGGAGGGGTGGACACCAGCAAGGCTTGGCGAGATTTGTCGTCCGAGACAATGGCCAACTATTCCCAAGAGTTCGTTCACTGACGTTGGATACACCGTCTATGGAGCTAACGGCCCAATTGGAAAATATCACTCATTTACTCATGAGCGAGAGACAATAGCCGTCACTTGCCGTGGTGCTACTTGCGGGGTCGTGAATCTAGTTCCCGCGTATTCATATATCACCGGTAACGCTATGGCGTTGGACGATATCGACGCCTCGACGGCAGAGCAACGATACCTCTATCAACTGCTCATCTATATTGGTTTTGATGGCGTAATATCCGGTTCAGCGCAGCCACAGATCACCGGGCAAGCCATATCTGCGGTGGAGATCTTACTTCCCCCGCTCTACGAACAGCGTCGCATCGCCGAGATCCTTTCCTGCATCGATGACGCCATTGCGGCAACGCGGGCGGTGATCGAACAGATCAGAAAGGTCAAGCAGGGCGTGCTGGAACGCCTTCTCACGAAAGGCATCGGCCACACGCGCTTCAAGCAGACGGAGATCGGGGAGATCCCCGAGGGGTGGCGGATCGGAACTCTGGGTTCAATAGCGCTGGGACTGGAAGCCGGTGTCAGCGTCAATTCTGAAAATAGGCCGAAGCAGCCTGGCGAGATCGGGATTCTCAAAACGAGTTGCGTATCGGCAGGAATCTTCGATCCAGAAGAACATAAGACAGTTCTGCTCGGCGAGCGTGATCGCGTCAAAATTCCCGTTAGGGGCAACCGGATCATCATCAGTCGCATGAACACACCGAATCTTGTCGGAGCAAATGGCTATGTCGAGAACGATATCGATGATCTGTTCTTGCCGGATCGATTGTGGCAGTTGAGCACAAGCGAAAATGCCCGTTGGCTCGCATGCTTACTTGCCTCTGATCAAAGCCGCGAGAGACTTTCTGCGATCGCAACCGGCACCAGCGGGTCGATGAAAAATATCTCAAAATCCAAGCTTCTTGATCTTCCTTTTGCGATCCCGAGCCAAGCTGAGCAGCAGGAGATTGCGTCGATCATGCAGGAAATTGATGCCTCAATCGAGGCAGGCAACCGAACATTGGAAGGCCAAATCGCCACGAAATCCGCCCTCATGTCCGACCTCCTCACCGGTCGCAAGCGCGTCACCGACGCCCTGCCCATGGCAGCGGAGTAAGCGCCCCATGAGCCACGGTCCCGAATGGCATTTTGCCGAGCGCCCGACGATCGAACATCTGGAGGTCATGGGCTATGGCTTCGTGGCGCCGGTCGAGCACGCAGCTCTTCGCGAAGGCGAGAACCAGGTTCTGTTTCGCCCGCACCTCATCGAAGCGCTGATGCGCATCAACGGGATCGACCGCGCCTCTGCCGAGGCAGCCTATGGCGAGCTTGCAGCGATGAGCGACAACGAGGCCTGGCTGAAAGTGCTGCGCGGTGACTATGCCCGCAAAGTGACCGGCCAGGAAACCCGCCAGACGCTGCGGGTGATCGATTTTCTGGAGCCCAGCAACAACCAGTTTTTCGTCACGCATCAGCTGCGCGTGAAGGCGGAGAATACGCGTAAGCCCGATGTCGTGATCTATGTGAACGGCATTCCGCTGGTGGTGATTGAGGCGAAAAGCCCGCTGAATGTGAAGGACAAAACCGGCGAGGCCTTCGAGCAGATCAGGCAATATGAGCAGGACATTCCGCGCCTGTTCTTCTCCAACGTCTTCAACATCGTCACCGACGGTGCGCTGGTGCTCTATGGCACGACCGGCTCCGGCTCCAAATATTACGCAGAATGGCGGGATCCTTGGCCGAAGGTGGAGGGTGATTTTCCCGACACGCTGGCCAAGGGTCTCTGGTGCCTGCTGGAGCCCAGCCGACTGCTCGACCTCATCGCGCATTATGTCGTGTTCGAAAAGACAGAGACCGGCACGATCAAGAAAATCTGCCGCTACCAGCAATTCCGCGCCGTCAACCGCATCGTCGAACGCGTGATCGAGGGCAAGCATCGTCAGGGGCTGATCTGGCACACCCAGGGCAGCGGCAAATCGCTGACCATGGTGTTTGCCGCGCTTAAGCTGAAGACGCACCGGACAATCCAGTCCGAGGCGCTGACGAACCCGAACATTCTGGTGCTGACCGACCGGGTGGATCTGCACAGCCAGATCAGCGGCACCTTTGTCGCCTGCGGCTTACCGAACCCGGCAGCGATCGAGAGCATTAGGGATCTGCACGCGCTGATCCGAAGCGGCAAGGACGGGCACACGGCGCTTTCCACCATCTTCAAGTTCCAGGGTTCGAAGGAGGCGATTGCCGACTCTGAAAACTGGATCGTGATGGTGGACGAGGCTCACCGGACCCAGGAAAAGGATCTCGGCGCCTATCTACGCGCCACACTGCCGAACGCCCGCTTCTTCGGCTTTACCGGCACGCCGGTGAAAAAGGACGACAAAGACACCTACCGGAATTTCGGCGTGGTCGGCGAAGGCTATCTCGACAAATACGGCATCGATGACGCCGTGGCCGATGGCGCGACGGTGCCGATCTATTATACCGGCCGCAAGACCGACTGGCACATCGACGAGGCAAAGATCGACATCCTGTTCGACACCTGGTTTGCCGAGCTGGACGACAACAAGCTGAACGAGATCAAGAAGCGCGGCGTGCAGATCGAGGATCTGGTCAAGCATCCGCGCCGCATCGAACTGATCGCCTACGATATCTGGACACATTTCAAGCAATATGCCCGGCCTGACGGTTTCAAGGCACAGATCGTCGCCATCGATCGCGAGGCGGTGATCCTCTACAAACAGGCGCTGACCAAGGTCATTGCCGAGGATCTTCAAGCCGAAGGCATGGAGCCCGCCGAGGCATTGGTCCGGGCCGATGCCATGTCGGCCTGCGTCTATTCGATCAACCAGGAAGACAGCAAGCCGAGCGAGGACGCCCACAAGCAGGCGATCCGCACCGAACTGAAGGCGCACTACCTGGATGCCGAAGCGGAAAAGCTGACGAAGAAGGCCTTTGGCCGCAAGGGCGATGACCCGCAATTCCTGATCGTCTGCGACAAGCTGCTGACCGGTTTCGACTGCCCGATCGAAAGCGTGATGTATCTCGACAAGCCGCTGAAGGAACACGGGTTGTTGCAGGCGATCGCCCGCACCAACCGCGTTTCCGACGCCAGGAAGCGCAACGGGTTGATCGTCGATTACATCGGTGTCTCCGGTCATCTGGAGGCGGCACTCTCCTCTTACCGCGCCGATGACGTGAAGAACGCCATGCGCGATCTGGATGACCTGCGCAACCAGCTGCGCGCCGCCCACTCCGCCGTCGCGGCTCTCATGAAGCCTCTCAAACGCAAGGCGAGCGACAAGGATGCGCTGAAGGCGGAATATGATGCCTTCGTGAAGCTGCTAGGCACCGAGGACAAGTGGTTCGACTTCAAGGCGAAGGCCCGCAGCTTCATCACGCTCTATGAGACGCTGAGCCCGGATCCGAGCGTTCTGGAGTTCACCGCCGATCTGAAATGGGTCGCGAACTTCCTGCTCTATGGCACGCAGCACTTCGAGAAGCGTCAGGCCTTAGACCAGATGAATTACAGCGAGAAGATCCGCGAGATGCTGGAGAAGCATCTGGAGGCGACGGGTCTCAGCGTGACGGTCAAGCTGCGCCACATCACCGATCCGGAGTTCTGGGAGGATTTCGATCCCACGGCCAAGACCGAGGAAGACCTGATGACGGCGGCGATCCGCAAGACGACGGAGCTGCGCAAGACCGTCACCGAGCGAATCGACGACAGCCCGCATCAATATGGCAAGTTCTCCGAGCGCCTGCGTCAGCTCTTGGAAAAGCTGGAAAGCGCGCAGCTCTCCTGGTCGGAAAAGCTGAAGGCAGCGGAAGAGCTGGCGAAGGACATCACGGCTGAGGACGCCGCCCATGTCGAAGCGGGTCTTTCTCCCGGCGCCTATGGCATCCTGCAGATCCTCAAAGGCTTCACCTCCGGGCCGGAGGGCGAGGCTCTGGCGATCCGCCTGGAAGGGCTCTACACAGACCCCGTCACCGCTCCATCAGGCTGGTGGGAGAAGGACGGACTGCGCAAGAGCCTGCGCCAGCAGGTGCGCTCAATGGCGCATCTGGCGGGTCTTACGCAGCTCAGGGAGATCCCGGAGGAAGTCGAGGCTTACGCGCTCAAGCATTTTGCGGAGCTGTGACATGGCCGTCTACCGCATCGGCGCCCAAGAGATCGAATACACCGTGCGGCGATCGCCCAAGGCCCGCAAGGCGAGCCTCAGCGTCACACCAAAATCCTTCGAACTCCTGGTGCCTGACAGCGCCACCGACGAACAGATCAGCGCCGTGCTGGACCGCCGGCGCGCCTGGATCATTGAAACCATTCAACACATGGCAGAACGCGCCAAGGCGCAAACGCGCGTCTACCACTTCGTCACCGGCGCCAAGATCCCCTATCGTGGTCGGATGACGAGGCTCACGATCGATCCCTTCGACGGCTCCCTCGTCGAGGTCAACTTCCGCAACGGCTTCCAGATCCGCAAGCCCGTCGACTTGTCGCCGGAGTCATCCGACACGATCATCGAGAGCGCGCTCAGGCTATGGCTGAAGCGCCGCGTGCGCGACGACGCCCGCGATTTTGTCCGCAAGCATGGCGAACGCCACGGATTGAAGCCACGCGGTGTGCAGATTAAGGACCAGAAGCACATGTGGGGCAGCTGCGGCCAGGATCGGCAGATCAACCTCAATTGGCACCTGATCTTCGCCCCGAAGCCCGTCTTGGAATACGCCGTGGTCCACGAGATGTGCCATCTGACGCACCGCAACCACGAGCCGGAGTTCTGGGATCTCGTCGGGCGCGTTCTGCCGGACTGGCAGGAGCGCAAGGCCTGGCTCGACAAGAACGAGCACATGCTGGGGTGGGAGAAGGTGGAGCCATCGGTATAACAGGCAGTATGCATTCTGTGACTCGAGGATGGTCACTGGCTGGCTCGGCGGTCGTAAGTGCTGCTTCGCAGCTCTCGACATGCCGAACGCTCAGGTGAGTCTCTCTGTCGATCCCGACCTACTATTCGATCCGGGCACTCCGCAGAACACGAGCCAGTGTTTTTGGATGGACCTGATACCTTGCAGCGACCTCAGAGATGGGCTCCAGGTCGATCTCGACAGCATGCCTTGCAGCGTCGGTCTGCACTTCGGTCATCGACGGGCGGCGTCCTATACGAGATCCTCGTGCTCTTGCCGCTTCCATCCCAGCCTTGGTGCGCTCGCTTATGATGGCTCGTTCAAATTCTGCCATCGCAGCCATCATGTGAAAAACCAACCGCCCGCCCGACGACGACGTATCAATACTCTCGGTCAGCGATCGGAAATCACATCCCCGCTTCGATAGCCCGTTCACGGTCTGAATTAGGTCGACAAGGGATCGTCCGAGCCGGTCAAGGCGCCAAACGACAAGCATATCACCGCGCTCGATTTGTCTGAGAGCCTTGCGAAGGCCAGGACGCTGGAAGTCAGCACCGGACAGTCCGTGATCGGTGAAGATCTCTGAGCAACCCGCCGCCTTCAACGCAGCAATCTGCATATCGAGGTTCTGCTCGACCGTTGAAACACGGGCGTAACCGACCAGCTTCATTTCCAATATCCTCACGCTCCGATCGCTGCTAAGCAATTGACATAAAGGAACCTTTTCGCTCTGTCGGTCATTAAATGGAGCTACTCCGGAAGCCCTTGAAACCGTAGGATGCGACCGGATCAGCAGTTACAGCTGATCTCTATCGGACAAAGGTTCCCTTTCGTTCTATCGGCTCGTCACCACTTGTCTGATAGGAAGAATCCCTTTGCTGCTGATCATTGGAGTTACCGGCGTCATATTAGGAGGCGCATGCGCCATTATCGCATCGAACAAGAACCGCGATGTCTTCGGCTGGTTCGTCCTCGGTTTCCTTTTCAACTTGATCGCCTTGATCGTCATCGCGGCGCTGACGCCATTGGACATAGCTAAGGCAGCGAAGGACGCTAGCTACAATCGTCGCTACGACAATGAGGTGTTGGAAAAGGATGAGCTTCGCAGAAAATCGGCCGACCTAGCTGCTTCGCTTGCACAGTCGCGCGCGAAGCTCAACAGCTGAAGCAAGCGGAGCATCAACACCTAACAACCATCAAGGACCAGATGGATCAAATACGCTCGACCAACTGGCCAACCCGTTCGAGCTCTATCTCCCTTTCGGTCGGGGACATAGACTTGGTTCGTTCGAGACCATCAGCGATCATAACCATCGCCTGACGGGCGGCACGATATGGCGGCCATTCGTTCGTTCGACATTGCTCCCATTCGCCGTCGTCGCCGATCCGGTAGAAAATATGGCTTTGTTCGTCGTCGCGTTGCATCAGGTCGAATCCTCTATCGATCTTCCAATTGCCGATAGATAGTCTGTAAGACGGAGGTTTGCGTGCTTTTTTTCGGCAGGAACTACAGAGACCATTGCGCAGGAATTCTACAAGTTTTTCCTACTGAACAGCATCATGTCTGCTCGCCATCGTGCCAGGCGCTGTTCCTGAGAATTCGATATTTGCTGGTCGCGCAAAGTGTATCAATCCTAATAACTTCTATATAGGTTATTTAATCTAGCAACTCTCAACCTGCTGCTTACCCTTTCCGACGATGTAAGCCGAAAAGCCGGCGGCCGCGCGTTCTCCGAGGTGTCTCAATGCAACGGTGACGCGGTCGTTTAGTTCATCGTAGGCGACGAGAGTTCCCCATTGCCCGCCGGCTACACGTGGAATTGGACGCAGGTTCAATCCACGTGCTTTCAGATCCAACCGTGCTTTCTTACGCACCTCTCTGAACCTGCGTGCAAGCATGTCATCCATAGTCTTCAATCCGATGACGCCCGCATTGGAAAACTTAGCTGTTCGTTGCCGGTCTTGCCACATGGCGATAGCTGCGCGCCTCCCCGGTCCCATCCTGGTTGCGTCTTCAAACGTAGGCAGCATGAAGCGAAAATAGCGTCCCTGGAGACGCGAGAAGTTTAAACGTTCCAGATCTCCGAGAGAGTGCACGCCCAGAGCCACCAATTCGGGCTGATCCAACGTCACCTCGATCCGCACGCGCTTTTTCTGCTCCTCCAACCGGTCAGCTGTCCCAGCGGCGATGTTTTGGGTGTCGATGACTTTGTCCATGATCCTCCACCGCGCCGCCGCCTCTTTTGCTCCCACGTAGTAGTTCGAGTCCACAAAGGGCGCGCGGTCTCGGTCATCGGAGACTAGAAAGTGCTCATTGATGCGATCAGGGACCCCAATCCGGCTATAGATCACGGACCTGGTAGCTTTAGGACCTCGACCAAAAGCAAAGCGAGGTCGGTCCCTGAGATTCATGATCACATCCCGACCGGTGACGAAATGCCTGGTCAGCGCGGTGAAAAGCTTAGCCCGCAAGACTTCGTCTGGTGTCTTCGGGGTGAAATCCACGCTGATCTCTATGGCACCGATGAGAACTGTCTCGCTGAGCGTGAATTTCTCATCCAGTTTCCTGCACACCTCGAGAAGGGTCTCTATGTCCGGCTCTTGGATGCGCACGTCGAAGCGATCTGACACTCCGCCCGGCTGTTCATTCGTTGGCTCGACGTGGGGCAAGCGGTTCAGGACGGCTGCTGCTTCCTTCTGCACCCATTGGAACTGGGTCTTCCGGGCGAATACGAAGCTGAGTTGCATCCAGTCGATGACTGCGGAAGTTGTGAACTGGGCAAACGAGATGACTGGGGCGAGCGCATATCTGCCCACCAGGCGCCGCTGAGTGTTCGCCAACGCGGTGCGTTGATAGTCCAGATGACCGACTAGCCGTTGTGATTTTACCGCGACGAGTGGGATCGAGAGCGCAGGATGGGTGTTTTCTTGAAGGTTCATTTCGATTTTGCCAGACGATTGGTCGGTGCAGGCGAGTGCCGGCGCTCTCTGTAGCATCGCCGCCGCATGGGTGGGAATGCCGATCTTTGTCGGACAGCAGTCTGCTGCAAGTAGCTGCTCGTGGCAGCACCCTCCGACATGTCACAGCACACTAGGACACACATGCGTCGCCTTTGACTCGAGGAGCGTTGCCAGCGCGCTCCGTTGGCTCGGTGCAAGTTCCATCTGCTTTTTCAACGGTGAGCGCTGGTGACGTTCTATGCCATCTTCTGACCGAGCGAGGTGACGAGAGCCCAACACGCCGGCATGGGTAGTCAGTGCCTTTGCTAGTCGTCAAATATGAGTCGCGCCGACCCTGGAGTAGAAGCTAACTGGTTTCCAGCGATGGGCTCGTCATTTACAAGTGCCCAGATCGTTACAACGCCACGGTGATTGCGCCGCTAAGGGTGCTCTTCCGTGCCATTGAGGAAAGATCTCATCGATCGCACGCTCGTGGTTGGACGACCAGCTGCTCGACTGTGTTTTTCGTGTTGCTCAGCAAGGCCTTCAGCGAGCCGAAGCGGGGCGCACGACACGGATCTTGTGAGATTGGTCTGAAGATCAAGTTGATCTGGTTGCGAGTGATACGCGCTCTCTGGTGTTACCTGCCGACGTCGTCAACGACTTCGCGGGAACACTCCCGGCTATGTTGACAGCTCAGAAAAATCTGAATTTCGAGAGATTTTTGTCAACGTAGCGTTAACTTACGTCAACATCAGTGTCCTTATTAGGATGGTCATTAGACAAAAAGCGGGGTTTTCGGCCGGGTTATGTTGACGGCTGTCAACATTGAGACTGTGTATGTTGACAGGCGTCAACATATTCGCGTGCAGAGGATGGGTAGTTTTGGAGGCGGATTGCTCAGCCAGCAGGCGGCATCATGTAGAGCGTCCAACGTATTTTCTAGGACTTCAATTTGCTGCTGACTGAGCGGAGAGGTGAGTATTACGCGAGCCGGGCGACCAGGTTATCAGCACTCAGGTGTGTATATCGCTTCAGCATTCGAAGTTCTTTGTGTCCCGAGATGCTACTGACTTCGATCACGTTCAGCCCGCGTTCGAATAGGCGGCTGACGCCCTCGTGGCGAAGATCATGAAACCTCAGTCCGGTTATATGTGCGCGTTTCAGAAGACGACGCCAAACCTGTTCAAATGAACCGGGAGCGATAGGAAAGACCGTAGTTTTATCTACCAGCGCGTTTTCCTTCCACCGAGACAGCGCGTCGAACGCACGCTGCGACATCGGCACCTCTCGATCCGTCCCATTCTTCGTCATCTCCAGTGTGATGACGCGTCGGTTGTGAGAAATGTCGGTCCACTTCAGACCGAGAATCTCGCTGCGGCGCATCCCAGTCTCGATGGCGACGATTAGCAAAGTCTTCATAAACGCTATCTTGCCACTGTCGCATCCGTCGAGGAGACGCTGCTCCTCGTCACCTTCCAAGCGGCGCTTACGTTCGTTCCGGATGATGGGGCGTCGAACCAGCTTGACCACGTTGCGGCTGAGAGGAAAGCCCCAGTCCCGCATTGCGACTTCGATGACGTGACTAAGAATTGCCATTTCGCGAACCGCGGTAGATGGAGCTACGCTGCTGAGGCGCTCGTCGCGGAACGATGCGACATCCGGTTGTGAAAGCCCCACAAGCGTCCGGTGTGTGATCTCGTGACGCTCAAGCACGTCGATGCGCTGGATCTCTTGCAGGCACCCACGCTTTGTTGGCGATACTTCGATCTTGTAACGTTTGAGCAAGTCGCCCAGTGTTGTGGTCTCCAGGATCTTAGTATCGGGTGCGGCTCCGAAGCGATCAACCTGGCTTTCTAGCTCACGTGCCCATTTCTCGGCTTCAGTTTTGCTGTCAAAGCTTTTTGCCCGGGGCTTCATACCGCGTCGCCGAACCTGTGCTTGCCAGCGGCCTCTAAGTTTTCTGATCGTCGCCATTTTGGTCCTCATGTGATGCTGTCGACCAATGCGTAGGACGCCCCGCAAGGGGTGCCAAGGATCATTCCGGCAACGCGAAGGCGCGGCGATGAACCGCTACCCGAGATCGAGATCGCCTGTGCCTTGCTCCCGTGAAGCCAATATCGTCTGATGTCGCGCAGGTGCCGGGCGTTTCATTCAGTTTGAGCTAGTAACAGCAGGAGCTTCAAGACGTGCTAACTCTACTTTCAAGGCTACAGGCTGGAACACTCGGCGAACTGCTCACCGTAGCAAAGCTGAACAGTCTCGGACACGCCGCCTATATCAGCCCTGAAGGCGCACCCGGTCACGACGTCATCGTAGTTATTGCTGGCCTGGCTAAGTCAATCGAGGTGAAGACCAGGCAATTCAGAACAAGCCCAGCGCAGGACATCACCCGCTGGCCAGTGAACATGACAACGAAGGGTGGCGCGGACTTCTTCATCTTCATCGAGCTGGATCTCAGAACTCTCACACCAACGTTCTACGTGCTGACTAACGCCCAGGCGCGCGCCACGTTTCGAGACTACATAGGCGGTGGGAATTGCTACCCGCCGGAAGTCAGGCGTCTGATCACGCCAAACGACTTCTCGGCCGTCCTTTGAGCCTTCTGAACGTCGCCATGTGATCTCGGGTGATTTCGATCAAGCGTAGGATCCAACGGGGAGCCAAGGATTATCTCGGCATCCGGACAGCGCGCCGGCAAAGATCCGCTTTAGGCGAACAGTCGTTCTGCTGCGAGCCAGCAAATTGTTGCACCTTCGCGAAGCACGAAGGCGCAAAGTTTGCGGTTCGCGGAACTTCAGCACTTCGAGTTCCATCGGTCGCGCTTTGAGTGTAAAGCGAAGCGACACAATTGCTGAATATTCGGAGACATAATGGCCAGAGCACCACAATACTACCTGGAAGGCGAAGAACTTACAGCTTCCCAGTTTCGGCGTCTGTCCAGAGCAAGAAAGATCCAGTCGATGGTCGAGTGGTTTTTCGACAACTTTGAAGATCCCGCAGAAAAGACGCCACACGTTTCGGCCGATGGCGGCTATCAATACATCTGGGGTGGCCCATACGAAGCGTCGGAAGAGCTTTATAGCCATTTTGGCGATGTCGCGAGCGAGGAACTGATCCAAGCGGCGGTAGACGAGGTGCAGAAGGATGGCCTTTTTGATTGGGCGCCAAAGCATATCGGTGACGATCTGCCGCCTGAGGACGAGGATCTGAACGGTCCGGGTGAAGACGAGGACTACAACAGGCCAGACGACGAAACTGCGGCGTTCCAGCTCGACGCTTTCCAGGATGATTTCGTCAATCCCACCCAGGTGGTAGCCACGCCCGAGCAGGCGGAAGCGCTGCGGCGCGAAATGCTTGCCCGGTTCGACCACCTGGAAGTGCTCGTGCGGGGCGAGAGAGAGCGTGCGCATCGATCGCATAATCACCCACCCGAACTGCTGGAGCGAGATCCACCGCTAACGGAAGGGCAGCAGCAGCAAGTGCTGGATCTGATCGCCGAGGCACGCCAGGAAGCGAACGCGGTGACACCCGATCCAGCAGTGGTTGTCCAAAAGGCGTCCATACTCCGCCACCTCGCTGGTATGTTTGCGAAGGGAATCGCATGGGCGATCGGCGGAAGCATTACGACCTTCGTCGGCAATCACGGTGCCGAGATCCTCGACAATGCGACAGCCTATGTGTCAACTCATCGCGGCGAGATTATCCATGCTCTACATGCGGCGGCTGATGCAGCAATCGCTTGGGCACAGCAGCTTCCAGCGCCCTTTTGAGGAAGGGAAGGATAGAAATCCGGCAGCGTTTTCCAGATTTCGAAATATACAGATTCCAGAGCGGAGATTTTTCTGGCATTGCAGGTCGGCAGAACGGCATACACGTCTCACCAACGTTCATGATCGACGGTCTGGTGGACAATCGGACATGAGAGTAGCGACGAAGTCGCAACCTGGGTAGAGCGATTATCGTAGTGCCACAACGCCACCACCCATACCATATATGGTAGTTGCTTGACTCTTGTCTCAAAAAGAGTCCGTCAGATTGATTCGCTCTTTACTTTCTGTAAGCAAATCACATATAGATTGCTGATTAATCCCGTCGTGGCTACGGCCGCGACGCTTCCCCCGGGCCACGGCTCGGGGGTTCGCATTTTAGGGGTCCTGATGGGGGAAAGAGCGCGAATTCAGTGCTTTGTCGATGGGTTCAACCTTTATCACGCAATCGATAATCTCAAATTGCCGCACCTAAAATGGCTGGATTTGAGAAAACTCATCGAAGGATTCACCGACCCCACATTGCAAGAAGTGCAGTCGATATTCTATTTCTCCGCTTTTGCAACCTGGCGACCTGATGCTCACCGACGACATCAGCAGTATGTTGAAGCGCTGAAAACAGTCGCTGTGACGCCGGTAATGGGGCGCTTCAAGGAAAAAGACGCATACTGCCGCATTTGCAAAACACCTTATAAAACACACGAGGAAAAAGAGACGGACGTCAACATCGCTTTATGGCTGCTCAACGAAGCCTATAAGGACAACTTCGATGAGGCCTTTATCATCAGCCGCGACAGTGATCTGACGCCAGCGATTCGGATGGTGCTGAACGAATTCCCCCACAAGAAAATCAAAGTCATCTCGCCGCCGAACGCAGGACACAGCAAAGAAATCGGTCAACTTGTCGGGTCGAAAAAGCTCGCTTCGATTAAACAGATCCACCTCGAACGGACACTATTCCCGGCGACTGTCACTGACCCCGATAGCGGGCTTGTGGTAGCGAGACGCCCGGCAGCTTACGATCCTCCCGCCTGATTCGAAAGCGACAGCCAGAGCACAGAAGCCACCGCCGCAATCGAGCGTTAACGGACGCACTTTTAGATATGCAAGCTTGTGACGTCGCAGGCGTCGATCCGCCGGAGCTCCTAGACCGAGCCGCACGGGAAGCGTTTCAGTAGTTCGCCGAGCGTTGTAGTTTCAAGGATCTTGGCATCGGGTGCGGCACCGAAGCGATCGACCTGGATCCCCAGTTGCGTGCCCACTTCTCGGCTTCGAGCTTGCTGTCGAACGACTGTAGCGAGGCTTCATACCGTGCCGACGCACTTGGCTTGCCAGCGTCCTCTGAGCTTTCTGATCGTCGCCACGTGATCTCCCTTTATATCGAAGATCAGGGGTAGGATGCCCTGGAGGTGCCACGAAAGCGATTTGCTCGCCTCCACAACAGAAATTTAGGATCCCGGCACTACGTTCCCGTTCATAAAAAAGACGGAGACAGTAGTGCGTAAACGCGTTCACCAAGGTCACGCAGTCCCAGACTTCGTGGATCGATTCGGAATAGCAATAGCTCATTTCTCTCTAAGGATTCGCGAGACAAAGAATATTAAACATCGCGGCGCTAAAGGGACGGAGCGCGAAACGGATATCAGACACTTCTTAAAAGAACTCCTCCCTTCGCGATATGAAGTAGTTGTCGGCGAGGCCGTTGATCTATTCGGCAATAAAAGTCCGCAGATGGACGTAATTATCTTCGATAGAGACAAGAATTTCCCTTTTTACGCAGGCGATTACTTTGTAATTCCCGCGGAAGCGCTTCTTGTGAGCATAGAAGTTAAGTCGAAATTGACCGCCGCAGAAGCTGAAAAATGCATCAAGTCAGCTACAGACCTGAAGGATCTACGCCCAGGAAAACAGAGAATCGTTCGAAATGTCGGAACAGAAACCGACAAGTTCCGGTATTTCCACGTCGTATTTGCTTATGACACTGATATTGGCAAAACGGATTGGGCAACGAAGGAAGCAGATAGGCTTACCAACGGAGGCTCAACGGCTATCGATTTCGTATATGTCCTGGACCGAGGACTAATCAATCTAAAGGATCGGAAGGTGATGCCAGAAGACAACGAAACCGGTCAGGCACTGGTCGCTCTGCATTTCGCAATCAACAATTTCCTCGACCGAGAAAATGGCAGACGGGATCCGGCTCCGTATTTCAGCTACGCCACAGATCTGAATAGGTTTTGGAAAAAGACTTAGGCCGCCAGCAATGAATGCGCCTTCAGTGTGGCCCTAGCCAATTCGGCAACAGCATTCAAGGTCGACTGAAACCAGAGGACAGTGGGGAACGATTGGCAATCCAGGATTCAGTGGCGGAGAGGGTGGGATTTGAACCCACGATACCCTTGCAGGTATGCCGCATTTCGAGTGCGGTGCATTCGACCACTCTGCCACCTCTCCGCGGTCAGGTCGGCGCGTGTTCGGCGCGGGGGGCTACATAGCGACAGAATGGCGGGCTGGCAAGACGAAATCTCAAAGCTTTTCATCCTTTTGCCTTGACAGTGTTTTGGGCCTCGCGTATCTCGGCTTCGCAATAGGTGTGGATAAGTCCGTGCCTGCCCGTCTTGCGCTCGCGCGGGCGGATCACCGGCAGCGAGAGTTCTGGGCGAAAGCCTCTGAAATCCCTGCTTAACCTCGACTGATAAAAAGACGGCCACCTGCTTGTTTGGCGGGTATGAGCCGGAACGAACATGAAAGGATAAAAAATGTTCGCAGTCATCAAGACCGGCGGTAAGCAGTACCGTGTGGCGGCAAACGACGTGCTGACCATCGAGAAGCTTGAAGCAACCGCTGGCGACGCAATTGAATTCACCGAAGTCCTCGTAATCGGCGAAGGCGCCGACGCTGCGATTGGTGCTCCCTTTGTCAAGGGCGCTTCCGTCAAGGCTGAAGTGGTCGAGCATAACCGCGGCGAGAAGGTCATTGCCTTCAAGAAGCGCCGTCGTCAGAACTCGAAGCGTTCGCGCGGCCATCGTCAGCATCACACCGTTGTCCGCATCACGGACATCGTGGCTGCTAAGTAAGATCACGGGACTGAAGGTTTAAAGGAGAACACCAATGGCACACAAAAAAGCTGGCGGTTCGTCGCGCAACGGTCGTGATTCCGAATCCAAGCGCCTTGGCGTGAAGAAGTTTGGCGGCGAAGCCGTCATCGCAGGCAACATTATCGTGCGTCAGCGCGGTACGCAGTGGCATCCGGGTTCCAACGTCGGCCTCGGCAAGGATCACACGATCTTTGCTCTCACCGCCGGCAATGTGAACTACCGAACGAAGGCCAACGGTCGCGTATACGTGTCTGTAATGCCGAAAGCGGAAGCAGCGGAATAAGCCGGTAGCGCTCTAAAACAGCCGGCGTCTCATCGACCCGGCTGAGCGTATCAGGTTCAGTCCAGAAAACAGGGGAGATGGGGCGCCATCTCCCCTTTTTTCTTGTCCAACGAAGGAGGACTGAACATGCAAGGCGAATTGTTGAGGGAAGGCCAATCGTGGTCTCCCCGGGAAGACCAGCGGTCTCCCAAGGAACGGCTGAGGCCGGAGCGGTTAAGGACCGATTGCCCTGTCTTACTATCGGAGCGACTCGTTATGCGCGCGCCGCACGAAGAAGACATTGACGCCCTTGCCCATCTTGCCAACAATGCCAAAGTCGCCACCATGGTGTCGCGTATGCCGCACCCGTACACGGCCAATGATGCCGCCGACTTCGTGCGACGCACGAAAAACGGCGAGATTGGCAAGTGCGTCTATGCGATCACCAAGGCCGAGAACGGCGCCTTTATCGGGTGCTGTGGGGTCGAACCACATCTCGACGGGCGGACCGTCGAGATCGGTTACTGGCTTGGAGAACATTACTGGAATCAAGGCTTTATGACCGAGGCATGCCATGCTCTGGTCGATATGGTCTTCCGCACGCGGCAGGATGTCGACCAGATCGATGCCCGGTGCCGGGTGATGAACGTCGCTTCGCGGCGAGTCATCCAGAAGTGCGGTTTCCAGTTCCAGGGATCGGGGCTGGCGGCATCGCTTGCGCTTGGAAGCAACGTGCCAGTCGAGTGGTACAGACTCGACCGCAAGACCTGGATGTCGCTGAGAAGCTGGGGGAGCGTCTTATGAACGCTATCAGTCTTCAAAGAGCCAGGAGCCAGTCGATGACGCCCGGTCCGTTGCCGGTCATTACAACGGACCGGCTGGTGCTGCGCCCGCACAGACTGAGCGATGCAGATGCGATCGCCGACACGCTGTCCGACTTCGCCGTTACCCGCATGCTCGCGCGTGTCCCTGCGCCTTACGACAGGCAGGACGCGCTCGACTGGCTGGTGCCGGTGACGGCGGGCGGCATGCCCGACTGGCAGTTTGCCATCACCGCCGGTGACGACGCCCATATCGGCGTCGTCGCCATCGAGCTTCGCCATGGTCTTTGGCACCTCGGTTACTGGCTGAACCGCTACTACTGGCGGCGCGGCTATATGAGCGAGGCGGTATTGGCTGTGCTTGAGCGGTTTTCGCGCCGTATGCCTGAGACGGTGGTTCATTCCGGCGTCTTCGCCGATAACCCGGCTTCGCTGAAACTGCAGGAAAAGCTCGGCTTCCGCATGATCGGCTGCAGCGAAATCTACAGCTACGCACGCAACACCATGGTTACACATGTCGAGACGATGCTGAAGCCGGGCGCCCTACAACAGGCCAGGATCGCTTGAGATGAAAAGGAGGCGTCCCGATGTGTCGGGACGCCTCAACCCTAGCCATCGATCTCTGCCCAGACAGGGAAGTGATCGGAGCCGACCGAATTTGTGTCGATCTTCACGGATTTCAGGCGGCCCGTGAGGCCGCAGCTGACGAAACAGTAGTCGAGATGCATGCGTTTGCCGTGGTCCTTGGGATCCATCCAGCTGTAGCTGCCGGGCGTGTAGGCCTTCAACACGGCAAATGCGTCAACCGGCGTGCCGATACGCTGGACACGGCCGTAATAGCCGTCGCTGGCGCCGGCAAAAATGCAATATTCCGGCGATTCCGGCGTCATGTTGAAGTCGCCCATCACGACGTAATCCTCGGTCAACGGCGGATCGCTGATATCGAACTCTTCGCCACCCGTAAGCGATCCGCCTTCGGACACGAAGGCGTTGATACGCTCGTTCAGATGAGAAAGCTGCCGGCTGCGCTCGTCGATGGAGACATGATCGAGATGCACCGAATAGACGCGCAGCGCGCCGGCAGGCGTCTCGATAACGGCCTCGGTCGCGCCACGCTGGAGATTGATCTTGGAGATCGTTCGGCTGCGCGGCAGATGCAGCGTTCGGGTCGAGAGGATCGGCCAACGCGAGAGCACCATGTTTCCGAACTGGAAGCGGGTTCCGCGCAGCGGCCAGCCTTCCGAGGCTTCCTCGACATGCAGGTCGCAAGCCGGTCCATAGACCCAGAAGTGGTTGGGAAAAAGCGCTGCGAGATCCGCGGCCATGTCGGCATAATCGTTGCGGACGAAGCCCCGGGTCACCTCCTGGAGTGCGATGATGTCGGCGCCCTTAAGGCTCGCAGCGATTCGGTCGAGGTCGTAGATGCCATCAAGACCGAAGCCGTACTGTATGTTATAGCTCGCAAACTTCACGATAATCCTTTGACCTCCGATTGAACCGCCTATATCGAAAGCGGCAAGAGGGGCGATGAACTGCCACCGCACAATGGAAGTAAGATGAAATTTCTCGACGAAGCAAAGGTCTATATCAAGTCCGGAGACGGCGGCGCGGGCAGTGTCTCGTTCCGGCGCGAGAAGTTCATCGAGTTCGGCGGCCCTGACGGTGGCGACGGCGGACGCGGCGGTGATGTCTGGGTCGAGGCGGTCAATGGTCTCAATACGCTGATCGACTTCCGCTATCAGCAGCACTTCAAGGCCAAGATCGGCATGCATGGCATGGGCAAGAACCGCACCGGCGCGAACGGCGACGACGTGGCGCTCAAGGTGCCTGTCGGCACGCAGATCTTCGAGGAAGACAGGGAGACGTTGATCTGCGATCTGACCGAAGAAGGACAGCGCTTCCGGCTCGCCGCAGGCGGCAATGGCGGCTTCGGCAATGCGCACTTTAAATCCTCGGTCAATCAGGCGCCGGACTGGGCCAATCCCGGTCTCCCCGGCGAGGAAAAGACGATCTGGCTGCATCTGAAGTTGATTGCCGATGCGGGCCTTGTTGGATTGCCGAATGCCGGTAAGTCCACGTTCCTCGCAGCCGTCACCCGCGCCCGACCGAAGATTGCGAACTATCCTTTTACGACGCTGCACCCGAACCTCGGTGTCGCGACCGTCGACGGGCAGGAATTCGTCCTTGCCGATATTCCGGGGCTGATCGAAGGCGCACATGAGGGTGTCGGCATCGGGGACCGCTTCCTCGGCCACGTCGAGCGCACACGCGTACTGCTGCATCTCGTGTCCTCGCAGGAGGAAAAGGTTGGCAAAGCCTACACGACCGTCCGCCGCGAACTCGAGGCATATGGCGGCGACCTTGGCGACAAGGTTGAGATTGTCGCTCTGTCGCAGATCGATGTTCTCGATGACGTCACGTTGAAGAAGAAGACGAAGGAACTTGCCAAGGCCTGCGGCAGGGCGCCGTTCCAGATTTCCGCGGCGACGGGCAAGGGCATGACGGAAGTGTTGCGTGCCCTGCGCGATATCATCGTCGAGGCGAATGCCGGCGCGGCGGAAAAGCTCGCCAAGGCACCAAAACTTCGTCACCGCGACATGGTGTCGGAAGATGAAGGCGAGGCCAATGACGACGCGTAAGTCGCTTGGGCGTTATCGCCGCGTCGTTATCAAGATTGGCTCGGCTCTCCTTGTCGATCGCAAGACGGGTCTGAAAAAGGCATGGCTGGATGCAATGTGCCGCGATATTGCGGCGCTGAAAGCCAAGGGCGTTGACGTCCTCGTCGTTTCCTCGGGTGCCATCGCACTTGGTCGTTCGGTCCTCGACCTGCCTTCTGGCGCGCTGAAGCTGGAGGAAAGCCAGGCGTCGGCGGCCGTCGGCCAGATCGCCTTGGCGCGCGCCTGGTCAGAAAGCTTGTCGCGCGACGAGATCGTCGCGGGCCAGATTCTGCTGACGCTCGGCGACACCGAAGAGCGTCGCCGCTATCTGAACGCGCGCGCCACCATCAACCAACTTTTGAAGATCGGTGCCGTGCCGATCATCAACGAGAACGACACTGTTGCTACCAGCGAAATCCGCTATGGCGACAATGATCGCCTGGCTGCGCGTGTCGCGACGATGGCCGGCGCCGATCTGCTGATTCTGCTGTCGGACATTGATGGCCTCTATACGGCGCCGCCGCACCTCGATCCGCAGGCGGAGTTTCTGGCCACGATTGCTGAGATCACGCCTGAAATTGAAGCCATGGCTGGCGGTGCCGCGTCCGAGCTGTCGCGTGGCGGCATGCGCACCAAGATCGATGCCGGCAAGATTGCGACGACGGCCGGCTGCGCAATGATCATTGCCTCCGGCAAGGCAGGTAGCCCGCTCTCGGCAATCGAGAATGGGGCACGGTCCTCATGGTTCGCCCCTTCAAGGACGCCCGTTACGGCACGAAAGACTTGGATTGCCGGACAGTTGCAGCCGGCAGGCGAACTTCACGTCGATGAGGGCGCTGCTGCTGCGCTCGGCGCCGGCAAGAGCCTGCTGCCAGCCGGTGTTCGCAAGGTTATCGGGCTTTTCAGCCGTGGCGATACGGTGGCGATTGTGGGCCCTCAGGGCCGCGAAATCGCGCGCGGGCTTGCTGGCTATGATGCCGAAGAGGCCCGGCAGATTACTGGTCGCAAATCGACCGAGATCGAGGCAATCCTCGGTTACGCGGGACGCGCGGCAATGATCCATCGCGACGACATGGTGATGACGTCGCAGATCGGTTCGAAATCGGAAAGGCAGAAGAAGGACACAAGCTATGCTTGATACTGTTGCGCAGAGCCCTGACATTGACGCGCTGATGAATGACATCGGCCGCAAGGCCAAGGCTGCGGCGCGACCGTTGGGCTTCGCGTCCACCGAAGCTAAGAACAGGGCATTGAATGCTATGGCCGATGCGATCCTCGCCAACAAGGATCATATCCTCTCCGAAAATGCCAAGGATCTGAAGGATGTTGCCGGCACGGAGATGCTCGCGTCCTTCGTCGATCGTCTGACACTGACCGACAAGCGCATCGCCGAGATGGCTGATGGCATCCGCGCAATTGCTGCTCTGAGGGACCCGGTCGGCGAGGTAATCGCGGCGTGGGAACGGCCGAATGGCCTGAAGATCGAGCGCGTCCGCACGCCGCTCGGCGTGATCGGCGTGATCTTCGAGAGCCGTCCGAACGTCACGGCAGATGCCGGTGCGCTCTGCTTGAAAGCCGGCAATGCGGTCATTTTGCGGTGCGGTTCGGATTCCCGGCGTTCATCGCAGGCAATCCATGCCTGCCTTGTGCAGGGCCTGAAGGCTGCCGGACTTCCGGAGCATGCAATTCAGCTCGTGCCGGTGACCGATCGCGCTGCTGTTGGCGCTATGTTGCGCGGATTGGATGGTACGATCGACGTTATCGTTCCGCGTGGCGGCAAAAGTCTTGTTGCACGAGTTCAGAACGAGGCGAGGGTACCCGTTTTCGCGCACCTTGAAGGACTTTGCCATATCTATGTGGACGCGTCGGCCGATCTCGGCATGGCCAAGGAGATCGTCGTCAACGCCAAGATGCGGCGCACCGGTATCTGCGGTGCGGTGGAAACGATTCTCGTAGACCGGGCTGTTGCCAAGACCCATCTTCGCCCGCTGCTGGAGGCCCTAGCAGGAGCCGGTTGCGAGATTCGCGGTTCGGCTGAGGTTGTTCAGGCAATGCCTGGCGCGAAGGCGGCCACCGAGGAGGATTGGTCGACGGAATATCTGGATGCGATCGTTTCGGTTGGCGTTGTCGACGGCATTTCCGGGGCGATCCAGCATATCCAGACTTATTCCTCCAACCACACCGAGGCAGTGATTGCCGACGATCCTGATGTAGTGGAGCGGTTCTTCACCGAGGTCGATTCCGCGATCCTGTTGCACAACGCATCGACCCAGTTTGCTGATGGCGGCGAGTTCGGAATGGGGGCCGAGATCGGCATCGCGACCGGCAAGATGCACGCCCGCGGCCCCGTCGGCGTCGAGCAGTTGACATCATTCAAGTATCGGGTGCACGGCACCGGACAGACCCGGCCCTGACGTGATCAACGACGAAGTCGATCGACGTTATCTTCGCATGCCGCATACGGAGCGCGGCATGGTCGTCGGTCTTTTCGGCGGCTCCTTCAATCCGCCGCATGACGGACACGCGCTAGTGGCCGAAATCGCGATCAAGCGGCTCGGCCTCGATCAGTTGTGGTGGATTGTCACGCCGGGCAATCCGCTCAAGGATCGACGCCATCTGTTGCCGCTTTCCGAACGCATAGCGCTGAGCGAGCGGCTTGCTCGCCATCCCTCGATCAAGATCACAGCATTCGAGCGCGATTTCGCGACAAGCTTCACGGCAAACACGCTGGCTCGTGTGAAGGCGCGCAATCCACATGTCCATTTTATCTGGATCATGGGGGCGGACAGCTTGAAGACTTTACATCAGTGGCAACGCTGGCAGGACATCGTCAACACATTCCCGATTGCGGTGATTGACCGCCCCGGTTCCACTTTGTCGTTCCTTTCATCGAAGATGGCGAGGACGTTTGATTTCGCCCGCGTTGACGAGGACGATTCCCGCGCGCTCTGGAAGCGCCAGGCGCCAGCCTGGACCTTCATACACGGTCCGCGCTCCGGCCACAGCTCGACCGCCATTCGCGCCACGAACGGTGCCATCAGATAATTCGATTTTTCCGGGGTTTGACAAATGAAAAGCCCGACGGGGGAGGAGATCCGTCGGGCTTTATAAACTTGATCGACAACTGGGAGGAGGAGTGTTGCCGATCCATATCCAACGGCTTTGGGAGGAGGAGATCGCCGTTCGATGAGTGTGTTGTATCATAGTCGCCGAATTTTTGAACCGGGTTCATTGCATTGCAGCAATGCGACACAAGCATGGCTCCGGGCCGAGACCTCTCCGTTCTTGCCTAATTATTTCGCAATCTTTGGCTACTTTTGCAGAAATTTCAAACCTTTGGATAATCTTACCCTAAAATCATAGGGCCATTTCTGCGATTTTGTGAGTCGATGGTGCTTAGATATGCGATTCACGAATGCGTGAAGTCTGAGATTGATGGGCGACTCGAAGGGTTATGCTTGGGAAAATATAGCGCTAGCCAAGGCACTGGCGACGTTATATCTCTACGAATATTTCGAACTCGGGGAGATATCAATGCAAAGTCGCCGCCAATGGATCAAATTCACTGCCGCCGCCATTTCGGCCGCCTTTCTGGGTGTTGCCGCGACACCTGCCGCGGCTGTGGAGAAGGTTACTGTTTTCGCAGCCGCCAGCCTGAAGAATGCTCTCGACGCGGCGAATGCCGCTTGGGCGAAAGAGGGCGGTAAGGAGGCTGTTGCTTCGTACGCTGCGAGCTCTGCACTTGCTAAGCAGATCGAAGGCGGCGCACCTGCGGACATCTTCATCTCCGCCGACCTGGACTGGATGGACTACCTTGCGAAAAAGAATCTGATCAAGTCCGACAGCCGGTCCAATCTGCTGGGTAACAAGATCGTGCTTGTCGCAGCCAAGGATCACGCCAAACCGGTCGAGATATTGAAGGGCTTCGATCTTGCCGCGTTGCTCGGAGACGGCAAGCTTGCCATGGGTGAGGTGAAGTCGGTTCCGGCCGGCAAGTACGGCAAGGCTGCGCTTGAAGCGCTTGGCGTGTGGCCCTCGGTTGAAGCCAAGGTCGCCGGCGCTGAAAGCGTTCGTGCCGCGCTCGCGTTGGTATCGCGCGGTGAGGCTCCCTATGGCATCGTCTATCAGACCGATGCCTCCGCGGACGCGGGCGTTGCCGTTGTCGGCACTTTCCCGGCCGATTCGCATCCGCCGATCATTTATCCGATCGCCATTCTCTCAGAGAGCAAGAATCCGGATGCTGCGGCCTACCTCAACTTCCTGAAGTCGGAAAAAGCCGCTCATTTCTTTACTGAGAAGGGCTTCACCATCTTGAAATGATTGCGATTTTTCGCATGAAGACATAGCGTGAGAAGGCCCGCTCGGACGGGCCTTATATTTTGGAGAGATGGCTTGGATGCACTCGGCCTGAGCAACGATGAATGGACGGCGATCTTGCTCAGCCTGCGCGTGTCAGTGGTCGCGATGCTGGCGAGTTTGCCATTCGGCATCGGAGTAGCCCTGTTGCTGGCGCGCGGACGGTTTTGGGGTAGGTCGATCCTGAATGTGGTCGTTCACTTGCCGTTGATCCTTCCTCCTGTCGTCACCGGTTTCATCTTGCTGATCCTCTTTGGACGTCGCGGACCGATCGGCAGTTTTCTCGACCAGCATTTCGGCGTCGTCTTTTCTTTTCGATGGACAGGTGCGGCGCTTGCCTGTGCCGTCATGGCCTTCCCCTTGATGGTGCGTAGCATCCGGCTCTCGATCGAAGCGGTCGATCGAAAACTGGAGGAGGCAGCTGGCACGCTGGGAGCCGCCCCACTCTGGGTTTTCATGACGATCACGTTGCCGCTGACGCTGCCCGGGATCATCGCCGGAATGATCCTTTCCTTCGCCAAGGCGATGGGGGAGTTCGGGGCAACCATCACGTTCGTCTCCAACATCCCCGGGGAAACACAGACCATTTCTTCGGCGATCTACTCCTTCACGCAGGTCCCGGGCGGTGATGCCGGTGCCCTGCGGCTGACGCTCGTCGCTGTCGCCATTTCGATGGTCGCTTTGCTTGCCTCGGAATTCCTCTCGCGCATCGCCGGCAGGAGGATTGATCCGGAATGACACTCGTCGTGAAAGCAAAGCAGCAGCTTGGCACCTTTTCCCTCGATGCCAGCTTCACCTCTGAGCGGGGGATCACTGCCCTTTTCGGTCGTTCGGGCTCCGGCAAGACATCGATCATTCGTATCATCGCTGGGCTAGCGAGGCCCGACAACGGGCAAGTGATCCTGGATGGCGATGTCATGACGGATACCGACAGGCGGATCTTTGTCCCTAAGCACCGCCGAAGATTCGGCTATGTGTTTCAGGAGGCGCGATTGTTTCCGCACCTCAGTGTCCGTCACAACCTGTCATACGGTCGGTGGTTTGGCAAAGTCGTCGGTCCGGCGGAGAGCCTGGATCGAATTGTCGCGCTGCTCGGTATCGAAAGCCTGCTCGAGCGCAGGCCGGAAAAACTCTCCGGTGGCGAGAAGCAACGCGTAGCAATCGGCCGGGCCCTACTCTCGACTCCCCGCCTCTTGCTGATGGACGAACCCTTAGCGGCATTGGATGATGCGCGAAAAGCAGAAGTCATGCCCTACCTCGAGTGCTTGCGCGACGAGATGGATATTCCGATCGTCTATGTCAGCCACTCGATCGCCGAAGTGGCGCGCCTCGCCAATCAGGTCGTGGTCATGCGGGATGGCGCGGTGGAGGCGGTCGGCCCAGCCGTGGATGTGTTGAACCATCCGCCTGCCTCGTTCGAGCGGCGTGATGCGGGTGCGCTCCTTGAGGGAAAGGTCGAAAGCGTCGATGCGCAGCATCGCATTGCCACGATTACACTGAAATCAACGCAGCTTCATGTCCCGGGCGCGGCGCTGACGCCTGGGAAGGCAGTTCGGGTCCGGATCCCCTCTCGCGATGTGATGCTCGCAATGAGAAGGCCCGAGGCGTTGAGCGCGCTGAACGTGCTTGAAGGCACTGTTCAGGACATGACGCAGGCCGATGACGCCACGATCGATGTGCTCGTCGATTGCGGTGGGGATATAATTCTCTC
The DNA here is from genome assembly GCF_002211315.1 of Rhizobium sp. R693. Lineage (NCBI taxonomy): Bacteria > Pseudomonadati > Pseudomonadota > Alphaproteobacteria > Hyphomicrobiales > Rhizobiaceae > Rhizobium > Rhizobium sp. R693. The sequence continues at coordinate 250,696 of NZ_LOKY01000023.1, read as the reverse complement.
GCGGATCACGAGTTTTTCGGCGGAGCGGCTAGGTGTGTGCATCGGAGCCCCCGTTTTTGCCGTCATAAAGACCGTCGCGCTGGAACAGTGATCAACGACCGGTTTGGGGCGACCGGTTGGCCTCGAGCCAGGCCAGATCCTCCGCAAGGGTGAACTTCACCATCCGCTCCATCTTTCGAAAGCGGGCAAGGAGTTCATCACCGAACGGTGTCAGCGCTGCGCCCCCGCCCTTCTGGCCACCGCGCTGAGACTCGACCACCGGATCCCGGAACATCCGATTCAAGTCGCTGACAAGTAACCAGGCGCGACGATAGGACATGTCCATCGCCCTGCCTGCGGCGGAAATCGATCCGGTTTCTCTGATGTGTTCGAGCAGTTCCATCTTGCCGCGGCCGAGCCGGTCCTCGTGAGGAAAGCTGATGCGGAGTACAGGAATGAGCGTGTCTTCGGCGGGGTTTTTCATCGGACGGATCTTTGCGGTCGGAACGGAACTTACTTTACGTGTGGTGATAAGGACTGTACACAGCAGGCCGCATGCGCAGTCCTCCATTCAACAATGGTTTGTGATCAAGACGGACATTCACGCTTTGTGATTGCACACGTCTTGAAACGTTAATGGTTTGGTGCCTATCTTAATTATGATTTGGTCACCAAATCAGTGATGTGCATGTTTTGTCATTCCGAGAAAGGGAAAGCACTGACAACAGTACACGCCAAGGGAAAAACGCTTGCCGTTGTCCCGAAGAGCCCGGAACGTGGCGCCGATGCTGCCGCCCGCGCCCTGCACGCCGTCCTCACAAGCCTTGAGGACTCTAAGGCTGAAGATATCGTTACCATCGACATTGCTGGAAAATCGGCACTGGGAGACTTCATGGTCGTCGTCTCCGGGCGCTCGAACAGGCATGTCATGGCGATCTCCGACCACCTGCTGACTGATCTCAAAGACGAAGGGCTTGGAAGCGCCCGTGTCGAAGGTCAGGAAGGCGGTGATTGGATCCTGATCGACACCGGCGATGTCATCGTCCATGTCTTCCGTCCTGAAATACGCGAGTTCTACAACATCGAAAAGATGTGGGCCGCGCCCGATATGGACGAAGAAACGGTGCACTAACAGGCTGCTGGACGCTAGGTCCGCCGCCTGATAGACGGCATTTTATTGGCCGGACGAATCCGGCCGGCGGTAGGTGTGTGCCGCCCTATGCCGAACTGCAGGGAGCGGATGATGCGTGTTGGTCTTTTTGCAGTGGGGCGGCTGAAGTCCGGCCCCGAGAAGGATCTTGCGGCCCGCTATTTCGATCGTTTTGCCAAGGCCGGCCCGGCGGTCGGCCTCGAATTCTCCCGCGTGGCCGAAGTTGCCGAAAGTCGTGCGTCGAACGCCGATACCCGCAAGCGTGACGAAGCGGCGATGCTGCAGAAGTCGCTGGCGGACGGGAGTGTTCTCATTTTGTTGGACGAGCGAGGCAAGGCGCTGGACAGCGAAGGGTTTGCCAGTCTCCTCGGAAACTATCGCGACCAGGGCAAGCGCGACCTAATGATTGCCATCGGCGGCGCCGACGGTCTCGATCCGTCTTTGTACAACCTTGCCGATGCAACCCTTTGTCTCGGCAAGATGACTTGGCCGCATCAGTTGGTTCGTACGCTGATCGCCGAACAGCTTTATCGAGCCGTGACGATCCTTTCCGGCCATCCCTATCATCGCGTATGATGGGCTTTGCTGCTCACGCAGGCGTGTCTGTTGCGACGTGCGCTAACCCTCAATCGATCTGGCAAAGAACGCCAAATCAGCCTAATCTCCGCGCGATTTGAAAGGATTTCAAGGTTCGTATGCCGCCACGTGCGTTCAAGCCAAAATACGTCATTCTGACGGCCCTGGCCGTAGGCTTGGGTGTGTCTGTGGCAGCAGTTGAGAACCGCGCCGTCGCCCAGGATGCGCCGGAAGCTGCGCAGATGCCGCCGGCCGAAACACCTGCCGCCACGACTGGCACGGCCGCTGAGGAGCGGCCCGATCCGGCAGCTGATCTGGCAAGGAAGCGGGACGAGACGCGGGCTGTACTCGAAGCCTTGTCTAAAACGATCGACCTTTCATCAGATAAGGTTGCCGAGCTTCAGAAGAGCATTGCGGATCTGGACAAGAACAGCAGCAGTGTTCGTCAGGCGCTGATCGATTCAGCGACGCGGCGCAAGGCGCTTGAGAAACAAATCCTGGAAAGCGAGAAGAAGCTCGCCGATCTCGGCGTCAAGGAAGACGCGGTTCGCCGGTCGCTGCATGAACGGCGCGGCTTGCTGGCCGAGGTGCTGGGTGCCCTGCAGCGCATGGGCCGCAATCCGCCGCCGGCCCTCCTCGTGACACCCGACGATGCGCTCGCTTCGGTCCGAAGCGCAATCCTGCTTGGCGCAGTGGTTCCCGGTATCCGAAGGGAGACCGACAAGCTAGCCGCCGATCTTGCCAACCTGTCTTCGTTGCAGGCAGCCAGTGCTGCGGAGAAATCAGCCTTCACCGCAACGATGACGAACAGTATCGAGGAAGAGCGACGGATGGATTTGCTTCTCGCCGAGAACGAGAAGCTGAGCCGCAGCAGCACCGCGGAACTGGATGCACAAAAGAAGCGCTCGGAAGATCTTGCCAGCAAGGCGACAAGCCTGGAGGGGCTGGTCGCATCGATGGAAACCGAGATCGCATCGGTTCGCGACGCCGCCGCTGCAGCCCGCCAGGCCGAGGAGAACCGCAAGCTTCTCACCGACGAGCAGCGCGCCCACGCCAAGGCGCTCGCGGAAAGCGGTGTGCCTGATAAAAACCGCATTGCGCCCGCATATCCCTTCGGAGACTTGAAGGCGAAGCTGGAATTGCCTGTGGCAGGCGATGTGCTGCGCCAGTTCGGCGATGCCGACGGAACCGGCCATGAGGCGATGGGAATGACGCTTGCCACCAATCCGGAAACGGTGGTTACCGCTCCCGCTGACGGCCTTGTCGTCTATGCAGGTGCATTCCGCAGCTACGGCCAGATGATCATCCTCGACGCAGGCGACGGCTACCACCTTGTCCTTTCTGGAATGGAGACGATCAGCACGCGTCAGGGCAAGTTCGTTTTCGCCGGCGAGCCGCTTGCCGCCATGGGTGCAAAAAGAGTAGCGAGCGCGACTGCATTGGCGCTGGAAACCAACCGTCCAACGCTTTACATTGAATTTCGAAAAGATGGAAAACCGGTCGATTCCCGACCATGGTGGACCGCTAAAGACACTGGAAAGGCACGCAATGATTCGTAGGGCTTCTTTTGTTCTGGTCGGCGCATTGATGGGTGCGACCGCGATGAGCGTCATCTATTCGGCGGGCGTGCCTGCAGAAGCAGCCGGAGCCTCCACTTACAAGGAGCTTTCCGTTTTTGGTGACGTTTTTGAGCGTGTGCGCGCACAGTATGTGACGCCGCCGGCCGAAGACAAACTCATCGAAAACGCCATCAATGGCATGCTTTCTTCGCTGGATCCGCATTCGAGCTATATGAATGCCAAGGATGCAGCTGACATGCAGACCCAGACGAAGGGCGAATTCGGCGGCCTCGGTATCGAGGTCACCATGGAAGACGAGCTCGTCAAGGTCATTACGCCGATCGATGATACGCCTGCAGCCAAGGCCGGCGTTCTTGCTGGTGACTATATCTCCGAGATCGATGGTCAATCGGTTCGCGGCCTGAAGCTGGAAGACGCGGTCGAAAAGATGCGTGGTCCGGTCAACACACCGATCAAGCTGACGCTGATCCGCAAGGGTGCCGACAAGCCGATCGAGCTGACAATCGTCCGCGACGTCGTCGCGGTTCAGGCCGTGAAGTCGCGCGTCGAGGATGATGTCGGCTATCTGCGCGTCATCTCCTTTACCGAGAAGACTTACCCTGATCTCGAGAAGGCGATCGAGAAGATCAAGAAGACGGTCCCGGCTGACAAGCTGAAGGGCTACGTCCTCGATCTTCGTCTGAACCCGGGCGGTCTGCTCGATCAGGCAATCCAGGTTTCCGACGCGCTGCTGCAGCGTGGCGAAGTGGTATCCACCCGCGGTCGTAATCCGGACGAGACCCGCCGCTTCAATGCTGGTCCGGGTGATCTGACGGATGGCAAGCCGGTGATCGTGTTGATCAACGGCGGTTCGGCATCGGCCTCGGAGATCGTTGCTGGCGCGCTGCAGGATCTGCGTCGTGCAACTGTTCTCGGCACGCGTTCGTTCGGCAAGGGCTCGGTCCAGACGATCATACCGCTCGGCGAAAACGGCGCGTTGCGACTGACGACAGCGCTCTACTACACGCCGTCTGGCCGCTCCATCCAGGGCACGGGCATCACGCCTGACATCAAGGTCGATGAGCCGCTTCCCGATGACCTGAAAGGGAAGATGACCACGGAAGGCGAGTCGAGCCTGCGCGGGCACATCAAGGGCCAGAGCGAGACAGACGAAGGCTCCGGTTCGGTTGCCTATGTTCCGCCGGATCCCAAGGACGACGTCCAGCTCAACTACGCGCTTGACCTGCTTCGCGGCAAGAAGACCGATCCGGCCTTCCCGCCCAATCCGGACAAGGCCGTCAGCGCCAAGTAATTGCAATTTGAGGCGTCAGGCCGGATGGTATGTCCGGCCTGACGCCTTTTTGCTGTCCTGATTGTGAAGCGGAAAAGAAGTTTGAATACCGATCTGCACGCCCCCCTCGGACAGAGCCGCAAGGCCAAGCGGCAACGGCCGGGTATTTTGCGCACCGGGCGTGTTGTCGCCGGGATCTGCCTCGTGCTGATCGGGGCGACGTCGCTCTATACGGCGTTTCGCGGCGACGGATTGAAGCGAGAGAAGCCGCTGGCGCAGGACCAGACGGCTGTGCCACCTTCCGACACCGTCCAAAATCAGGCGCCGTCGCAGACTTCATCGGCTGCCGCTCCCAATGGCATGGTGCCATCCGATCCGAGATCGGGCGCAAATGTGGAGCGGATGGTTACCGGCGACGGATCTGTCGTCACGAAATACTCCCCCAGACAACGCGACGGAAATGGACCGGTGTTGGTCGATGCCTCGCAGGTCGGGCAGGATCCACGGATGGCGGCGCTACCGAACGACGCGCTTCTGGAAGACACGCCGTTGGGACGGCTACCGATCGTCGGGCCGGACGGACGTCGCCCGATGGACCAGTATGCGCGACCATGGTCCGGCGCTCACGGGACTCGTATCGCGATCGTCGTCAGCGGGCTCGGGCTTAGCCAGACGGGCACACAACGGGCCATCCAGCAGTTGCCGGAGGAAGTCACCTTCGCCTTTGCCGCCAGCGGCAACAGCTTGCAGCGCTGGATGCAGGAAGCGCGCCGTGGCGGCCACGAAATCCTGCTGCAGGTTCCGTTCGAGCCTTTTGATTACCCGGCAAATGATCCCGCCCCGGACACGCTGCTTACGTCAACGTCGGTTGCGAAGAATATCGAAAACCTGCACAGGGCGATGGGCGAGATCACGAATTATACCGGCATCATGAACTATCAGGGTGGGCGCTTCCTTTCCGACCCCAACGCTATGGAGCCGGTCATGCGGGATATCGGAAAACGCGGGCTGCTGTTCCTTGATGACGGAACGTCGGCCCAATCCAAGACCGCCGCGATCGCAAAGGGAACAGAGGCGCCCTACGCCTTCGCAGATGTGCAGTTGGACAAGCAGCTTGACGTGAACGCCATCATCCAGAAACTGGACGAACTGGAACGCGTCGCGAAGCGTAACGGCCAGGCGATCGGCGTCGCTGCCGCCTTCGATGAGAGCATTGACGCCATCGCGCAATGGACGCAGGAAGCGGCAATGCGAGGCATTGAGATTGTCGGTGTAGCAGCGCTGACCAATGATCCGAAAAGACCTTGAACAGAGAGAGCCTATGAGCAAGCCGATCGTCAAAGCCGAAGACCTGCCGTATCGCCCCTGCGTCGGTGTCATGATTCTCAACCGCCAGGGCCTTGTATGGGCAGGGCGACGGATTCCTGAAGAAAATTCCGAGTATGACGGATCGCCGCAGCTTTGGCAGATGCCGCAGGGCGGCATCGACAAGGGCGAGGATCCTCTTGAGGCGGCCTACCGCGAGCTTTACGAGGAGACAGGCATTCGCACCGTGACGCTGCTGGCCGAGGCGCATAATTGGATCAACTATGATTTACCGCCCCAGCTGATCGGCATCGGATTGAAGGGCAGGTTCCGCGGCCAGACGCAGCGCTGGTTTGCGTTCCGTTTCGATGGTGACGAGAGCGAGGTCGCGATCAATCCGCCGCCCGGTGGCCATGCGCCTGAGTTCGATGCCTGGGATTGGAAGCCGATGGAAAGCCTGCCCGGTCTCATCGTGCCCTTCAAGCGGGCCGTCTATGAGCAGGTGGTCGACGAGTTCAGGCATCTGGTTGGCCTGAGTGCCGCAGGGTAAATGACCGGCGGCTTTAGGGCTGCCGATCATGACAATCATTACTCGGCCTCGTTGGCGGAGTCGGCGTTGAGCTGGCCGTACTTCGATTCGCCGATCTTGCCGAGCAGCTCCAGCTGCGTTTCGAGGAAGTCGATGTGGCCCTCCTCGTCCGCCAGGAGTTCCTCAAAAAGCTTCATCGAGACATAGTCGCCGGCCTCGTGACAGATGTCGCGTGACTTCTTGTAAGCGGTGCGCGCATCGTATTCGCCGGCAAGATCGGCTTCCAGAACTTCCTTGACGTTCTGGCCGATGCGAAGCGGAGCAAGGGTCTGGAGGTTGGGGTGACCTTCGAGGAAGATGATGCGTGCGACCAAGCGGTCGGCGTGATGCATTTCCTCAATGGATTCTGCCCGTTCCTTCTTGGCGAGCTTGGTATAGCCCCAGTCTTCAAGAAGTCGGTAATGGACCCAGTATTGGTTTACGGCGCCGAGCTCGAGAAAGAGGGCCTCGTTAAGCCGCTCGATGACTTTTTTGTCGCCTTTCAATGTCCGCTCTCCTGTTTTCTTCATGGAATTTTCTCAGGCGGGACATGAAATCAAATATTTCGGCTTCCGTCGAGTGGTGACGGGCGTGATATTCCTCGGTCGTCTGGATGATAATATCGACCACGTTTGGGAAGCAGCCACAGCAGCGGCCGCGCTTTCCCATGGCGTGGTATACCTTTGCAGGCACGATCAGCTGCCAACAATCTTGCTCGAGAAGCTCGGTGATAACTTCCCGGATTTCATGATCAGTTATGTAATTGCAGCTGCAGACAAGCACGGCGTCATTCCAAACATGACATTCACTATCGTCTTTTCTGCAAAAGGAGACGGCGAGTGTCAAGAAAAATCGAGTGATGGACGAGGCCATTCATTGCATGTTGAAACGTAAGAGGCTCTTCGTGGGTGCTGCGATCCAGCAGGTCACGACCTGATGATCTCTCCTCAATGAAAATTACGACCTTTCGGCATGACTTGAGTTGTTTCTATCGCTCCGACATGGCTGCTTGAAATCAGCCTTTTCTCCATGACTGCCTTCTCAAGTGAATTTGCGAGTTTCCCTTGGCGCGGATCCATCGTTGGATTGAGCGCTTCATCCGAACGATCACTAACGCCGAAACGACGGGCTTCCTTCTGCAGGATGCCAAGTGCGGGCGTCATATCCTCGATATGATCGACGACTGTGTGGATCACGCCGCTCTGGCTTTGAAGCTTGCCATATATCTTCACGAGCCGTGCTCCCATGACGATCGGGCGGTACTTCTCGAATACCTTCTTCCAGACAATGGCATTGGCAACACCCGTCTCGTCTTCCAATGTCATGAAGATGACGCCCTTGGCCGAGCCGGGGCGCTGACGCACCAAAACCAGGCCGGCAATCGTCACCCTTCTGCCGTTCGGGACGGTGAGAAGATCGACATTCCGAACGACTCCTGCCTTGTGGAATTCTTTGCGCAGGAATGAAACCGGATGGCCCTTCAAGGAGAGCGAAAGGTAGCGGTAATCCTCAACGACTTGTTCACCAGCCAACATTTCCGGTAACCGTGTCTCAGGCTCGACCTGCAGGTCGATGTGGCTCACCTGGTCGAACAGAGGTAGCTTTTCCGCAGCGCTCTTCGCATCAAGCGCCCGCACAGCCCAGAGCGCATCCCGTCGCGACAGTTTTATGGAATGAAAAGCATCCGCATCAGCGAGCCGTTCTATATCCGCTTTCTGCAGGCCTGAACGCAGCCAGAGATCGCGGATGGAAGAATAGCCCTTGCCTCTATTGGCAACGAGCTGCTCCATGCTTGTTTCCGAAAGGCCCTTTATCTGCCTGAAGCCAAGCCGAACGGCTCGCTTTGTCTTGATGATATCCCGCATGCTGGCATGCCGGAAATCGACTGCGCGCTTGTTGAATTCGGCCTCCTCAAGCAAGCAGTCCCAGTTCGATTCATTGATGTCGACGGGCCTGATCTCAACACCATGCTCCCGGGCATCCCTGACAAGCTGCGCGGGGGCATAGAAGCCCATTGGCTGCGAATTCAGCATCGCAGCACAGAAAACGTCGGGATAGTAAGCCTTTACCCAGGAGGAGGCGTAGACGAGCAAGGCGAAAGAGGCGGCGTGGCTTTCCGGGAAGCCGTATTCGCCAAAACCTTTGATCTGGTTGAAGCATTGCTGGGCAAAATCGCGGGGGTAGTTCTTCGCGACCATGCCTTCGATGAACCGCGTTTCGAAATTGCCGATGGTGCCTGTTCGTTTGAAGGTCGCCATGGCGCGTCTAAGCTGATCCGCTTCAGCCGGCTTAAAACCCGCGGCTGTGATTGCGATCTGCATGGCCTGTTCCTGAAACAGCGGCACGCCGAGCGTTCGTTTGAGGACCTCTTTAAGCTCAGGGCTCGGGTATGTCGTCGGGATGCCACGTGCTTTTTCCTCCCTACGTTTCAGGTATGGGTGGACCATGTCACCCTGAATGGGGCCGGGCCTGACGATGGCAACCTCGATGACAAGGTCATAGAACGCCTTCGGCTTCAGACGCGGTAGCATGCTCATCTGCGCCCGGCTCTCGATCTGGAAGACGCCAAGCGTGTCGGCCCGGCACATCATCGCATAGACCGGTTCCTCGTCTTCATGCGTGGCGTTGCCAAGATCGGCGAGCGTCTTCTTGACGTCGTAGTGCAGGAGAAGCAGATCGAATGCCCGCCTCAATGCGGTCAGCATTCCGAGCGCCAGGATGTCGACCTTGAGGATCTTCAGATTGTCGAGGTCATCCTTGTCCCACTCGACCATGTAGCGCCCGGGCATTGCCGTCTTCATGATCGGAACGACTTCATCCAGCCTGTCCCTGGTGATGACGAAGCCGCCGACATGCTGGGTGAGGTGCCGGGGAAAACCGAGAAGCTCGGATGCATATTTCAGCACGTTCCTGGTCATGGGATCGGAAGTTTCGAGCCCGGCGGCCCTCGCTTCACGCTCGGACAGCTTTTCGTCCGACCAGCCCCAGACCAGGCTGCCGATCGCAGATTGGACGTCCTCGGAAAGACCGAAGGCCTTCGAGACTTCGCGCCCGGCGGACCTGGTGCGGTAGGTCGTTACCCCTGCCGTCAAGCCGGCATGTTCCTTGCCGTATTTTTCGTAGATATGCTGGATGACCTCCTCGCGCCTCTCGTGTTCGAAATCGACATCGATATCCGGCGGCTCGTCACGGTCCATCGAGAGGAAGCGGTCGAAGAGCAGGGTGCTCTTCTCCGGATTGACCTCGGTTATCTCGAGGCAATAGCAAATGACCGAGTTTGCCGCAGAGCCGCGACCCTGGCAGAGGATTTTCTTCTCGTGCCGGGCATGCTGGATGATCCTGTGGACCGTCAGGAAGTACGGTTCATATTGCTTCTGACGAACAAGGCTCAACTCGTACTCAATGTTCTTCCGAACTTTCTCAGGCACGCCGTCGGGGAAGCGCTTTGCGGCACCTGATCTGGTAAGACGTTCCAGTGTTTCATATGGCGTTTCCCCCTCGTCATTCTCGGGGGGGTAGTTGTGCTCCAGTTCGTCGAGTGAAAAGGAAAGGCTTCCAAAGAACTTGCCTGTGTTTGTTACGGCGTGCGGATAGTCTCTGAAAAGTCGCAGAATTTCGCTGCCACTCTTGAGATAGCGTTCGGCATTCGGAGCCAGGAGAAAGCCAGCCTCGGGAACGGGAACATGCTCCCTGATAGATGTCACGATATCGGCGAGAGGGCGGCGGGTCGTATCGTGATAGAGCGGCTGGTTGGTGGCGATCAGCCGGATACGGCTGCGGTCAGCCAGCATGGAGACGGTTGCAAACATGCGCTTATCGCGGCCGTCATAGGCGGGAGCGAGCGCCATGTGGATGTTTTTCTGGAAGCGCTTTCTGAAACGCTCCAGACAGGTTTCGAACGCGGCGTGATTGTTATCATCAGCAATGGAAGGGTGCGGAATGATCGCAAGCATCATGTCGTCGCCCCATTCCATTAGATCCGCTTCCGACAGAATGCATTTTCCCTTCTCGGCTCTCAGGTTTCCGGCGCTCAGCAACCGGCAAAGATACGCCCAACCTTGACGATTTCGGGGGTAGGCAAGGATGTCAGGGGTTCCATCCGAAAAGACTAGGCGGGCGCCCGGCTGGAAACGGATCGGATCGAGAATGACGTCACTCTTTTCGTGCTCCTCCAAAAGTCCGGCTCTCATTCGTTCGAACTTCTTTTGGATCGCCTTTGACTGGGCATGCGCCCGAACGACACCCGCAACCGAATTACGGTCAGCAATGCCAAGTCCTCCAAGCTTCAGAACGGCAGCCTGGACGATCATTTCCTCAGGCTTGGAGGCACCCTCCAGAAACGAGAAATTGCTCTTCGCGCCGATTTCGAAGAAGGCGGACATCAGGCGATGACCCCATGCATGTACCAGTTCTGTGCTGCGTCACGCTCATAATGGCCATGGCGATAGATCCAGAAGCGGCGTCCCTGATCGTCTTCGATCCGGAAGTAGTCTCGATCCTCAGCATCCGATCCATCGAGCCACCATTCCATTGCCAGCCGTTCCGGCCCCTCGCTCTTCAGGACACGGTGCTGCATTCGCCGCCAATGAAAGCTCGCCGGTGCGCCATCGGGGACTTCGACGGCAAAGGCGTCCATCGGCTCCGGTTTCCGCAATAGCCGGATGGGTCGCTCGTTCCTGGCCGGCGGCGGATGTCCTTCCCGGGTCTTCTGGGAGGATAGCTGATCGATTGCAGGCAGGGCAATGACGGCTCTTTCGGGTATGTGGCTCTCCCGCAATTGGAAGGTTTGCAAGCAGTCCTCCCCAAGGCGGGCGGAAACCCGATCCACGAAGGCAGCAAGCGACGCATCCTTCTGCTGGCGGTGTTCGAAATCACCCTGTGACGTCACGAAATCTTCGTGCAGGAGCACGTTGAGACGAAGGATCTCGAATCCGTAACCGGCATCGAAATCGTCGTGAATTGCCTGCAGGCGTTCGGCAAAGAGAGCGGCGATGCGCTTGGGCTCTCGCAAGGGCTGCGCGGTCCCGGCAGAAATCCGGAACACCTTGCCATCGACACGGAACAGGACCAGTTCGAAGATGCGGCCGCCGACGCCACGCGCTTCCAATGAGGGCTTCAGGGAGACGGCAATCTGATCGGTGAGCGCAAGGATATCGTCTTCGGCTCCGATCGGCTCAATCAGGCGACGTTCGACCGAGAGGCTCGCGACCGGAAGGCGTGGAGAGACTGGCTCCTCATCTGTTCCAAGCGCCTGATCGAGCCTCAAGAGCAATGCTCCTCCAAAGCGACGGGCAAGCGGGGCGCGTGGCGCACTCAGTAAATCGCCGACATATTTGAGTCCCATCTTATGCAGGGCGCTTACGGTTTCTTCTTCGAGACGCAGGGCCGCGACGGGCAAGGGCGCAAGCGCCTGCTCGGCCTCCCCATGTTCGATAATGCCGCCTTGGCCGAAACGGCTGATGGCCCAAGACAATCCCGGCGACGAGGAGATGGCGCCACGGGCGTCAATTCCCATCTGGAAGAGCCTTGCGAGAATATCCTTGAGAAGGGACGTCTCACCGCCGAACAGATGGGCGCAGCCGGTAATGTCGAGAAACAGGCCATCCACGCCGTCGAGAGCGACAAGCGGGGTATAGCGATCGCACCAGTCGGCGATCGCTTCCAGAAAGCGCCGGTTGGCGGCTGGGTCGTCCTCGATCACATCAAGCGTGGGGTAGATGGCGCGGGCTTCGGCGACGCCCATATGCTTTCGGAGATTGAGGGTTTCGGCTGCCTCGTCCAGCGCTGTCAGCCGCATCGTATTGTTGAGGCGGCTGGAACAGACGATTGGTGCGGCCTCAGGACGTCCGTGCGAACGCCAGGAGAGCCCCCATTTCTTTCTTGCGATCCGGTCGGTTGGAAGATGCGGAAAGTGGAGTGCCAGAATGCGCTGCGCGTTCGTCTGGAAGGCGAGGGTCGACTGATTGGGAGACGGCGAAAAAACGGCGGTCATGAGGGTTCCACTCCAGTAGAAAGGAGAGGGGAGCCGGGTTGCGGCTCTTCTCCAGGGTGAGATGAAAAATCGGATTGCCGATGCTACCGCCCAGCATCGTGCCATCCGGCAAGGGGCGCGCCTGTGCCGGCGCGGGTGCCGCAAGGAAGCGGAAATAAGCGCTGCTGGCCTCTTCCTCTCCAGCCTGCCGCAACAGCAAAAGCGGGCGTTTCGATGCTTTCGCCCGCAAGCTCAACCGGCGGCTTTCCGTCAGGCCGAAGGGCTTCGGATTGCCGCGAACCTCCAGAATTGTCGCAGGAAAGACGCCGCTTTCGACTGCGGCCTCGGCAAGCCACAGAGCGTCCTCAAGCTTGCGTGGACTGGCATAGAAGAACTGGTCCGACTTCAGACCGAAATCGCGCAGGCCCACCGCGTAAGGGGCGCCTGCTTCCATCGTGGAAACCATGTCCGCGATCCACAGGATCGGCAGCGATGCACTGGGGCTCTCTTCCACTTGGCGCTGCAGCATGGCGGCAAGTGCCAGCACAAAGCCGCTGCCGGCACCGGCTTCGCGCAAAAGATCGGAGCGAACCTCGGTGACCCCATCGAGCGGTAGACCGCCATCAATCGCCTCGTCAAGCGCGGGTATTCCAAGCGGAAGACGCAGGACGCTCTCGTTCTTCGCGGAGAGTCCCTTATCGACCAAGGCTTCGCTTTCCGCGGCAGCCAAGGCCGGCGCGGGCTTTCCTTCAAGCTTTGCAATGGTTTCGCGGAGCGCAAAAAGCCGCTCGCGCGTCACGGCCGACTGTGCCATGACGTTCTCCAAGTCTCATATGTTCCTGTTATGTTCTTATGGATTCCAGAGGTGGACGGAAGAGTCAACAGCCATTTGATGTGAATTTATTCCTGCCTTTGATTCCGCTCTCGAAAATCGTACGCAAAGGTTCTATATGGGCCGCAAAGGAAGGAATATTCATGGCCCGCATAGACCAGAGCGAGGATTGGCGGGATCGCCACGCGCCGACGATCAGCACTTTCGAGTCGTTGGCAATGGAGGCGTATAGCCACCTGCCGGAAGAGTTCCGCTCACTGACCACCAATCTGACGATCGAGATCGAGGATTTCCCCGACGACGACGTGTTCGAGGACATGGCTCTGGAAACGCCGTTCGATCTTCTCGGCCTCTTTGAGGGCCGAGGCATCTCGGAGCGTTTCACGATGGAAACCGGCGAATTGCCGAACCGTATCCGCCTCTACCGGCGGCCGATCCTCGATTACTGGGCAGAGAACGACGAGACGCTGGGCGATATCATCACTCACGTCCTCATCCATGAGATCGGCCACCATTTCGGTCTCAGCGACGACGACATGGAACGGATAGAGGCGAGCGCCGAAGAAGCGGGCGAACGCTAAGCTTTCGCTTACTGTTCGGACAGCTTCATGTCCGGTTGGTAGTCCTTGCCTTCGACTTCCTTGACGATCGCCTGAGCGCACATCACTTGGCCGGTCTGGGTGTTGAAGGTCAGCGACGGCGAGCCGTTCAGCGACCAGCCCTTGTTGAGGGCGTCGGTCACGCGGTGACAGAAAGCGGCATCATCCTGGCCGGTCAGAAGGCGATAAAGCTTCATCTAAAGTCGTCTTTCACTTCGCCGTTTGGCGTTCTGCAATCAGGCGGGCTTTATGAACCAGACTTTCCGCCTGGACAAGGTGCAGCCGCTCGATCATCCGACCGTTGACATTGATGACATTCAGGCCCTCGGCGGCAGGATCGGCAAAGGCGGCGATGATCGCCTCCGCCTCGGCAATTGCCGCCTCATCGGGGCCGAAATGCAGATTGGCGGCTTCGATCTGAGCCGGGTGGATCAGCATCTTGCCGTCGAAGCCCATGGCACGGGCATGTGCGCATTCGGCATCAAAGGCATCGGCATCCTTGAAATCGTTGAAGACGCTGTCGATCGCGTCGAGGCCATAGGCGCGCACGGCAAGTACCACCTGCATCAGCCAGGGCACGAGATAGGTGCGGCCCGGTTGCGGCAGGACGCCTGTTTCCTTGCGCAGGTCGTTGAGGCCGACGACGAAACAATCGAGTCTTGAGCCCGGTGTGCGCCCGGCTTCGGCAATCGCTGCCGCGTTCAGAATGCCGCGGGGCGTTTCGATCATCGCCCAGATGCGGAGGCTTTCCGGCGCGTCGGCATCGGCGAGCCGGTCGCTGATGGACATCACATCCTGAGGCTCGTCCACTTTCGGCAGGAGCACGGCATCCGGCTCCAGTGCCAGGACCAGTTCCATGTCCGCATTGCCGAATATGGAGTCAAGCGCATTGATGCGGATGATGCGCTCCTTGTTCAGAAGAGGAGCGCCTGAAAAAAAGGCCTTCAGATTTTCGCGGGCTTCCGCCTTTCGCTCCGGTGCCACGGAGTCCTCGAGATCGAAGATCACGGCGTCGCAATCGAGCGCACAGGTCTTTTCCAGTGCGCGTGCATTGATGGCCGGAACGCTCAGCACCGAACGGCGGAGATTCAAGGAGCGAGTCGGAGAATTGCGAGTCATCACAAATGTGTGCCAAGCTTTGTGATGGGTGGCAAGACAACAAAAAGCCATGCTCACCTTGCAGAGAAAGAAATGAAGGACCACATTCCTTTCCGAAGAAAGGTCTAAACTCATGCAAAGCATCCGTTCCGTCTTCCTCCTGCTCGCAGGCATCACCGCCTTCGTTGCGCTGGCGTTCGTCACCTTTTCCGTGACGCTCGCAGTCGGCGGTATTCTGACGGTACTCATGGTTGGCCGCGCGCTTTCGTTGAAGATGAAGCCGGCCCCGGTCCGCGCCACAGCGAAGGCGAAATCACATTCCGGCGAAAACATGCGCATCTGGAACGACGGGCGCGGTACGATCATCGACCTGTGACTTTCGCGTCGACTCCAGAAAAATTTCGACATTGCTGTCGGCTCGACTGATCTTCCCGCGTCTTTGAGAGGCCAGGGCTTCTGCCCGAACCAATCAAACGATGGAGGACAGTATGGATACCGCAACGGGAACCGGCACGATGAAGATGCCGCCGGTCAAGAATGGCTTGCTGCCGTATGTCACGGTCGATGGTGCGTTAAAGGCCGCGGAATTTTACGGGCGTGCGTTTGGCGCCGAGGAGGGGTTTGTTGTCCCTCCGGATGAAAACGGGCGCACGATGCATGTCCACCTTTACATCAACGGAAGCTCGTTGATGCTATGCGATGCCTATCCCGAGCATGGTCACCCGTTCGAAAAGCACCAGGGCTTCACCCTTCAGCTTGTTATCGACGATATCGATTTCTGGTGGGATCGTGCGGTTGCTGCCGGCGCAGAGGTGATCATGCCTGTTCAGCTGATGTTCTGGGGTGATCGATACGGCCAGCTCCGGGACCCGTTCGGGGTTCTCTGGGCGATGAATGCGCCAGCGAATGCAAACTGATCCCATGTCGACCATAGCCGGCTGCGCGTCGAATCCGCGCGCAGTCGCACCTACGATATAAATTTTCCTTCATTTCGGCGGCAATCTGGACTAAACGCTGATCAACAAAACTACGTCTGCTGATATTGGAGCCAGGCCATGGACAAATTCGTAAAGCTGACGGGCGTCGCAGCCCCTCTGCCGGTTGTCAACATCGATACCGACATGATCATCCCGAAGGACTACCTGAAGACGATCAAGCGCACCGGTCTTGGCAAGGGTCTTTTCGCCGAGGCTCGTTACAATGAAGATGGCTCGCCGAACCCGGATTTCGTGCTGAACAAGCCGGCCTATCAGAATGCGAAGATCCTCGTTGCCGGCGACAATTTCGGTTGCGGCTCCTCGCGCGAGCATGCGCCGTGGGCGCTCCTCGACTTCGGTATCCGTTGCGTCATCTCGACCAGCTTCGCCGACATCTTCTACAACAACTGTTTCAAGAACGGCATTCTGCCGATCAAGGTCAGCCAGGAAAACCTCGACAAGCTGATGGACGACGCTTCGCGCGGCTCCAACGCGATCCTGACGGTCGACCTGGAAAACCTCGAAATCACTGGACCGGACGGCGGTTCGATCAAGTTCGATCTCGATGAGTTCAAGCGCCACTGCCTGCTGAACGGCCTCGACGATATCGGCCTGACGCTCGAGAAGGGCAAGGCGATCGACAGCTTCGAAGCCAAGAACGCGGCATCCCGTCCTTGGGCTGCGTAAGTCTGACAAAACACAGCATTTCGTCAAAGCCGGGTTTTCGCCCGGCTTTTTCTTTGGCGGCTCACAACAGCCGTTCTTTCCAGACCTTGAGCTTCTCCAGTGAAACCCCGATGCCGCCGCAGACTTCGATCAGCGGATTGTTGAAGCGGGCGAGGATATCGGGATGCACGTCGGCCACCGCCAGGGCAGCCCCGCAGGCGGGTTCGACCAGAATACGATAGGCATCGGCGAACTTCAGGCAGGCGGTGACTGCCTGTGCGTCGGTAACCGTCACGCTCTCGATCGGGTGGTGCTTTGGCAGGTCGAAGACGTGCTGCGCCACCTGGCGCGCGCCGAGCGAGCTGGCGATGGAGGTAATACCAGGCAAGGTGATGCGCTTTCCTGCGGCAAGGCTGGCATGGAGGGACGCGGCCCCTTCGGTTTCGACGGTAATGACGGGCACATCAGACAAGCCGTTTCGCTGAAGGCCGGCAACAATGCCCGCAAGCAAACCGCCGCCGCCGACGCTCGTGATGACGCAATCGAAGTCGGCACCTTTGGCGACAACCTCGTCGATCAATGTGCCATGCCCTTCCCACAGAAGCGGATGGTCGAACGGGTGCACATAGGCCGCCTTGCTGGCTTTCGCCTGCTCGATCGCGAAAGCGTTGGCTTCATCAAAGACCGATCCGTGCACCAGAACAGTGGCGCCGGTTGCTTCGATCGATTGGCGCACTTCCAGCGACGTCGTCTCCGGTACGACGATCGTCACCGGAATGCCGAGTGCCCGTCCCGTATAAGCGGCGGCGATCCCGGCATTACCACCGGAGGCGCAGAAGATTTCCCGGGCGCCGTTCTCGATCTCGTGCTGACAAAGCCTGCCAACACCGCGAAGCTTGAAGCTTCCAGAGGGCTGCAGTGCGTCGAGCTTCAGCCAAAGCGGCTTGTTGCTTGCGCTGTAATCGGCGGAGGTACGGAAAAGCGGGGTGTCGAGGTGGAGCGGTGCAGATGACATGGCGGTATCCGATGAGCTTGGCGATGCTCTCCTTGTGGACCCGCTTGCGTTGACCGGTCAACGAGCGATCTCACAGTAATTCCGCAACCGTACCGAATCGGCCTTCCACTCGCTTGAAATGCCGTTTTTGCGGGTCTAATAAGCCGCAACTTGTTTTTCCGCGGAGGGTTTCATGACAGCGCGCAATCTTTTCCTGCTGCCGGGCGACGGCATCGGCCCAGAAGCCATGGGTGAGGTCCGCAAGATCATTGCCTATATGAACGAGGCGATGAATGCCGGCTTTGTCACCGACGAAGGCTTGGTCGGCGGCAGCGCCTATGACGCGCATGGTGCCGCGATCTCTGAAGCCGACATGCAGAAGGCGCTTGCCGCTGATGCGGTTCTCTTCGGCGCCGTCGGTGGCCCGAAGTGGGATGACGTTCCCTATGAAGTGCGCCCCGAAGCCGGCCTGCTGCGCCTGCGCAAGGATCTGGAGCTCTTCGCCAACCTGCGTCCGGCCATCTGCTACCCGGCGCTCGCTTCCGCTTCCTCACTGAAGCCGGAGCTGGTCGAAGGCCTCGATATCCTGATCATCCGCGAACTCACCGGCGGCGTCTATTTCGGCGAGCCGAAGACCATTACCGATCTCGGCAATGGCCAGAAACGTGCAATCGACACGCAGGTCTACGATACATACGAAATCGAACGCATCTCGGCCGTGGCCTTCGAAATGGCGCGCACGCGCCAGAATCGCGTCTGCTCGATGGAAAAGCGCAACGTCATGAAGTCGGGCGTGTTGTGGAACCAGGTCGTCACCGCGACGCACAAGGACAAGTATTCCGACGTCAAGCTCGAGCACATGCTAGCGGATGCCGGTGGCATGCAGCTGGTGCGCGCGCCGAAGCAGTTCGACGTCATCGTCACCGACAACTTGTTTGGCGACATGCTGTCCGACGTTGCAGCCATGCTGACGGGCTCGCTCGGCATGCTGCCGTCCGCTTCGCTCGGCGCCCCGGACGCCAAGACCGGCAAGCGCAAGGCACTCTACGAGCCGGTGCACGGTTCGGCTCCTGACATCGCCGGCAAGGGCATTGCCAATCCGATCGCGATGATCGCTTCGTTCGCCATGTGCCTGCGCTATTCCTTCAACCTCGTGAAGGAAGCCGACAACCTCGAGAAGGCGATCGCCAATGTGCTCGACAAGGGCATTCGCACCGGCGACATCATGGCCGAAGGCTGCACGAAGGTTGGAACCACGGAGATGGGCGACGCGATCCTCGCCGAGTTCAAGGCGCTTTCTGCCTGATATTTCACGTGAAACATGCTTTGGGCCTCTCGCATCGATCGATGCGGGAGGCCTTTGCTTGAAGGCAGTTGTTACCGCTCCTATCTCCCTTCTGCATTGAGGAAAGAGCGGAGTGGAATGAGCGAGACGGTCGATCGTAAGCCAAGTTTCTGGAGTTATCTGCGAAAGCGCTACGAGGCGCGGCGCACGATCCATCGGCGGGTTGCCTGGAAGGGATTTGCGTTTTCGGCAGTCAATGCCATTGCCATCGCCTTCTTCGTTTTCGATCGCCCGCTCGGCCTGGCAGCTAAGGATCTGGCGCCGCCACTGATCTCGATTGCCGGCGATGTTACCGATGTCGGCAGACTCGCCTGGATTCTTGCCGGCCTCTCTACGATCTTCGCCACGGGCTATCTTGTCCGTCGTCGACTTTGGAAGGTCCGGAGACGGTTTCGCATGGTCTATTTTGGGCAGATGACGGCCTATGTCGCTCTGAGCGTGCTATTCACCAGCATCGCCGCCAACCTCCTGAAGGTCGCGATCGGCCGGGCGCGACCATTGCTCTATGATCAGGAGGGGATTTTCAGCTTCGCGCCCTTCAACATGGATTTCCTGCACCAGAGCTTTCCCTCCGGACATTCGGCCAACATTGGTGCGCTGTTCGTGGCGCTCGCGCTTCTCTTCCCGCGTTTTCGTCTTGGTTTCATCGGTATAGGGCTCTGGCTCGGCGCCACGCGCATTATCATCGGCGTGCATTATCCAAGCGATGTTGTGGCTGGCCTTGCGCTGGGTGCCTGGTTTGCCTTTGCCACTTCCGTCCTCTTCGCGCGCTTCGGCTTGGTCTTCTCCATCGATCGCGATGGCGGCTGGCCGACACCCCGGCTAAGCCGCCTTCTCTGAGTCCCAGAAATGAAAAACCCGGCGCCTTGTGAGCGCCGGGTTCGCGTTTGCAACCTTCCCTCGTCTCAATCCATCGCGTGGATATCGCGGTCCTTGGTTTCCGGCAGGAAGATCAGGCCGATGACCAGCGTGATCGCCGCGAAGACGATCGGATACCAGAGGCCGAAGTAGATATCGCCGGTAGCGGCACTCATTGCGAAGGCCGTTGCCGGCAGCAGGCCACCGAACCAACCGTTGCCGATATGGTAAGGCAGCGACATGCCGGTGTAGCGGATGCGGGTCGGGAAGAGTTCGACCAGCAGGGCGGCGATGGGACCGTAGACCATTGTCACATAGAGAACGAGCACGAACAGAATGGCGATCGTGCCGATCCAATTGACGCGGGCCGGGTCAGCCGTCATCGCAAAGCTGCCGCCATTGGCGATGGTGTAGACCGCCATGTCGGTGGCGCTCTTAGCTTCGTCGGCCGTCAGAAGCTTGTCGGCGACAAGCTTGTCAGCAGGGACCGTCTGCTTGTCGCCGGCGCGTACCGCATCGGCGTTGAGGGCAAGTTCCGGGTTGGCCGCGATGAAGGCGTCCAGCTTTGCATCCGGAACTTTGACGGCGCCGCGTTTCAGCGGATAACCGGCATCATGCAGGGCGATATTGACGCTCTTTTCGAAAGCGCCGGTCATTGCCTTTGCCTTGTCGCCGGCTGCAACGGCATCTAAGCTGGTGATTGTCTCGTCGTTGATCTTGACTGTCGCAGGCTGTCCCGCCGGGCCTGGCACAACATCGTAAGGTACCGAGTTCTTGGTCAGGAAGGCCGTCGCCACGTCGCAGGAGCTGGTGAATTTCGATGTTCCTGTCGGGTTGAACTGGAATTTGCAGTCAGCAGCGTCGGCCGTCACGGTTGCTCGGACCGAGGCCTGGGCTTCAGCAAGCGCCGGATTGGCGGTCCAGGTCATTGCCTTGAACAGCGGGGTGTAGGTGACGGCCGCAATCAAGAGGCCGGCCATGAGGATCGGTTTGCGGCCGATCCTGTCGGACAGGCCGCCGAAGACGATGAAGAAGGGCGTGCCAAGGAAGAGTGCAATGGCGACCATGATGTTTGCCGCCTGCAGGTCGACCTTGAGCACGTTCTGCAGGAAGAACAACGCATAGAATTGGCCGCCGTACCAGACGACTGCCTGACCCATCGTCGCGCCGAGAAGCGCGATCAGCGCGATCTTGGCATTCTTCCACTGCCCGAAAGCTTCCGTCAGCGGTGCCTTAGACCCCTTGCCTTCGGCCTTCATACGCTGGAAAGCCGGAGATTCGTTCATCTTCAGTCGAATCCAGACGGAAACGCCGAGGAGCACGACGGATACGAGGAACGGAATGCGCCAGCCCCATGCCGCAAAGGCTTCCTTGCCCATCAAGAACTGGACGCCGACGATGACGAGAAGCGACAGGAAGAGGCCGAGCGTTGCCGTTGTCTGAATCCATGAGGTGAAGTAGCCACGGCGCCCATTTGGCGCATGCTCGGCCACGTATGTTGCCGCGCCGCCATATTCACCGCCGAGCGCAAGACCTTGCAGCAGGCGAAGTCCGATCAGGATGATGGGTGCTGCGATTCCGATCGTCGCTGCACCGGGAAGAACGCCGACGAGGAACGTCGAGAGGCCCATGATGAGGATCGTCACCAGGAACGTATACTTGCGCCCGACGAGATCGCCGAGGCGGCCGAAGACGAGCGCGCCGAACGGGCGCACCAGGAAGCCGGCGGCAAAGGCCAAAAGCGTGAAGATGTTTCGTGTTGCTTCCGGATACTGCGTGAAATAGGTCGCGCCAATATAGGTGGCGAGCGAACCGTAAAGATAGAAGTCGTACCATTCGAAAACGGTACCGAGCGACGAGGCGAAGATAACCTTCTTCTCTTCGCCCGTCATCGGGCCGGCTTTTGTGCCGTCGACGCTTGCGACATTTGCCATTTTCTGTCCTCCACAGAGCGATGTGAAACGCGGCGCGCGACCATACTCTCCTCAAAGCATACCCCGAGGTCGCGGTTCGCCTGACGAGAGTGTGACAGAAAAGCTCCCTCATACAGAGAGCGGCTTTGGGATTATGACTTTAGTCTAACGCCATCGCGCAGATTGTCGCAGGCAAGAACCGTCGAGCGCTTGCCGCGATGCAGGGAGCATTCAGGCCTTGTGGGAAAGGATATTCACCAGGGTTCCGAAGGGGTCGCGAACATAGAAGCGGCGTACGCCCCACGGCTCGTCGGTCGGGCCGTAGCAAATTTCGAAACCGGCAGTACGCATGGCTGCGTGTGCCTCATCGACGTCATCGACCTCGATCGACAGGCTTGGAACCGGCGTTCCAGCGCCGCCTTCGCTTGCGAAGCTGACCTGAACTGACATCTGCTGGCTCGAGCCGTAAGTTGCGATCCAGCCGTGATCCATCAGGAGATCCAGGCCGAGGATATCCCGATAGAATGCGCTTGCGACGGCCGGGCTGGGAGTTTGAAGATTGGCGACAATTCGTCTGACTTGCATACGACCTCCCCGCGGTTTCGTTTCCGATATTTAGAAAATGATCGCCGGTGGGCAAGAAAAAAGCCGGATGGCAGGACCATCCGGCTTCGATCAATCGATTTGCCTGCTTCCGATCAGGCGGCTTCTGTCGTGTGTGCCTTGCGAACTTCCTCATCCGTCAGGATGCCGCTCGCACGGAGCAACGCAGCGAAGCGACCGTTGCTCTGGCTGAGTTCTTCGAAGCTGCCTTCTTCGACGACACGGCCGCCATCCAAAAACAGGACCTTGTCTGCCTCACGAACCGTCGAAAGGCGGTGCGCAATAATGAAGGTCGTGCGGTTCTGGCGCAGGTTGTCGATTGCGGCCTTCACGCGGTTTTCCGTTTCGACGTCAAGCGCGCTCGTCGCTTCGTCCAGCACCAGGATCGGCGCATCCTTGAGGATGGCGCGGGCGATCGCAACACGCTGACGTTCACCGCCCGAAAGCTTGTTGCCGCGCTCGCCGACATGGGTGTCGTACTGATCTTCGCGTGTCTCGATAAAGTCGGCTGCGGCAGCAGCCTCGGCTGCGCGACGCATGTCTTCATCCGAAGCGCCTTCCCGGCCGAGGCGAATGTTGTCGCTGATCGAGCGGTTGAGCAGGCCGGCATCCTGGAAGACGGTTGCGATATAGCGGCGAAGCGACTTGCGGGTGATCTTCGTGGTATCGTGGCCATCGACCAGGATCTGGCCGCTGTCCGGATCGTAGACGCGTTGCAGCAGGTTGATCATCGTCGTCTTGCCCGAGCCGGTCGGGCCAACGATCGCAACCGTCTGGCCAGCCTTGGCGGTGAACGACACGTTGTGCAGGCCTTGTGCGGTATTGCCGAAGCGGAACGATACGTTGCGGAATTCGACTTCGCCCTTCACATCGGCGATATCGGCATTGCCGGCTGGCTCTTCGCGTTCACGGACCGAGTCTTCGAGCGAGTAGAAATCTTCGAGTTTCGAGCGGGCCTCGAAAATCTGCGTGGCGAATTGACGCATCTGGTCGAGACGCGAGATCAGCAGGTTCGCAAAGCCGATAAAGGCAATGACGTCACCGATGCGGAGTTCGCCGGACTGAACCATCAGCGTACCGATCACCAGGATGATCATCATGGCGATGGTCGATGCCATGCGGTTCATTGCGCCGGCCAGCGCCCACCAGTCGAGAACCGGATACTGAGCCTGCAGCAGGCGGTCGGCAAAGGACTTCAGCGCCTTGGTCTCCGCCTCGATGCGGTTGTAGCTGTGCAGAACCGACACGTTGCTGATCGAGTCGCTGACGTGCGAAAATACCGTATGGTAGTGGTTCTCGACCGACGCCTGGCCATCCTTGGTGCGGCTCATGACGAGACGGCCGATCAGCCAGTAGGCCACGCCAAGCACGACAAGCACGCCCGAAAGACGCAGGTCCATCGACATCGCGGTCGGCACCAGAAGCGCGATCGCTACGGCGGTCGCCAGGTGGTTGCGCATGAACTCGAGCCAAAGGCCGAAGAGCGTCTCGCATGCACGCAGCAGCGTATGCAGCGCATTCGACGTGCCGCGCTGATGATGCCAGGACAGCGGCATCGAGATGATGCGGCCGAACGCTTCCGTCAGCAGCGTGGCGCGGCGGCCATGAGCCAGCCGGTCCGCCTCACGCGCGACCAGAACAAATGCTATGGTGTTGAAGACAGCAAAACCGGCCCACATGAAAAGGATGGGTTTCACGTCGCCCTTGCCCGAGATCGCATCGATGATGCGGCCGAACAAAATGGGTTCGGCGATTGTGATCGCGGCAAGCACGATATTCGCGATAACGACCAGGGATACGCGGAGCTTGTAAGCGCCAAGATAGCGCAAAGCTCTTGCATAGACCTTGAATAGCGACACAGCGATACCTCTTGTGCATCTGCGAAATAGTGGATGTTGCGACGCTACAGAAAGATACCTGAACCGGCGATTAACGAAGCGTTCAGGGAGCTCTCGCAATGAAGATTCTTTGGGTCTCGAAGCGCAGGTAAATGCCTTGGTTCTAAAATTTTTTGGGGCGGTTTGGAAATTTCGCAATTTTCGCTTGCGTTGAACGACTACACTGGCACACGATAATACATATTCTAGATTGATGTTTTGATTGCATCGAAAGGCGTCCCACCATCGGGGCATGGCCTGCTATTCGATGTGAAGCCCAGTTGGGGTGGGGGCGCCTTGGTGAATATTCATTCGTTAATTCAATTGCTTGTGGTTCTAGAGGAGTGCCGGAAGGCGGAGGGCGTCATCGCGGAGCTCGAGGATGTCGTCCACTCCTATGGCTTCCAGTATTATGGTCTTATGCGGCACCTCAGAGCGACTGAAGATCCGGTCAGCCTTATGTTTGCTGGCCATTGGCCCGAGAAGTGGGCACAAATCTATCTTTCGAAGAAGTACGTTCTGACCGACCCGACGGTGCGCTATCTCGCATATGCGCAAAGACCGTTTCGTTGGAAAGACAGCCTGACGGCTTTCCGCAAGGATCCGCATCACCGGCGCATGGAGCAGATGATGGCTGACGCCCATAGCCATGGTCTGAAGGACGGTTACATTTTTCCTATCCATGGTCGAAACGGTATCCTCGGCAACATGAGCATGGGGGGAATGCCCGTGGATCTTTCTCCCGTCGAGATCTCGCTCTTTGGCGCCGTCGCTCGAAAGGCTTTCTGGCGTCTCCTTGATCTCAAGGGAGAGGCTCCGGCACTGGAGGAAGTTTCCGGCATCGACACGCGCTTGACGCGCCGAGAGATGGAGATCCTTCAGTATCTTGCCGAAGGGATGACCTCCGTCGAGATCGGGAAACGTCTGAAGATTTCGAACCACACCGTCGACTGGTACATGAATGGCCTCCAAGACAAGCTGAAGGCAAAAAACAGGCAGCACGCGGTTGCGGTTGCTTTCCGGCATGGTCTCATCACCTAGTTTTCGAGTCTTAGAGAAATTCTATTTAGGTCGGTTCCAGAAATTGAACTTTCCGTGACAGCGCGTTAAGACTTCTCTTCGCGGGTGCAGCATTGCCCGTTTCGATGCCGTGAGGAGACAGCATTGCCCATTTCCAAGATACTTGTTGCCAACCGTTCGGAAATTGCCATCCGCGTGTTTCGCGCGGCCAATGAGCTCGGGATAAAAACGGTCGCGATATGGGCGGAAGAAGACAAACTGGCACTGCACAGGTTTAAGGCCGACGAGAGCTATCAGGTTGGCCGCGGCCCGCATCTTGCTCGCGATCTCGGCCCGATCGAAAGCTATCTCTCTATCGACGAAGTGATCCGCGTCGCCAAGCTTTCGGGAGCCGACGCGATCCATCCCGGCTACGGCCTGCTGTCGGAAAGCCCGGAATTCGTCGATGCCTGCAACAAGGCCGGCATCATCTTTATCGGTCCGACGGCCGACACCATGCGCCAGCTCGGCAACAAGGTCGCCGCCCGCAATCTGGCAATCTCCGTCGGCGTCCCTGTCGTGCCGGCAACGGAGCCGCTGCCGGACGATATGGCTGAGGTCGCCAAGATGGCCGCAGCGATCGGCTACCCCGTGATGCTGAAGGCCTCCTGGGGCGGCGGCGGTCGCGGCATGCGCGTCATCCGCTCGGAAGCCGATCTTGCGCGCGAAGTGACGGAAGCCAAGCGCGAGGCGATGGCAGCCTTCGGCAAGGACGAGGTCTATCTCGAAAAGCTCGTTGAGCGCGCCCGCCACGTCGAAAGCCAGATTCTTGGCGATACGCATGGCAACGTCGTTCACCTCTTCGAGCGCGACTGCTCGATCCAGCGCCGTAACCAGAAAGTCGTCGAGCGTGCGCCGGCTCCCTATCTGACGGAGGCGCAGCGCCAGGAACTGGCGGCCTATTCGCTGAAGATCGCAGGTGCTACCAATTACATCGGCGCCGGCACCGTCGAATATCTGATGGATGCCGATACCGGCAAATTCTACTTCATCGAAGTCAATCCGCGCATCCAGGTCGAGCACACCGTCACCGAAGTCGTCACCGGCATCGACATCGTCAAGGCGCAGATCCATATCCTCGATGGCTTTGCGATCGGCACGCCGGGCTCGGGTGTGCCCGAGCAGAAGGACATCCGCCTCAACGGCCACGCCCTGCAGTGCCGCATCACGACGGAGGATCCCGAGCACAACTTCATTCCGGACTACGGCCGCATCACCGCTTACCGCTCGGCCTCCGGCTTCGGCATTCGCCTCGATGGCGGCACCTCCTATTCCGGCGCCATCATCACCCGCTACTACGATCCGCTGCTGGTCAAGGTCACGGCCTGGGCGCCGAGCCCGTCTGAAGCGATCTCGCGCATGGACCGGGCGCTGCGCGAGTTCCGCATCCGCGGCGTCGCCACCAACCTGACCTTCCTGGAAGCGATCATCGGCCATCCGAAGTTCAAAGATAATAGCTACACCACGCGCTTCATCGACTCGACGCCGGAGCTCTTCCAGCAAGTCAAGCGACAGGACCGCGCGACCAAGCTTCTGACCTATCTCGCCGACGTCACCGTCAACGGTCATCCGGAAGCCAAGGATCGTCCGAAGCCGTCAGCTGACATCGCCGAGCCGATCGTCCCTTATACGAACGGCAGCGGCACCCCTGATGGTACCAAGCAGCTTCTCGACAAGCTTGGCCCTAAGAAGTTCGGCGAGTGGATGCGCAACGAAAAGCGCATCCTGATGACCGACACGACGATGCGCGACGGTCATCAGTCGCTGCTTGCGACGCGCATGCGCACCTACGATATCGCCCGGATCGCCGGTACTTATGCGCACGCCCTGCCGAACCTCTTGTCGCTCGAATGCTGGGGTGGTGCGACCTTCGACGTCTCGATGCGCTTCCTGACGGAAGATCCGTGGGAGCGTCTGTCGCTTGTGCGCGAAGCTGCGCCCAACCTGCTTTTGCAGATGCTGCTGCGCGGGGCAAACGGCGTCGGTTACAAGAACTACCCTGATAACGTCGTCAAATACTTCGTCCGGCAGGCGGCAGCCGGCGGCATCGATCTCTTCCGCGTCTTCGACTGCCTGAACTGGGTCGAGAACATGCGTGTCTCGATGGATGCGGTGGCTGAAGAGAACAAGCTCTGTGAAGCAGCGATCTGCTATACCGGCGATATCCTGAACTCCGCGCGCCCGAAGTATGATCTCAAGTACTACACCGACCTCGCCGTTGAACTGGAAAAGGCCGGCGCGCATATCATCGCGCTCAAGGATATGGCAGGTCTCCTGAAGCCGGCTGCCGCAAAGGTCCTGTTCAAGGCGTTGCGCGACGCGACCAGCCTGCCGATCCACTTCCACACGCATGATACGTCGGGCATTGCAGCGGCAACGGTTCTTGCTGCCGTTGATGCTGGTGTCGACGCCGTCGATGCGGCAATGGATGCGCTTTCCGGCAATACCTCGCAGCCCTGCCTCGGCTCGATTGTCGAGGCGCTGCGCGGGTCCGAACGCGATCCTGGCCTCGATCCGGAGTGGATCCGCCGCATTTCCTTCTATTGGGAAGCGGTGCGCCATCAGTATGCGGCCTTCGAAAGCGACCTCAAGGGACCGGCGTCGGAAGTCTATCTGCACGAAATGCCGGGTGGCCAGTTCACCAACCTCAAGGAACAGGCCCGTTCACTGGGTCTCGAGACTCGCTGGCACGCGGTGGCGCAGGCCTATGCCGACGCCAACCAAATGTTCGGCGATATCGTCAAGGTGACGCCATCCTCCAAGGTTGTCGGCGATATGGCGCTGATGATGGTCAGCCAAGACCTGACGGTTGCCGATGTCGTCAGCGCCGACAAGGAAGTCTCCTTCCCGGAATCGGTTGTCTCGATGCTGAAGGGGGACCTCGGACAGCCGCCGTCCGGCTGGCCGGAAGCGCTGCAGAAGAAGGCACTGAAGGGTGATGCGCCTTATACGGTCCGCCCGGGGTCGCTGCTTGTCGACGCCGATCTCGATGCCGAGCGCAAGGTTATCGAGACCAAGCTGGAGCGCGTTGTCAGCGACTTCGAATTCGCATCCTATCTCATGTATCCGAAGGTCTTCACCGACTTTGCGCTGGCTTCCGACACCTACGGCCCGGTCTCCGTTCTGCCGACGCCGGCCTATTTCTATGGCCTAGGCGACGGTGAAGAACTGTTTGCCGACATCGAGAAGGGCAAGACGCTCGTCGTCGTCAACCAGGCGATGAGCGGCACGGACAGTCAAGGTATGGTCACGGTGTTCTTCGAGCTCAATGGACAGCCGCGTCGCATCAAGGTTCCGGATCGTGCGCATGGCGCGACCGGTGCCGCCGCCCGCCGCAAGGCAGAGCCGGGCAATGCTGCGCATGTCGGTGCGCCGATGCCGGGCGTCATTTCCCGCGTCTTCGTTTCGCCGGGTCAGGCGGTCAACGCCGGTGACGTGCTTGTTTCCATCGAGGCCATGAAGATGGAAACGGCAATCCATGCCGAGAAGGATGGTGCGATCGCCGAAGTGCTCGTCAAGGCCGGCGATCAGATCGACGCCAAGGACCTGTTGGTCAGTTATACCGGCTGATGGAGACTGGAACGACACGACGGGGCGGCCTTTGGGCCGCCCCGTCATTTTTTTTACGAAAGGGATTGATATGAGCAAGCTCAAGATTGCCGTCATCGTCGGGAGCACGCGTATCGGACGCTTTGCGGATCATCCGGCCAAGTGGATCGCCGAGATTGCCGCAAGCCGTCCGGAACTCGAGGTCGAAGTCCTCGATCTCCTGGACTACCCGATGTCCTTCCTCGGACAGGCAAACGCGACTGACGCCCAGAACGAAACGGCGGAGCGCTGGAAGAAGAAGCTGCGCGAATTCGACGGCTACATCTTCACGGCCGCCGAGTACAACCATGCCCCGACCGCGGTCCTCAAGAATGCGATCGACCTTGGCGATTTCATCCATAAGCCAGTCGCTTTCGTCGGCTACGGCGGCGTCGGCGGCGCACGCGCGGTCGAGCAATTGCGGCTGATCTTCGTCGAAATGAGCGCCGTCTCTGTAAAGACCGGCGTCCATATTTCCTTCCCGGAATATCTCTCGGTCGCCAAGGATGGAAGGAGCCTGAACGACTACGCGCATCTCATCGAGGCCGCCAAGAACCAGCTCGATCAGCTTGTTTGGTGGGGCAAGGCACTGAAGGCGGCGCGCGCGATCTAACGCTCCACCCGCCGCCCTTGCCTAAATGTCGTAGGTATGGGCGGCGTTGATCGTCGAGATGAAGCGCTTGGTGCGCTCGCGCTCCGGCGCCGTGAAGATGTTCCTTGCACTTCCCGTTTCGACCACGCTGCCGGCCTCGAGGAAGACGACGTCGTTGGCGATCTTGGAGGCAAGACGCAGGTCATGCGTCGCCATCACCATGGTCGTCCCCTCGCTGGCGAGGCGACCGAGAACATCGACGACTTCGGCCGAAAGTTCGGGATCGAGCGCCGATGTCGGTTCATCGCAGAGAAGAACACGCGGAGACGGGGCGAGCGCGCGGGCGATCGCGACACGCTGCTGCTGGCCACCCGAGAGTGTCGACGGCCAGGCGTCGGCCTTGTGGGCCATGCCGACTTTCGTCAGCAATTCTATCGCCCGTTCTCTCGCCTTCTCCTTCGGCCACCTCAGGACGGTGACAAGGCCTTCCATCACATTCTCGATAGCGGTCTGATGCGGAAAGAGCTGGAAATTCTGGAATACCATGCCGGTTTGTCGGCGGATCTTCTGGATTGCCTGCCAGCCGGTCTTCTGGCCCGGCGCAAAGTTCAGCTTTTCTTCGCCGAGGCGGATCATGCCTGCTGTCGGAATCTCCAGCAGGTTGATGCAACGCAGCAGCGTGCTTTTGCCGCCACCGGACGGACCAACGAGTGCCGTAACGCTGCCTTCCGGAATACGGATGCTGATATCTTTCAGGATGACGGCGTCGCCAAAGCGCTTTTCGATGTGGGAAAGCTCGATCATGCGTTTGCCTCCAGCATGCCGCCATAGCGCGCGAAGCGACGCTCGAGGCGGACTTGTAGCGCTGACAGAACGGAGCTCAGGGCAAGGTATATCAATGCGGCCTCGATGTAGAGGATGAGTGGCTCGTAAGTCGTTGCAACGATGCGCTGCGCTGCCTGGAACAGCTCCGGCACCGTAATGGCGGCGGCAAGCGACGTGTCCTTCACCAGCGAAATAAACGTGTTGGAGAGTGGTGGCACCGCGACACGCCCCGCCTGCGGCAGGATCGTGCGGCTCATTGCCTGACGCCAGCTCATGCCGATCGAGTAGGCCGCTTCCCACTGCCCCTTCGGTACGGATGAGATGACGGCGCGGATGATTTCGGAGCTGTAGGCACCGATGTTGAGGGTGAAGCCGATCAGCGCTGCCGGAAAGGCATCGAGCAGGATGCCGATGCTCGGCAGCCCGTAGAAGATCACGAAGAGCTGCACCAGAAGCGGCGTGCCTCTGATAACCCAGACGTAGAAGCGCGCGATCGCGGCAGCTGGCGCTGGTGCGAAGAGCCGTGCGATTGCCGTAATCAATCCAAGAATGAGGCCGAATGTGAATGACAGGAGCGTCAGCGGGATCGTGAAGATCAGGCCGGCCCAGAGGAGCGGACCAAGCGACTCCGCCATCAGTTGAAGCCAGTGCTGCAAGGTGAAACCCTCAAAGAAAGATGCGTCCAGCGAGGCTTCGCTGGACGCTTTTCACGCACATATAAAGGATGTAGCGGCGGCAGCAAGCCGCCTGTGGTGGCGACTTACTTCGAAACGTCCTGGCCGAAGTACTTGTCGGAAATCTTCTTATAGGTGCCGTCAGCCTTGATGTCGGCCAGCGCCTTGTTGATCGCTTCCAGCAGTTCCGGCTCGCCCTTGCGGATGATGATGCCGGAATAGTCGGCATTTTCCTGCTGGGCGACGATCTTCACCGGAGCGTCCGGCTTGTGCTTCTTGAAGTCGAGGAAGGAGAGGCTGTCATTGATCGTTGCGTCCGCGCGCTTGGTCAGCACAAGCTGGATCGACTGGTCGAAGCCGTCGGTGCCGACGAGTTCGGCGCCGGACTGTTCAGCAAGCTTGCCGAAGTTGCTGGTCAGCGACTGCGCCGACTTCTTGCCCTTGAGGTCTGCAAAGCCCCTGATGCTGTCGTCACCATCGCGAATGATGAGTACAGCCTTTGAAGCGATGTAGGGCTCGGAGAAATCATACTTCTGCTTGCGCGCGTCGGTGATGCCGACCTGGTTGATGACCGTGTCGTAGCGCTTCGCATCGAGACCGGCGATCAGGCCGTCCCATTTGCCTTCGACAAATTCCGGCTTGACGCCAAGCTTGGCGGCAACCGCTTCGCCGATCTCCACGTCGAAGCCTACCAGCTTGCCGCTGTCGTCATGAAAGGTGAACGGCGCATAGGTTCCCTCGGTGCCGATCTTGAAGACACCTGATGACTTGATGGCGGCGAGGTTCTCGCCGGCAACAGCGGGAAGAAGCGCGGCGGCCTGGATCAGTGCTGCTGCGGCGATGGTCTTCAGAATGTTCATTTTTTTATCCAATTCACGGGGTGTTCGATGCTCAGAAAGTCGCAGAAAAGCCGGCGATGCGAAGCGTAGAAAACTGCAAAGAAAATCGGCATCTGCGAATATTTTTCTCATTTATCACGGATTTGGCGCGGCATGTTTCAGTTTGTGAAGACCGACAGGGGGGTGTGCACTTGCTTGCACGTTTGCATCGGTTTATGCATGTTTATATCAATTCTGTATCAATCGGGCTCAAATCGGCATGAACACGAACGAACTCCTTCTGCAGGAGCGCCAGAGCGTAATCCTGCGGAAGCTGCGGAGCGATGGTCGGGTGCTTGCTGCAGACCTTGCAGTTGAATTTGGTGTATCCGAAGACACGGTGCGCAGAGATCTGCGTGAGATGGCGGCTGCAGGCCTATGCGAGCGCGTCTATGGCGGCGCGTTGCCGCTCTCCCCCGCTGGCGGAAGCCTCAATCATCGTACGGGTATCGCGCGGGATCGCAAGCAGGCGCTTGCCGTGGCCGCGGTCTCGGAGATCGTTCCCGGTTCAGTGGTCTTTTTTGATGCGGGCAGCACCAATCTTGCAATTGCGATGGCCCTGCCAATGGATTTGTCACTGACGGCTGCAACAAACGCTCCAGCGATCGCCGGCGCCCTGATCGAGAGGCCTGCCGTCAACGTGATCCTGATTGGCGGCCTGATTGACCGGCAGGTCGGCGGCGCGCTCGGTGCGAAGGCTCTGCGCGACATGGAATCCCTGTCACCCGATCTCTGCATCCTCGGTGCTTGCGGCATCGATCTGACGGCCGGCGTAACAACCTTCGGCTTCGAAGATGCCGAATTCAAGCGTTTTGCGGCATCGCGAAGCAGGAAGGTCCTTGTCGCCGCGACGTCCGACAAATTCGGCACGGCCGCGCCTCATAGCGTGCTTCCGGTGGCGCAATGCGGATGTCTGGTGGTCGAGCGTGATGCAGACCCGGTCATGCTGGCTCGCTATCGCGACAGCGGCTGCAGGACGATCGTGGCTGGCGGATCGACGTAAGTATCATTCATGAACGCGTCGTGCGCGAGTGCCGGCGTTGAGACATTGTGGGAAGAGAAATGGACAACCGCGTTAACACAGCGCCGATGGTCAGAAGCGGCTTCATAACGAAGAACAGGATTGCGGTTTCGCTGCTGTTCCTCATCAATGGCTTCATAGTCGGCTGCTGGGCGCCGAAAATTCCCGAATTCGCGGAGCGCTTGCAACTGAGCAAGTTTCAGTTGGGTCTGATGATCCTGGTTCTTGGCGTCGGTTCGCTTACCCTCATGCCAATCGCCGGATCGCAAATTGCGCGCTATGGCTCGAAGCTTGTCGCGCAGATCGCTGCGGTTTGCCTTATGCCGGCGCTTCTCGCGCTGACGCTTGCGCCCAACGTTGTGACGGGGGCGGTTTCGATCTTCCTGTTTGGCGGCTTTATGGGCGCCATGGACGTTGCCATGAATGCGAACGCGGTTGCGGTCGAGCAATCGATGCGGCGGTCGATCATGTCTTCATGCCATGCCTTCTGGAGTTTGGGCGGTCTGATCGGTGCCGGTCTCGGTGGCCTGCTGATCGCCAAGGTCGGCGTGCTCTGGCATGCGCAGATTGCGACTGCGCTTGCAGCGATTGTTCTGGGCATCGCCTGGAGGATGATCCTTGCCGACCCTCCCCATCCGGACGAGAAGAAGGAAAAGCTCCGGCTGCCATTGGTTCCGCTGCCGTGGCTGATTGGCTTGATGGCGCTGTTTTCCATGGTTCCCGAGGGTGCTGTGCTGGATTGGGGCGCGCTCTACTTGCGCCAGGAACTGGGGGCGTCGGTGGCACTTTCCGGTTTCGGTTTTGCGGCATTTTCATTGACGATGGCAGTCATGCGCTTTGGCGGCGATCTTGTTCGTGATCGGCTTGGCGGCGTGATGACGCTTCGGATCTGCACGCTGTTTGCAATATCAGGCATGCTGCTGGCCGCCTTCGCGCCCAATGCGGAAATTGCGATCTTAGGCTTTGCACTTTGCGGCATCGGGATCTCGAACATGGTTCCGATTGCTTTCTCCGCTGCCGGCAACATTCCCGGTCTCCGTGCCGGCATTGGTCTCTCGGTTGTCACCACGATGGGCTATTCCGGCATGCTGGTAGCGCCATCGGCGATCGGCTTCGTGGCGGAGCATATCGGCTTCAGCGTTGTCTTTATGGCTTTGCCGGTCTTGCTGGTGGTCGTGCTGCTGTTCTCGAACCTTGCACGCTATGCCGACGGCATATCGGGCGGCGGCCACTGAAACGGCTCCAAGCAAAAGTGATGCGCGGGCGGTTGACAACAAAGCAGGCATGATCCACCTGAAAGACACGAAATTCAGGGGTTCAAGAACTCTATATGTCTTCTGCTGCAGATTTTGATCCGAAACCACGCCGCGCATCTGTCGCCGTCGACGTTGGCGGCGTCATCGTGGGCGGAGGTGCGCCCGTTGTCGTCCAGTCGATGACGAACACCGATACGGCGGATATTGACTCCACTGTTGCGCAGGTGGCGGCTCTCTTCAAGGCGGGGTCCGAGCTCGTTCGCATCACCGTCGACCGCGACGAGAGCGCGGCCGCGGTTCCGAAGATTCGCGAGCGACTGCTGCGGCTTGGCATGGACGTCCCGCTTGTCGGCGATTTTCACTACATCGGCCACAAGCTTCTTGCCGATCATCCGGCCTGCGCCGAGGCACTGGCGAAGTATCGCATCAATCCTGGCAACGTCGGCTTCAAGGACAAGAAGGACAAGCAGTTCGGCGACATCATTGAGATGGCGATCCGATACGATAAGCCTGTCCGCATCGGTGTGAACTGGGGCTCACTGGATCAGGAGTTGCTGACGGCGCTGATGGACCAGAACGCCGAGGCTGGCTCACCGCTTTCGGCACGCCAAGTGACCCGCGAAGCGATCGTCCAGTCCGCGTTGATTTCAGCCAATCTGGCCGAAGAAATCGGTCTGCCGCGCAACCGCATCATCCTGTCGGCCAAGGTCAGCCAGGTACAGGATCTGATTGCCGTCTATTCGATGCTCTCCGAACGCTCTGACCACGCCCTGCATCTCGGCCTTACCGAAGCTGGTATGGGCAGCAAGGGGATTGTCGCCTCGTCGGCTGCCATGGGCTATGTGCTGCAGCAGGGCATCGGCGATACGATCCGCGTGTCGCTGACGCCGGAGCCGAATGGCGACCGGACGCGCGAAGTACAGGTTGCCCAGGAGCTGCTGCAGGTGATGGGCTTCCGCCAGTTTGTGCCTGTCGTTGCGGCCTGTCCCGGCTGCGGCCGCACGACCTCGACCGTATTCCAGGAATTGGCGCAAAACATTCAGAACGACATTCGCAAGAACATGCCGGTTTGGCGCGAAAAATATCCTGGTGTCGAAGCATTGAACGTTGCGGTCATGGGCTGCATCGTCAATGGGCCGGGTGAAAGCAAGCACGCCGATATCGGCATTTCCTTGCCCGGCACCGGCGAAACGCCGGCTGCGCCCGTGTTCATCGACGGCAAGAAGGCGTTGACCCTGCGCGGCCCGAACATCGCTTCGGACTTTGAGGCGCTCGTGGTCGACTACATCGAAAAGCGTTTCGGGCAGAAGACGGCCGCCGAATAAGCGCCAGCCGGAAGCGTTCAGATTCGGCTGGTCAGCAGCTTCAGCCCTGCGACACAGTAGAAGGCAGCCATAGCCCCTTCGATCCAGCGGCGTAGCCCGCGGTAAATCTTCAAGGCATGTGGTGTCGAGAACAACATGGCGTATCCCATGAAGACGGTTAGGCCTGTCACCATGCATACTCCGATGATCAGACCGGCGACGGATGCCGGTGCGCCCTGCGGCATGCCGAGCGCGATGATCGCTAGCCAGGCGAAGATGGCCTTCGGGTTGGTGACGTGGATACCGTAGCCGCGCAGCAACAGGGCGCGTGTCGTAAGGTTTTTCTGCACGACAGCTGTCGGCAGCTCATTGTTGGCGCGCACTGCCCTGAAAGCCTTATAGGCGAGATAGAGCAGATAGAGGCCGCCGAAGATTTTCAGGATCTCCAGCGCCATGGCATAGGTCTGGAGGATGGTCGCAAGGCCGAGAGCGGCAGCACAGGCCCAGGTGAACGAGCCTGCGAAGATGCCGAGCGAAATGGTCAGGCCTGCCTTTCGACCATGTGTCATCGAAGTGGACACGATTGCCATGATCGCAGGGCCAGGGCTGATGACGGCGATCAGATAGGCGACGTAGGCCGGCAGAATCTGCGGGAGGTAGGTCAGGATCTCATGCATCATGCGTCTCTTGTTTGGCCGGCGACTGTCCATCGTTCTTAGGCGTGGTTCCCCGCGATAGACAAGAGACTGCATGGAGTCTGTTAGCGGAAACATTGTCCCGGTGACGCTTTTCAGTTCCTGCGACCGGCGATGAAGCGAGCCGCTTCCGCAAGAATGATGCTCCGCTCGGCGTAAGGCGCCAGCAATGCTTCTGCCTCGCGCACCTGCTCGGCAAGCTTGGCTTCTGCCCAAGCCATACCATGCATTGCCACCAGCGTGCCCTTGCCGCGGCCGGTATCCTTGCCTGTCGCCTTGCCCATCGTGGCAGCATCGGAGGTGAGATCGAGAATGTCGTCCGCGAGTTGGAAGGCGAGGCCGATCCGCTCGCCGAACTGACGCAATCGCTCGCGATCGTCCGGCGAAGCGCCGGCGATGATGGCGCCCGCCTCGCAGGCGAAGCGGATAAGGGCGCCGGTCTTCATCGCCTGTAGCGTGACGATGCCCTGCTCGTCGGGCGCCTGTTTCTCGGCGGCAAGGTCGAGAGCCTGCCCGCCTGCCATGCCTCCGATGCCCGCAGCGCGGGCCAGCGCCAGCGTCAACGCCAGTTTGGCTGCGTCAGGCAATTTCGTTTCGGGCGCGGCGATGATGTCAAAGGCATAGGTGAGCAGACTGTCACCAGCGAGGATGGCAGTCGCTTCATCATAGGCGATGTGCACGGTCGGTTTGCCTCGGCGCAGGTCGTCGTCGTCCATTGCCGGAAGGTCGTCGTGAACGAGCGAGTAACAGTGTACGCATTCGAGTGCCGCACCCACCCTCAGTGCCGCGTCCCTGTTTCCACCGAGCAACGATGCCGCCTCCACGACAAGGAAGGGCCGCAACCGCTTGCCGCCGTTCAGGGTGGCATAGTTCATGGCTGAACGCAGCCGTTCCGGCCGGGTGATTTCGTCGTTCAGCGCAGGTGACGACAGTAAAACGCCGAGCACAGCCTCGACCTCGCGTGCGGTGGTCGTCAATCTGGCTTCGAATGTTTCAGAGCTTGCGTCCATGGCGCGCTGTTTGGCATGAGCCGCCTTCTGCTTGCAACGGAATTGTCGATGGTGCGGTGAAGATTTCCTTTGTCTCTGGCAATGCCAGTTCGCAAACGGTATGGAGGAGAAGGGCAAGAGACTGGGTCGGGGAATTGGACATAACGCCGGAGAGAGAGGAAAGCATGACCGTGCCGTTTCACAGGCACGTGTTGTTTTGGCTTAAGAGCCGGCCCGTGATCATGCGCATCGTCCTTGCATTGGTGGCGCTCGTCATTCTTCCCTATGTCCTGATTGTCCTTTATCTGCTGCCCTTCGTTCACCCCGTTTCCACGCTCATGCTCCGCGATCTGGTGTTGCTGCGCGGCTACGACCGGCAATGGGTATCACTCGATGATATTTCGCCGGTTCTCGTTCAGTCGGTGATGATGTCCGAGGATGGGCAGTACTGCTTCCACGGCGGCGTCGATTGGGGTGAGATGCGGATGCTGTTGGAGGATACGCTGAGCGGCCAGGCGACCCGCGGCGGCAGCACGATCCCGATGCAGACGGTGAAGAACCTGTTCCTGTGGAACAGCCGGTCCTTCGTTCGCAAGGCGCTGGAACTGCCATTGGCTGTGACGGCGGATTTCATCTGGTCCAAGCGGCGCCTGATGGAGATCTACCTCAACATTGCAGAATGGGGACCGGGGATCTACGGCATCGAGGCTGCGGCCCGTCACCACTTCAAGGTGCCGGCATCGAAATTGACCAGCCGGCAGGCCGCTCTTCTCGCCGTGTCGCTTCCCAATCCCTTCGATCGCAACGCCGGCAAGCCCGGGCGTGGATTGCGACGGCTCGCCGGCCTCATCGAGCGGCGCGCGCGCGGGTCAGGTGATTACATCAGATGCATTTATGATTGATATCGCAATAAGTCGTTGGTGTTCATGAGTGTCATCTGGCATTCGTGCTTCAAACGTATGGACGGAAATCCCGCCACCAATGACTGGACTGCCAGCGATGATTTCTGCCTTTTCGCCTAGCCTTCTCACGTATTCCGCCGTTCATAACCCGGCGCCGCCGAACCATCTCGGGACCCGCTATGACGCAACCGGCACGTTTCTGCGCGAGCCTGGCAATACCGTCGTTTGCCATCTGGTCGAGGGATCGCCATCGCAGCAGGCAATCATTGAGGCGCGCCAGAGTTTTCTGGCGATGCCGGAGGCATCTCAGTTCGCCTTTACGCCGATCTCCAGTCTGCACATGACCCTGTTTCAGGGTGTTATCGAGTATCGTCGCAGGCTGCCTTACTGGCCGCAGGATGTGACGCTTGATACCGCGATCGAGCGGATGAGCGAGATCTATCTGGATCGGTTTCAATCCTTCGGGCCGCTCGGCCCCTTCGATGTTGAAGTTACCGACGTAACGCCGGTAGGGCTTACCGTGAACGGTGTTACGGCTGCGGATCGGCGTATTATGAAGGAATGGCGTGACGCGTTCGCACACGTGTTCGGCTACCGGCATCCGGATCATGACACCTATGAATTCCATATCACATTCTGCTACCCGATCGCGCGGTTACAGGAAGCAGCGCTACCCGTATGGCAGGCCATGCTCGACCGCGCGCTCGTCACGCTGCGCGAAACCACTCCGGTGATAGCATTGAGGCCGCCCGCCTTCTGCACTTTCGAGGACATGAACCATTTCGTGGAGCGGCTTGCGTTCGCGCCCGAAGCGTAAAAGGAAGATCCTGTTGGACAAGCTCACGCTCTACATCGGTAACAAGAACTATTCGTCCTGGTCGTTTCGGCCATGGATTGCCATGACAGCCGCCGGCATTCCTTTTGAGGAGGTGCTGGTTCCCTTCGATTTCGCCGCCGGCAATCCGCGCTTCAGGGAGTTTTCGCCGACCGGTCAGGTTCCTGTGCTCCAGCACGGCGATACTCGGGTCTGGCAGTCGCTGGCGATTATCGAATACGTTGCCGAGCTTTTCCCGGAAGCCGGGATATGGCCAAGTGAGCATAAGAAGCGAGCGGTCGCGCGCGCTGTTTCCATGGAGATGCTTGCGGGCTTCAGGACCTTGCGGAATGCTTGCCCGATGAATGTCCGGCGGCCGAAGGGGAAGATTGCGCTTGCCGACGGCGTGATGGCTGATGTCGCCCGGATCGAGACGATCTGGCGTGACCTGCGCGCCCACTCCGGCGGGCCGTTCCTTTTCGGCAATTTTTCCGGTGCCGATGCGATGTTCGCACCCGTTGTCAGTCGTTTCGACGTCTATGACCTGGTATCCGCCGGCGACACGCTAAGTTATATTGCAGCCGTCAAGGCGCATCCTGCCTGGAAGAAGTGGGAAGAGGCGGCGCGATCCGAGCCCTGGATTGTCGAAGAAGACGAGGTCTGACCTATGAATCGCAGGAATCTCAAAAAATAAGCTTGGGGACTGGTCAAGTACCCTCAAGGCATGTATAAGCGCGCAAAATTTCCGAAATCGCGATACGTCGTTTCGGCCGCCAGTCTGGCCGTAGGATGTGTTTGCCCGTGAAGTGGAGTAAGAGAAATGGCTGTACCGAAGAGAAAAACGAGCCCGTCCAAGCGCGGTATGCGCCGCTCTGCAGACGCACTGAAGGCTCCGACCTACGTTGAAGACAAGAACTCCGGCGAACTGCGCCGCCCGCACCATATCGATCTGAAGACCGGTATGTATCGCGGCCGTCAGGTTTTGACGCCAAAGGAAAGCGCATAATACTTTTGCGCTTGCTTGAGCGAGAGTTGCAAGGTCGGCCATGTGCCGGCCTTTTGCTTTTCCCCCGGCACAAAAACATTCTTCTGATATCTTGAAGTGATGCGGTTGTTTACGGCACTATTCTCCGGCTGAGGGGGGAGCTGTGCCATATGTTCAATGCCGTGCCATTGATGATTATCCCATTCATTCTTTACAATATGTCGATGCTGGGCTTGATGGGCAGCGATGGGCTTCCCTCGCTGCAGAACGACATCATCGTTTTGTCGATGATGTCGGGAGCTATGTGGAGCATGTCGCTCGGTGACCTCTTCATCGTCGTCGCGCTCGGTGTCCTGTTCTTCGAGATCCTGAAGGCGACGCGCAATGACGGCAGCCTGACCAACCACATGCTATCGATGCTCGTCTTCATTGCCTTCCTGGTCGAGTTTCTTCTCGTCCAGGATGCGGCCACTCAGGTTTTCTTCATCCTGCTGACGATTGCATTGATCGACGTGATTGGCGGCTTTGCCGTATCTATTCGCACCGCCGGGCGCGATGTATCGATTGGGCTCTGAAGCTCAGAGGTTATCGAGTTTGTTCTGAAGCGCGCGCAGCTGTTCCTTCAGCTCGTCGATATCCTTTGCTTCCGCTTTGCGGCTTTCCTTGGCCGGTGGGGTCATGAATGGCGAGAACATCTGCATGGCTTGCTGGAACATCTCGGTATTGCGACGCACCTGATCTTCCACCATCTGCATCGGCAGTTGCAGATTCTTGCCGATCGGCGTTTCGCCGAAAGCACGCGTGACTTGCTCGCGCATCTGTGCCTGCTGCTCGGTAAAGGCGCGCATGGAGTGTTCCAGGAAGCTCGGAACAACCATCTGCATCTGGTCACCGTAGTAGGTAATAAGCTGGCGAAGGAACGAGATCGGCAGCAGTGTGTTGCCCGTCTTGGATTCCTGTTCGAAAATAATCTGCGTCAGCACAGAGTGGGTAATATCGTCGCCGCTCTTTGCGTCCTGAACTGTAAAATCCTCTCCCTTCTTCACCATCTCCGCCAGATCTTCCAGCGTCACATAGGTGCTGGTGCCTGTGTTGTAGAGGCGGCGATTGGCGTATTTCTTGATTACGATCTGCCCGTCATTCTTCGCCATATCAGTCTCCCGAAGCCCGTCTGATTGTTATGGAAATTCCTCCACCTAGGAATGTAGACGCAAACGAAGCCCAGTGACAATCTCTTTGTGCGATGCGGCAACCCCTTTTGCGGCAGAGATAATTTGTCTCAACGTAAGCAATCCCTAAAATTAAAGGGCATACTCTTGTCGTTTGACTTGACGGTGAAGCTTTGTCAGTTTCCTCTAATCCGGTCGAGTTAACGAGGAGATCGTAATGTCGAGTTCATCCATCGTCATCGCTAGTGCAGGTCGCACTGCCGTTGGCTCATTCAATGGGGCCTTCGCCACCGTCCCTGCCCATGAACTGGGTGCGGCCGCAGTCAAGGGCGTGCTACAACGTGCGGGTGTCGACGCCAGCGAGGTCGACGAGGTCATTCTCGGTCAGGTTCTCCCGGCTGGCGAGGGCCAGAACCCGGCCCGGCAGGCGGCCATGAAGGCAGGCGTTCCCAAGGAAGCAACGGCGTGGGGCGTCAACCAGCTCTGCGGTTCTGGCCTGCGCGCCGTGGCGCTCGGCATGCAACAGATCGCGCTCGGTGACGCGAAGATCATCGTCGCCGGCGGCCAGGAATCGATGTCGATGGCACCGCATGCTGCGCATCTGCGCGGCGGCGTCAAAATGGGCGACATGAAAATGGTCGACACCATGATCAAGGACGGCCTGACGGATGCCTTCTATGGCTACCACATGGGCATCACCGCCGAGAACATTGCCCGCCAGT
Organism: Rhizobium sp. R693; assembly: GCF_002211315.1. Classification (NCBI taxonomy): domain Bacteria; kingdom Pseudomonadati; phylum Pseudomonadota; class Alphaproteobacteria; order Hyphomicrobiales; family Rhizobiaceae; genus Rhizobium; species Rhizobium sp. R693. The sequence goes on along the minus strand of NZ_LOKY01000023.1, from coordinate 209,062 downwards.
GGCAGCTCTCCCGCGAGGAGCAGGACCGATTCGCGGTTGCATCGCAGAACAAGGCGGAAGCCGCGCAGAAGGCCGGGCGTTTCGCCGATGAAATCATTCCCTACGTCATCCCGACACGAAAGGGCGACGTGACGGTTGATGCCGATGAATACATCCGTCACGGAGCGACGTTGGACTCGATGGCCAAACTGCGTCCGGCTTTCGATAAGGAGGGCACGGTCACCGCAGCGAATGCCTCCGGCCTCAACGATGGCGCTGCCGCAGCCGTCCTCATGACGGAAGCCGAGGCGTCCCGCCGGGGCATCCAGCCGCTCGCCCGGATCGTTTCCTGGGCGACCGCAGGTGTTGATCCGCAGGTGATGGGAACGGGTCCTATCCCGGCATCGCGGAAGGCGTTGGAAAAGGCGGGGTGGTCCGTCGGCGATCTCGATCTCGTCGAAGCGAACGAAGCCTTTGCCGCACAGGCTTGCGCGGTCAACAGGGACCTCGGCTGGGACCCATCGATCGTCAACGTCAACGGTGGCGCGATTGCAATCGGCCATCCGATCGGCGCATCCGGCGCACGCGTGCTCAACACGCTCCTCTTCGAGATGAAGCGCCGCGGCGCGAAGAAGGGGCTGGCGACGCTGTGCATCGGTGGCGGCATGGGTGTCGCAATGTGCTTTGAAGCTCTTTGAACAGCAGGCAATCCAACTATAACCTGAGCCCCGCAGGATAGCGGGGCCTTCAAATGAGGGAGCGGAACATGAGCAGAGTGGCTGTTGTCACTGGTGGTACCCGCGGCATTGGCGCCGCAATTTCCGTCGCACTGAAGAATGCAGGCTATGCGGTTGCCGCGAATTACGCGGGCAACGATGAGAAGGCGAACGCCTTTAACAACGCGACAGGCATTCCCGTCTTCAAATGGGATGTTTCCGACTACGCCTCATGCGGCGAGGGTATCGCGAAGGTTGAAGCTGAACTTGGTCCGATCGATGTCCTCGTTAACAACGCCGGCATCACGCGGGACGCAATGTTCCACAAGATGACGCCGCAGCAGTGGCACGAGGTCGTCAACACCAACCTCACCGGTCTCTTCAACATGACGCACCAGGTTTGGGGCGGCATGCGCGACCGGAGCTATGGGCGGATCGTCAACATATCCTCGATTAACGGCCAGAAGGGCCAGATGGGCCAGGCGAACTACTCCGCTGCCAAGGCAGGTGACCTCGGCTTTACCAAGGCGCTTGCGCAGGAAGGTGCTGCCAAGAACATCACCGTCAACGCGATCTGCCCAGGTTACATCGGGACAGAAATGGTTCTTGCGGTTCCGGAGAAAGTCTTGAACGAAAGAATCATTCCGCAGATACCGGTTGGTCGTCTCGGCGAACCTGAGGAGGTGGCGCGCTGTGTCGTCTTTCTAGTTTCCGACGACGCAGGCTTCATTACCGGATCGACGCTTAGCGCCAATGGCGGTCAGTTGTTCGTTTAACGGATGGACGCTGTAAGGCCGTTATCGTGGCTCTCGATCTGCTGCGAATAGCGGCCTTGCTGGCTGCGCGTATCGTACGGATTCAAGTATGCCGCATAGGCCGCCATGGCGATGGTCAACAATGCGGCTGCGCCGATAATTCTGGTCATTGCCCTGCACTCCAAATTCCCCACGATGCATTGGTCGTCCAACCCGGTGTCGATATTGGGGCCGATTTGAGGAATTATTTGGCTGTCTTTCAGCCCTTTGGGTGGCGCCTTGCTTTGGCCCTGACCGGCACCTTCTGCATAGCGCGGTTCTCGCCACGAAGAGCGGCGGCGGTCGTTGTCGCGAAGGCGACCGCAACGAGGATGGCGACGGCTGAATTTAAGATGATCTGGGTCATGGGACCATTCCTTTCCAAGCCCGCGAGACATTGGCCTCGCCGCTGTTCTTGAAAGAAATATGCGCCCGACCCTCACGGTCCGGTAGATTGAACTTTGGCGACCGACTGTCGGCGTGGCGTTGACAATCGGGTGCCGAGCGCTCTTAGAGATGAGGATTGCGTGGCCGATACTTCTTGACCAGTCGCTGGTTGACTGACGCGGCTCCGGGCATATTGGCGCTGAGATAAATTGGTGCGTCGCCGCCTTTCGACAGTTCTGACGCCACTTCCGCCAAGATGGCGTTGAGAATCGTTGCACCAATAGCGGTCGAAACCGGACCAACCTTCAGTTCCGTGCCCGGGAGTTCGATCACCGCATCGCCGGGCGGGAGGCCGTTGTCCAGGACGATGTCGGCGATGTCCGCAAGACGGCGCCGCCCGTTCGCAACCGCACTCGAGTAGGAGACCGAGGTGAGCGCGATCACCTTGGCGCCGATCTCGCGGCCGTAATCGGCAGCCTCGATCGGCGCTGCATTCACGCCGGAGTTCGACGCGATGATGATGACGTCACCCGGTTGCATTCCATAGCGTTCCAACACCGGCCGCACCAATCCTTCCGTACGCTCGTAAACGGAGCTGATCACCGCGCCCTCGTGCAGCATCGCGGAGCCGACGAGAACCGGAACGGTAAGAGCGAGGCCGCCTGCCCGATAGTGGACCTCTTCCGCCAGCATGTGAGAGTGTCCCGTACCGAACACATAAACCCGCTTGTCATTGCGGGCGGCTTCCAGGATCGCATCGGCCGCCAGGGTCATCGGTCCGGCGAGTTCCGCCTTCAAGGTCTCGAGTCGGTCGATCAGGTTGGAAAAATAGGCATCGGTGATCGCTGTCATCACGTCCTCGCGTTCTAGGCTGCTTCGCCGCTGATGAACGTTCTTGTGACCTCAAGGGCGTCGGTCAGATGCGCCAGATCGGCTCGGGCACCCGGCGAAAGATGGCCGCGATCCTCAAGGCGCAGGAAGCGCGCCGGGTAGAGCGTCGCCATGCGAAGGGCCTCCGCGAGGGTCAACTCCAGATAGGTGACACCATAGCGGACGGTGGACGCCATATCGACGTCGGAGCCGGCGAGCGTGCCATCGGAGAGCACCAGTTTGGAGCAGAAGCCACCTCTCTCGCGTCGGACGGTCCGGCCATTCAACGTGAAGGAGTCTTGTTCCGATCCAACCAGCGACATCGCGTCGGTGACGAAGAAGAGCTTACCTTCGCCCCGTTTGGCGCGAAGAGCGGTTCGCAGCGCCTTCGGGTCGACGTGGTGGCCATCCGCAATGATGCCGCACCAGACTGAAGGATGGTCGATGGCCGCACCGACAAGGCCGGGGGCCCGGTGGCCGAGTTGGCTCATGGCGTTGAAGAGATGTGTCACGCCACGCGCGCCGGCGTCGAAGCGCGCCTCTGCCGCCTCGCTGGAGCAATCGGAATGGCCTATGCTGACGGTGACGCCGGCTTCGCTGAGTTCACGCACCTGCTTCGCCGTGACCTGCTCGGCCGCCATCGTTACCAGCAGTGTGCCGATCGCCTCCTTTGCCGCAATGAAAGCTTTCACGTCCTTGTCTTCGACCGGGCGCATGAGTTCGGCAAGATGGGCTCCCTTGCGCGCCGGCGCCAGATGCGGGCCTTCAAGGTGGAGGCCCGCGACCCCCCGGTTCGTCTTGACGGCTTCCTTGGCTGCTTCGATCGCCGCAGTGGTCGCGTCTGACGTATCGGTGATCAGCGTCGGCAGCAGTGCGGTCGTGCCGTAGGGCCGATGACCGTCGGCAATCATGTACATGGAGGCTGCGGATGCCTCGTCGTTGAGCATCCGGCCACCGCCGCCATTCACCTGCGCATCGATGAAGCCTGCCGAGAGGACACCGCCCTCAAAGCGCGTGTGCTCGCCCTCCGGCAGTTCGCCTGCTGCTGCAATGGCCTCGACGCGCCCGTCCGAGACGATGAGCGCTTTGTCGTCGTGGAAGCGCTGACCATCGAAGATCCGCGCGCCGGAGAAGATCTTGCGAACCATCACATCGTCTCCGTGACCTTGAGCAGGTTGGCCGGCTTGTCCGGGTCGAAACCCTTGCGGCGCGTCACCGACTCAATCAGGCGGTAGTAGACCAGCAGCGAAGCGAGCGGATCAAGTAGGCCGCTGCCGGTCGTCGGCACTTGCAGGTTGATACCGGAGACTGGCTGCGCCGAGAACGGCACGGTGGTCGCGCCGAGTTTCCGCAGTCGCTCGAGCGCCTGGACGTTGTTGCTGAATGCCGGATCATCAGGCGTAAAGGCGACAATCGGGAAGCCTGGCTGAACAAGACGCATCGGGCCATGCATCAGTTCGGCAAGCGAGAAGGCCTCCGCATGCAAGCTAGCCGTCTCCTTGGCCTTCAAAGCGGCCTCGAGCGCAATAGCGAAAGCGGGGCCGCGGCCGGCCGTATAGAGCGAGCTGGCCTCGAAAAGTACATCCTCGGCTGCCTTCGTATCGATCCCGCTGGTCGCCTGCAGGGCTTCCGGCAGCTTTTCCAGCGAGGCATGCAGGTCGCGTTTGCCGCTGATGGCTGCCGTGACACCGGAAAGCGCGGCGACTGAAGCGATGAAGGACTTGGTTGCCGCTACGCTCTTCTCCGGGCCTGCATTGAGGCCGAGAACGATGTCGGCCTGCTTGGCGAGCGGGCTGTCGGTGACGTTGACGACGGCGATCGTTGTTGCGCCGCCGTGCTTTGCCGCATCCTGCAAGGCAATGATGTCGGGGCTCGCACCAGATTGCGAGACGGTGAAGTGGATGCCGCCTTTGAGATGCAGGGACGCGCCATAAACCGACGCGATCGACGGACCAACCGATGCGACCGGCACGCCGCAGGTGATCTCGAACAGGTATTTGAAGAAGGTCGCTGCGTGGTCCGAGGATCCGCGGGCTGCTGTTGTCACCACAGTCGGCGCACCTGATGCAAACAGCTTCGCAATTTCGTCGAAGACGGGCTTTTCTTTCTGAAGCAGCGTTGCGACGACCTCCGGCGACTGGCCGGCTTCCTGCAACATCAGCGAATGGCTTTCACTCATAGGTCATCTCCGATTCTTAATTCCGCAACAAAATCATATGCATCACCACGATAGTGGGAGCGGGTGTATTCAACGACACGCTGGTCTTCCAGGCGCGACACACGTTCGATCAGCAGCGCGGGTGCACCGGCTTTCACGTCCAGCGCCGCAGCCGATGACGGATCGAGCGTGACCGCCGTCAATCTCTGCAGCGCTCGAACGGGGCGGTGACCGCTTGCCGTAAGCGCTTCGTAAAGAGATCCTTCCCCGCCGGCATTTTCTCCCAGGAACTTCACCGGTACGACAGCGCGTTCGATCGCAAGCGGGAGGCCGTCGGCAAGGCGCAGGCGATCCAAACGAAGGACAGGTTCATCAAGGCCGAGCCCAAGCAAAAAGGCTTCGTCGGGAGATGGCGTATTGACGGTTCGAGACAAGATCCTCGCAGCAGGCGCACGACCGCGTGAGCGCATATCGGCGGAGAACGAAGAAAGCCGCCATAGCGACTGCTCCATCCGCTCGACCTTGCTCGAGACGAAGGTGCCGCTTCCATGCCGGGATTCAAGCGTGCCTGAATTCATTAGGTCGCGATAGGCGGTCCGAACGGTCACGCGTCCGACCTTCAGGGCTTCAGCAAGGTCGCGCTCGCCGGGAAGCGCCGTGCCGGGCTTCAGCAATCCTTCTTGGATCAGGCCGGTCAGGGCCTGCGCCAACCGCTTGTAAAGCGGCCCGCTAAGCGCCACGCCGCGCAGGCCACGGCTGTTCAGCTCCGCTATCAGACTGGTTCTATTCATGTTTCAATAATAGAACCTATTTAGAACCAATCGCAAGCGGGAAAATCAGTCGGAAAAGAAAAACCCTCGCAGGCGACCTGCAAGGGTTTGTTTCTTCGAGCCGAACGAAGGCGTTAGCTCTTCGAGAAAATGTAGTCCGTTTCCTGACGCAGCACTTCGCCAGGACGCAGAACCGCATTGGGGAAGCCCTCGTGGTTGATTGCATCCGGCCAAACCTGCGTTTCCAGGCAGAAGCCGGCGAACGGACCGTACTTGCGTCCGTCCAGGCCGGGTACAGGCACGTCGAGCTTGAAGCCGGCGTAGAACTGTATGCCGGGCTCCGTCGTGCGGACTTCCAGCGAAACGCCTGAGCTCAGGCTGCGGGCAAGCGCGACGGATCGTTTTGCAATGCGTTCGGTGGAGAGGCAGAAATTGTGATCGTAGAGCGCCTGCTCACTCCCGTCGAACCGCTTCATCGGCGACATCTCACGGAAGTCGAAGACCGTTCCGGCGACGGGCCGCACCTCTCCGGTCGGGATCTGCAACTCGTTTGTCACGAGGTAGCCCTCGGCTGCAATCATGATGTCGTGGCCGAGCGCATCTTCGCGGCCGTCGAGGTTGAAGTAGGCATGTTGGCAGACGTTGGCGATCGTCGGCTGATCACTCGTCGATTCGTAGATGACAGAAAATTCGCCGTCACCATGCACCCAGTAAGTTGCCTGGATGGTGCAGTTGCCGGGATAACCGCCGCGACCGTCCGGATCGACGATCTTCAGCACGACGCGGTCGAGATCATGCTCGACGATTGTCCAGTTCCGCTTGGCGATGTTGTCCTTGCCGCCATGAAGGTGGGTCACGCCCTTCTCATTGAGATCGAGCTGATAACTCTTGCCATCCAGCGTGAACTTGCCGCCGCCGATGCGGTTTGCGCAGCGCCCGGGCGTCGCGCCAAAGTAGGAGGAGTGGGCGGGGTAGCTGTCAAAATCATCGAAGCCGAGCAGCAGCGGCGCATCGTGACCGTCAAGGCGAAGATCCTGAATGACGGCACCCCAGGTGATGATTTTGGCCGTGAGCCCGCCACCCTTGATCTCAACACGATAGACGGTCTCGCCCGACTGGGTCTGCCCAAAAACTTCCCGTTTCAACATTTCCGCCATAGCGACCATCCAGATATATCTTCGATTGAGGCAGGGAACCTGCCCCTATTTGCCACAAACCGCAACGGTGTCGTCGAAAAGAAACGCGGCCGGACCCGGCATTCGTTCCGCCAGCCGCCTTGCATCAGCTCGTGTCAGTCGCTCTTGCCGATATCGTTGAGATCGTAGGGTGTGGTCTGGTAGATCTCGTTGATCCAGTTGCCGAACAACAGGTGTGCGTGGCTGCGCCAGCGGTTTTGCGGCGTCAGCGACGGATCGTTGTGCGGGAAGTAGTTGTGCGGCATCTTGATCGGCACGCCGGCGTTCACGTCGCGGAAATATTCGTCGGAAAGCGACGTTGAATCATATTCCACGTGATTGAACATATAGAGCCGCTTGCCCTTGCGTTCGTGCACGAGGCAGACGCCCATTTCGCTGGATTCCATCAGGATCTCCAGGCTTCCCGATTTCTCGATGTCGCTGCGGCGGACCTCCGTCCAGCGCGAAACAGGGACCTCGAAATTGTCGGAGAAGCCGTTCAGGTAGACCGACGACGGCTTCAGGTTCCGGTGCCGGTAAACACCGAAGGCCTTCTCCTTGAGTTCGTACTTGGGAACACCGTGGAAGTGATAGATCGCGGCCATCGCGCCCCAGCAAACGTTCATCGACGAATGGACGTTGGTCTCTGTCCAGTCGAAAATCTGCTGCATTTCGCCCCAATAGTTCACGTCTTCGTAAGGCAGCGTCTCGATCGGCGCGCCTGTCGTGATGAAACCATCGAATTTGCGGTGCTTCACTTCCTCCCACGTCTGGTAGAAGGCGAGAAGATGGCCCTCCGAGGTGTTTTTTGCTTTGTGGTTGCCGACGCGGATGAGCGAAAGCTCGACCTGCAGCGGAGAGGCGCCGACCAGACGGGCCATCTGCAATTCCGTTTTGATCTTGTTCGGCATGAGATTGAGCAGCCCGATCTGCAGCGGACGGATGTCCTGACGGATTGCCGCCGTCTCGGTCATCACGCGCACGCCTTCGTGAACCAGGGTCTCAAACGCAGGCAAGGTATCGGGGATCTTGATGGGCATTGCGGTCACTCGATCAAAACAACGAATACATTGCTATCGGTCCGCACGCGGCCCTTTAGCAACTTCTTTAACGTGGCTGCAAGCCGGCCGGCCAAATCACCACGGAGCGTCTTAAATAGCGTCACTCGATCCGCGAATCAATTGCTCAAACGAAAGGTCGGGGCGATATGAAGTCACCGCAGCGTTAATGACTGCTAGAATCTGTTGGTGGACACAGCGAAACACCATGTTTATTGAAGTAGAATGATGGCTAGGGACGCGTAATGGCAGATGACCTCGAAGGCAGGCCAAGCATTCAAGGGCAGGACAGAGTAGGATACGATCTGAGCCTGGGCTATCGCTTGAGGGTCATGTTCTCGGCCTTCTGGCATTCGCCCGTGCGGGGAAGGGTCTTGGTGATCGCGACCGCGCTGATCGCCATCATTCTCGCCACTGCCTATGCGACCGTCATCCTTAACCAGTGGAATGCGCCGTTCTACGATAGCATCGCTCGGCGCGATCTGCCTGGTTTCTTCCATCAGCTGAAGGTCTTTGCCCTGATCGCAGGCATGCTGCTGCTGCTCAATGTCGTACAGGCTTGGCTAAACCAGATGACCGCGCTTTATATGCGCGAAGGCCTGACACGCGATCTGGTCAACCAATGGCTCCAACGCAAGCGCGCGCTGCGGCTTTCGGCCAGCGGCCTCATCGGTGTCAATCCCGATCAGCGCCTGCACGAAGATGCCCGCAATCTCGCCGAGAGCACAACCAGCCTGATGATCGGGCTGGTACAGGCGACGATTCTGCTTATCAGCTTTATCGGCGTGTTATGGGACCTTTCCAGCGGATTTGTCTTCCATTTCGGCACACGCTCCTTTTCCATTCCGGGCTATATGGTTTGGGCGGCAATCTTCTATGCGGCGTCCGCATCGATTCTCAGTCAGCTGGTTGGCCGCAAGCTGGTGAAGCTCAATGCCGACCGTTTTTCGAAGGAAGCGGAACTTCGCTTCGCGCTGATGCATGCCAATGAGAACATGCCGGCGATTACTGTGGCTCGCGGCGAGGAGAATGAGCAGCAGCGTATCAATACCGACATCAGTGCGGTACTTGCTGTTATCAAGCGGGTGGCGATGGCCAACGTCAACCTCACCTGGGTATCGGCCGGCTACGGCTGGCTTGTCGTGGTTATCCCGATCATCGTTGCTGCGCCCGCCTACTTCTCCGGTGGACTGACGTTCGGGCAGCTGATGGTGTCGGTCGGCGCCTTCAACCAAGTCAATACCGCCCTTCGCTGGTATGTCGCGAACTTTGGCCCCATTGCCGAATGGCGCGCCACGCTGATGCGCGTCACCGATTTCCGGCAGGCGCTCACCAGCATGAGCGATGAGATCAATCTGAAGGGCACGATCAAGTACGAACGGAATCCTCCCGGAATCCTGACGCTGGACCATGTCCGGATTGCCGCCAAGATCGGCGAAGATATTGATCAGTGCGGTGGCTTTCGTGTGCAGGAAAGCGCGGTGACGATCAAGGCCGGCGAAAATGTCATGATCAACGGCGATCACAACGTGAACCGCAAACTGCTTTTCCTTGCACTCTCCGAGCTGTGGCCGTGCGGTGGCGGCAGGATCGGTTTACCGCCCACGGACGATATGCTTTTCATCCCGCAATCGGCCTACATCCCGGGTGGTTCGCTTCGCGAAGCATTGGCGTTTCCGGAACCTGTGGACGCCTATCAGAATGCCGATGTCGTTGCGGCATTGGAAAAGGCAGGTCTCCAAAATCTGGTTTCTCGACTTGATACCCGAGCCCGCTGGGACAAGCTGCTTGACTCAGACGAGCAGCGGGCGATCGGGTTCGCTCGCCTGCTGCTCGTGCGGCCGAAATGGATTGTTTTCGACGAAGTGCTGGAGGGCATGGAGCCGGAATGGCAATCCACAATGATGCAGGTCCTCGCCTCCATGCCAGAGGCGACGATGATCTACATCGGCCGGTCAGACACTTACGTCGAGACTTTCAAGCCGCGCGTGCTGCATCTCGAAGCCCTGCACGCGAAGCCTGAAGCGAAGGTTGTGGTAAAAGCCCCGAACGCGCCGGCACCAGCACTCTGATCACTTACATCGGAGGTATGGCGCCGTTTGTGCCGACCGTGACATTTGTTGCGGACACAGTACCGTCGGCAGCTTTTTCACCCATTACGATCACGCGCGCTCCTGCGATAAGGTCCTTCTTTCCCGCAGGGGCGATGGTAACGATGGGTGTATCGTCGGCAATGGATATCGTCTTTTCCTTGCCCTGGTAGGTGAGCGTGATGGTGTGGCCGTCGATTGCCTTGACAGCCTTAGCGACGGTTGCGTTGGTCATCGTGCTGTTTGGCTTCAGGTCCCAGGGGCGACTGCCTTCTCCGGTGCCCTTCATGGCTGCTGGAAAGATCAGCACCTCAAGAGCGCTGTCGCCGCCGTCAACTTTCGGCAGCGATGCAACGCCAACGAAGTCGCCCGGTTTGATGTCGTCAACAGAGGCCTTCTTGATGCCGCGGACCTTCCAGTCCGGCTTCAATGTTATCGTCTGATCGGTGCCTTCCCGTGTTTTGACCACCAACGTGTTGCCATTCAGGCTTTCAATGGCTCCACGCACACGCTGCGCTTCTTGGGCAAGCGCGCCGTGCGATGCAATAGTGAGGAAACCCGCGACCCAGAGGAGCGCGGTAGATACTTTGAGATTTTGTGGCATGGTCTGCTTCCTTGCCGTCGTGCAAGCTGCGAATACGGGTGCAGCTTAGTCCGGCCGATCGAAGGCTGACGAATCAATGAAACGTGAAAGCCAGGTTGCGTAGCAAACAGACGGATGGATTAGCGGGCGAGAGATGCCTCAGCCTTCCAATTCCTCCCGGAGCATCTCAAGCTCCAGCCATTCCTCTTCCATCTTTGTCAGACTGTCCCGGAGCTTCTCCATTTCTGCTGCTAAGCGGTTGAATGTGGTAGGGTCCTTGGTGAACAGGCTGGGGTCTGCCATCCGCTCCTCGCGTTTGGTGATCTCGGCTTCGGCTTTGGCCATTTCCTTTGGAAGATTATCGAGAGCGAACTTCTGCTTGTAGGAAAGCTTGCCCTTTCCTTTCGCCGTATCGGAGGAAGCTGCTGCTTCCTGCGGCTTTGATCGTTCCGCCGCCTTTTCAGCCTTCTTCCGCTCTTCGACCGCGCCCTTTCGCTGCGCAAGCATGTCCGAATAGCCGCCTGCGTATTCTATCCAGCGCCCATCAGGTGCATCTGGAACTGCCGGCGCGATCGTCGATGTCACGGTGCGGTCGAGGAAGTCGCGGTCGTGGCTGACAAGGATTACAGTACCCGGGAAGCCTGCGACGATTTCTTGCAGCAGATCCAGCGTCTCGATATCAAGGTCGTTGGTCGGTTCGTCGAGGATCAGCAGGTTTGCCGGACGCGACATAATGCGGGCCAGCATGAGCCGCGCTCGCTCGCCGCCGGAAAGGTTCCTGATCGGCGTACGCGCCTGTTCGGGCTGGAACAGGAACTCCTTCATATAGCCCGTCACATGTCGCTGCTCGCCGTTGACGAGGAGGTTCTCACCGCGCCCATCCGTCAGGTAGTGGGCGAGCGTTTCTTCCGGATTGAGGTCTTCGCGTTTCTGATCCAGCGTCGCGATTTCCAGATTGGTTCCAAGCTTGACGGTGCCGCTATCCGGCGCAATCTGTCCGGTCAGCATCTTCAGCAGTGTGGTCTTCCCGGCCCCGTTCGGGCCGACGAGACCGATGCAATCACCGCGATGCACGCGAATGGAGAAGGGAGCGACGATCGGCCGATCACCGAACGTCTTCGTGATCTTGTCGGCCTCGATGACGAGCTTGCCGGACTCCTGCGCGTCGGAAACCGTTGCCTGTACGGTGCCCTGCGGGCCTTTGTGGCCGCGATACTGCGAGCGCATCGTCTGTAGTTCGCCGAGGCGGCGCATATTGCGCTTGCGTCGGGCAGTGACGCCGTAGCGCAGCCAATGCTCTTCGCGCTCGATCGCCTTGCCGAGCTTGTGTTGCTCGAGCTCTTCCGCTTCCAGAACCTGGTCACGCCAGGCTTCGAAATGGGCAAAGCCCCTGTCGAGCCGCCGCGATGTGCCGCGGTCTAGCCAGACAGTCGCCGTCGAGACCTTCTCGAGGAAACGGCGGTCGTGGGAGATCAGGACGAGTGCGCTGCGGCTTTTCTGCAGTTCTCCTTCAAGCCATTCGATGGTCGGAAGGTCGAGATGGTTGGTCGGCTCATCAAGGAGAAGGATGTCGGGTTCCGGCGCGAGAACGCGCGCAAGCGCGGCGCGGCGCGCCTCGCCGCCTGACAGGTTTTTGGGATCTTCCTCGCCGGTCAGCCCGAGGTGCGATAGGAGATAGGTCACGCGGTAGTGGTCGTCACCAGGACCAAGCCCCGCTTCGGCATAGGCCTGTACGGTATTGAAGCCTGCGAAATCTGGGGCCTGTTCCAGATAGCGGACAGTCGAGGAGGGATGGCGGAAGACCTCACCCGATTGCGCTTCGACGAGGCCGGCGGCGATTTTCAGCAGCGTCGACTTCCCGGAGCCGTTGCGGCCGACGAGGCAGATCTTGTCTCCGGGCTCCACCTGCAGAGCCGCGCCGGCAAGCAATGGCGTGCCACCGAAGCTGAGGAAGATGTCATCGAGTTTCAGAATGGGAGGCGCCAAAGATCAGACTCCGGAAAGGTCATAGGGGCGGGCGAGCACAATGGCGCGGCCGCTCTCAAGCGAAAAGCGCACCTTGCCCTTCGCGACATTGGAAATGGTACGCGACGAGCCGAAGGGCAAATGGAAATCGGCCAGCGGGTAGCGCGCGTTTTCGATCGTCAGGCCGCGCAGTTCGCTGAAGCCAGGAACCGAAAAGAGGCTGTCAGGCGGCAGGTCCAGTTCGATTGCGCCGCCAACTAGCGGCACTGCCTCCTCGCTGCCGGACGTCAGGAGCACGTCATAACCCTGTTCTGCGAGGCTGACCGCATAGAGCAGGTGCTGAATGGCATGATCGGAACGCTCACCCGCAAGGGCTCCCGCCAAGACGAGACGTTTTGCACCGCGCGCAATCGCTTCCGAGACGGCAATCTCGCCATCAGTGGACGCCTTCACGGCGGGATAAGGTTGCCTGGGCACGCCGGGAAAAGCCCCCTCGAGATCCGCAGGCGTCGAGTCGAAATCACCGACCCACAACTCCGGAACGACACCGAGTGCTGCCGCATGACGCATTCCCCCGTCGGCGGCAATGAAACGGCTGCCCGAGATGGCATTTCGCAGGCGATCGGTTATCTGCAGCTCGCCGCCAAGGAGAATGGTGAAGGTGGATTGGTTCATGCGCACTGCCCTTAGCGCAAAGCAGGGGGGAAGGGAAAGGGCCGCAGCTCAGCCTTCGTCGGCGATATCCTTGATGCGGGCCTCAAAAACACTCTCGAAGCCGGAAATGAACTTCTCGAACAGCTCCCCGAACGCCTCGATCTCTTCAGGCTTCCAGTCCTTGACCACCTCGGAAACGAATGCGAGCTTTTGCGCGCGTATCTCTGATAACAGCCTCTGTCCAAGTGGCGTCGTGACGACGATAATCCGCCGCGCATCCGCTTGAGATGCCTTTCGCCGCAGAATGTTCCGCCCCACCATCTCCGCGACGATGCGGCTTGCGCGCGACGGGTCGATCCGCATCATTTCGGCAATCGTTCCAACCGTTACGTCGCCAACCTCATGTGCGCGCCGCACCGCGTCCAGCACGTCGAGGTGGGACAGTTCAAGCCCGGGCGCCACACTTTGAATGGCGAGCCTCCCGATCAGTCTGCGCCCGGTCATCAAGCGCATGCGGGTCATGCTTTGACCAATGCGCAGGATGTCCGGTTCGTGGGTCTCGGCCTCGGTGTCGGTCAGGTTCGTCAAGCTCTCGTTCATTGCGGAAACATAGCATCTCAGGTGGCAAATGAGAATATGCCGATGTCAAACAGGTGACATTGACAAGTATATGCTAACAGCACATAAATGGCCACTCCCTAATCTGGAACGACGCTTTCATGGACACTCAAATTGCTGCAGCGCCACTTGTGACGGATCATCGCCGGCGGTTCATCCTCTTCCTTTTCCTGATGGCCGCCATGTTCATGGCGACACTCGACAACCAGATTGTCGCAACGGCTCTGCCGACGATCGTCGGAGAGTTCGGCCACCTCGAGCGGTTCAGTTGGGTTGGCTCGGCCTATCTGCTCGCCGTGAGCGCGGTGATGCCGCTTTACGGCAAGCTCGGCGACCTCTTCGGCCGCAAGTACGTGATGATGGCCGCGATCATGATCTTCACGGTCGGCTCCGCCGTCTGCGGACTGGCCGTGTCGATGAACACGCTGATTGCGGCCCGCGTGCTGCAGGGACTTGGCGGCGGCGGCATCATGGTGTCGATCTTCGCCGTCAACGCGGACCTGTTCGAGCCGCGCGAACGTGCGCGGTACCAGAGCTATTCCAGCCTTGTGTTGATGGCATCCGGTGCGATCGGGCCTGTTCTCGGTGGTGCGATGAGCGATCTTTTCGGCTGGCGCTCGATCTTCCTCGTCAATGTTCCGATCGGTTTCGTCGTCCTTGTCGGTCTGGCTTTGATGCTGCCTTACCGGAAGCCCAACCGCCGTCCGAAGATCGATTACGCCGGCGCCCTGCTGCTCGCCTTGACGACGGCAAGCATCGTTCTGGCCACCGATGGCGCACAGGTCTTCGGCTCGCTGATTGCTCCTCAAAACCTGGCCATCATGGCGCTTGGCGTAGCGGCGGTCGTTGGTTGGATTTTCGTCGAGCGTCGCGCTGCAGAACCGATCGTTCCCTTGTCTCTGTTTCGCAATTCCACGTTCAGCCTGTTGCTTGTGATGTCTGTCATGAGTGGCGCGATCGGCATTGGCATGGTCAATTATTTCGCGTTGTTCCTGCAAACGACGACCGGTCTTTCACCGTCGGCGGCTGGAGCGTTCTTTATTCTTCTGACCGGCGGCATCGTTTGCGGGTCGCTCTCCGCGGGCCGCATCATTTCCATGACCGGACGCTACAAGCCGTTCGCGATCGCAAGCCTGACCTGCAGTGCTATCGCATTCGTGCTGCTCACGCAGGTTCATGTCGGGACACCGGTGATGCTGATCGGGGCGGTGATGGCTCTCCACGGCTTCGGCGTCGGCCTCGCACAGCAGGTGCCGGTGATCGGTGTTCAAAATGCCGCCCCGGCGCGCGACGTCGGCGCCGCAACGGGATCGGTGACGCTGTCGCGCATGGGCGGCGCATCGATCGCCATCTCCATTTACGGGGCGATCGTCGGTTGGCAGCTCGGCAAGACGGGTGCTTCCATTCCGGGGGTAACCGACATCGAGCAACTGACTCCAAAGATACTGGCCGCTTTGCCGGAGCAGGCGCACCACGCCGTTGCCGAGGCCTATGCCAATGCGTTCACGCCGCTTTTCATGGCGTCCTGCGCGATCGCTCTCATTGGCCTCTGCGCAGCGGTGATGCTGAAGCCGACGCAGTTGCCGCGGGTGGCAGAGGTGCGGCGGGCGGCAAGTGCCGAAGCCGCCGAGTAAATGCCGAGCGCGGCCTAAGGCCGCCACTTGCAAGACGCCAAGCGTGGCGATACATCTCAAACGCTCTAACGGGGTGCCCGTGCCATCAGGCATGCGGCTGAGAGGCTGAAAGCCAACCCGCGGAACCTGATCCGGCTAACACCGGCGGAGGGATTAGACGCGTGACATCTGGCACCGCCCTTTTCCCCTTCAAGCAAAAACCAGAGGAGAGGTGCCATGTTCAAAATCAAGTTCAAGAGCCGTTCGCTGCTTGCTACGGCTTTGGTCGCGACTGTCGGCCTGGCCGGTGCAGGCGCGCAGGCGGCAGACAAGACGCTCACCATTTACACCTACGAAAGCTTCACATCCGAATGGGGTCCGGGTCCGAAGGTTAAGGAAGCATTCGAGAGGACCTGCGGCTGCAGCGTCAATTTCGTCAGCGTGGCCGATGGCGTGGCCTTGTTGTCGCGCCTCAAACTCGAAGGCGCCGGCACGAAGGCCGATGTGGTGCTCGGCTTGGATACGAATCTGACCACGGAAGCGAAAGCAACCGGCCTGTTCGATGCGAGCGGTGTCGATGTTGGCGCGCTTAAAGTGCCTGGGAACTATAAAGACGACGTATTCGTGCCTTACGACTACGGCCACTTCGCCGTCATCTACGACACTCAGACGATCAAAAATCCTCCGAAAAGCATGAAGGATCTGGTTGAGGGCGATCCATCGCAAAAGATCGTCATAGAGGATCCGCGCACCTCGACACCAGGGCTCGGTCTCTTGCTGTGGGTGAAGTCTGTTTACGGCGATAAGGCGCCTGAGGCTTGGGCAAAACTCAAGAAGCGGGTGCTGACGGTGACCCCCGGCTGGTCCGAAGCTTACGGGCTTTTCACCAAGGGTGAGGCGCCGATGGTGCTCTCCTACACGACCTCACCTGCCTACCACATGGTCGCGGAAAATACGGACCGTTATCAGGCGGCCGCATTTTCAGAAGGCCATTACATACAGATCGAGGTGGCAGGCCTGCTTAAGAATGCGCCCGACAAGGAGCTTGCGCGTGAGTTCCTGAAGTTCATGGTGACGCCGGGCTTCCAGGATACCATTCCGACCAACAACTGGATGATGCCAGTTTCGGCGACGTCACAGCCGCTGCCGGATGCGTTCGGCAAGCTCGTGAATCCGTCAAAGACCTTTCTGATGAGCTCGGACGAGGTCGCCGAAAACCGCAAGGCCTGGGTCGATGAGTGGCTGGCTGCCATGAGCATGAATTGATGCTTCTGACTAAGGCGGAGATGCGACATGCGATGCTGGGCGGGGCTGCGAGCCTCGCCGGCATTGCCGTTTTCGTCGGCCTTGCAATCTTTGCCTTACTTCTCTCGAACGATACCTCGTCCACTCTGACGGCGGTGTTCGAACCATACGTCCTGCGGGTCCTTCGTTTCACATTGTTGCAGGCCCTACTCTCGACGCTGCTCTCCATCGCTTTCGCCATTCCGGTCGCACAAGCCCTGGCGCGTCAGCGGCATTTCCCCGGCCGTATCTGGATCATTCGCCTCATGGCGGTGCCGATGGGGCTCCCTGTTCTGATCGGGGCCCTTGGGTTGATCGGAATCTGGGGACGACAGGGCATCCTGAACTTGGTGCTGCTCAAGCTTGGTATGGCGGAACCGATCAGCATATACGGGCTTTCTGGGATCCTGCTGGCGCATGTTTTTTTCAACATGCCGCTCGCTTGCCGCCTGATGCTGGCAGCACTGGAACGCGTGCCAGCCGAATATTGGCTGATGGCGAGCGGTCTCGGCATGCGGCCTGGCTCGATTTTCCGCTTCGTTGAATGGCCGGTTCTGCGCTCTGTCATTCCCGGTATCGCCGGCCTGATCTTCATGCTCTGCGCCACAAGTTTCACGTTGGTGCTGACGTTGGGTGGTGGACCAGCCGCGACGACCGTCGAGGTCGCTATCTATCAATCGCTGCGCTTCGATTTTGATCCAGGCAGGGCTGTCGCGCTCTCCCTGCTTCAGATCGTCCTTACAGCTGTGATCCTTGGGGCGCTGTCGCTTCTTCCGGCGCCGAAGGATGAGGGGACGACGGCCGGTAAGGCCGTCAGGCGCCCGGATGGGGGACTGCCGGGTGCGCGGCTTTTGGATGGCAGCGTCCTGCTGCTTGCTACTCTGTTTCTGGGCTTGCCTCTGATGTCAGTGGTTTTCGCAGGCCTTCGGTCTGATCTTATGAAGCTGTTGCGCGAACCCATTTTCTGGCAGTCGGCTGGCACCAGCCTTGCCATCTCAGTGTCCGCAGCGGTCCTCGCTTTGCTGATCTCGATGATGCTGGTGAGTGCACGCCGGGCGGTGCTTCTCCGACGTCCAGGGGTCTCGGGTGCGGGAGCATTCTTTGCCGCCATGGGTGGCGCGTCGTCGCTGGTCTTGCTCGTGCCACCGATCGTCCTTGCGACGGGCTGGTTTCTCGCGCTGAGAAGCTTCAGTGATGTGAGCGCAGCCACTCCTCTGCTGATCGTCGCGATTAACGCTTTGATGTCTCTGCCCTTTGTGATGCGCGTTCTCGAGCCCGCTTTCATCGTTCACAAACGCCGGACGCAGAAACTTGCGGCGAGCCTCGGTGTCACAGGTTGGGTGCAACTACGTCTCATCGACATGCCCGCCCTGTTCAAGCCTATGCTCACGGCATTTTCATTTGCGATGGCGCTGTCGCTCGGCGACCTCGGCGCCGTCGCGCTGTTCGGTTCGGATAGTTTCGTCACGCTGCCTTGGCTCGTATATAGCCGCATGGGGAGCTACCGGACGAACGATGCGGATGGGTTGGCGCTGATCCTTGGTATCGTCTGCCTGCTGCTGACGATCGCCGGCACCATGGGGCCTGCGCGGCGAGAGGTGGCTCTCCATGGGTGATCCGCAGTTCTCGGTCGAGATGCGCGATGTCGGTCTCCAACTTGGCGCGCAAGAGTTTCACTTCGATTGCCGGCTTCCCGCCGGTGCGGTGATTGCAGTGACGGGCGCATCGGGGGCTGGCAAGTCGACGTTCCTGAACCTGCTTGCCGGCTTCGACACGGCCATTCGAGGGCGGATACTGATCGCGGGAAAGGATGTAACCGGCGAGCATCCGGCCCGACGCGCCGTCTCGCTCGTATTCCAGGACAATAATCTGTTCGCGCATCTCGATGTTTTTACTAACATCGGCCTTGGCATTAACCCGGCAATGAAACTCAGGGCTGCTGATCGGCAATCGATCATGTCTTCGCTTGAAAAGGCGGGGCTCGCCGGTTTTGAGCGGCGAATGCCGGGGACGCTCTCCGGCGGGGAGCGGCAGCGCGTGGCCTTCGCGCGTGCTCTTGTTCGTAATCGCCCAGTGCTTCTGCTTGACGAGCCCTTCGCGGCGCTTGATCCCGGCTTGAGAAATGGAATGGCGGCGCTGCTGCTCGACATGCATCGCGAGACCGGCAATACCGTCGTCGTCGTGTCGCATGATCCTGACGAGGTCAGACGCATCGCAGACTTCGGCCTTTTTATCGAAGACGGCAGGATTGTCGTGGCCGCTCCGATGGATGAATTTCTGGGCCACGAGGATCATCCCGGATTGGCGCAATTTCTCCGCAGTTGACGAATCTGGCAGCTGTAACGGCACTTTCGCCATAATTTGAGGCGACCGAGGGAACTCGAAAGCACGTTAGGCTTGCTAAAATACAACGGCGCCACATTTAGTCAGAGTCTCGCTATGCAACCGATGCGGAAATCAGTTACAGCAAAGACTTGTGTCCCCGATTGTGCAGTGCAAGAACGGGGACGGACGCCTGTTGAATCACCATGAGACCGACCGGGTCGCGGAAGCGGACCGGCCGACAAGCAAAATGACTTGGAGAGCCAGACTGGACAGTATGCCGACGTGGAAATTCCCCGCGCCTTCCAGTGATGTGCTCTCGTCTGCGTGCCGCTTGGTACGACGGGTGTCGTTTGTGTGTGCGACAAGCGTTGCGTTGTACGGCTGCCAATCCATTCTCGAGCAGTCCTATCAGCCAAGCGTTGCACCCTCCTCCAATCCGCAGATCGTCGATGAAGTGCAGAAGAACGATCCGCGCGCTGCCATGGGCGCCCGCGAGCATCCGCGCATCGTCGCGAGCTATGGCGGTGAATACAAGGACGCTAAGACCGAGCGCTTGGTTGCCCGTATCGCGGGCGCACTGACGGCGGTCTCGGAGAATCCGAGTCAGTCCTATCGCATCACCATCCTGAACTCGCCGGCTATCAACGCGTTTGCCTTGCCCGGCGGCTATCTCTATGTGACGCGTGGCTTGCTGGCGCTTGCCAACGATGCCTCCGAGGTCGCTGCTGTTCTTTCGCATGAGATGGGCCACGTTACCGCAAATCATGGCATCGAACGGCAGAAGCGCGAGGAAGCGGAAGTTATCGCCAGCCGTGTCGTTGCCGAAGTGTTGTCGAGCGACATTGCCGGAAAGCAGGCGCTGGCGCGTGGCAAGCTGCGACTGGCAGCGTTCTCGCGGCAGCAGGAACTGCAGGCAGACGTGATCGGCGTCCGCATGCTCGGCGAGGCAGGCTACGATCCCTATGCTGCTGCGCGGTTCTTGGATTCCATGGCTGCCTATAGCCGTTTCATGTCGGTCGATCCTGAGGCGGATCAGAGCCTCGACTTCCTGTCCAGCCATCCGAACTCGGCACAGCGTATCGAACTTGCGCGCGACCATGCGCGTGCTTTCGGTCAGGAAGGCAAGGTTGGCGACACGGGCAGGGACTACTATCTCGACGGAATCGACGGCCTACTTTACGGCGACAGTCCGGAGGAAGGGTATGTGCGCGGTCAGACCTTCCTGCACGGTGGTCTCGGTATTCGCTTCGACGTGCCTCCTGATTTCAAGATCGACAACAAGGTCGAGGCGGTCATGGCGACCGGTCCCGGCGATGTTGCGATCCGTTTTGACGGCGTTGCTGATAATCAGAACCAGAGCCTGACGAACTACATCTCGAGCGGTTGGGTTACCGGCCTTGATCCGTCGACCATTCAGCAGATCACGGTCAATGGAATGGAGGCCGCGACGGCGCGGGCGAGCGCAGATCGCTGGGACTTCGACGTCACCGTCATCCGCAACAACGCACAGATCTTCCGGTTCCTGACGGCCGTGCCGAAGGGTAGCGCGACGCTGCAGCAGACCGCCGATGTGTTGCGGGCAAGCTTCCGCCGCATGACCCCGGAAGAAACGGCTTCCTTGAAGCCCTTGCGGGTCAGGGTCGTCAAAGTACGGCCGGGCGAGAACATCACGACGCTTGCTGCGCGGATGATGGGCACGGATCGCAAGCTCGATCTCTTCAAGCTTATCAATGCTTTGCCGACGGGTGCCTCCGTTTCCCCGGGCGACCGCGTCAAGATTATCGCGGAATAAAAAGGGGCCCGGCTTTCACCGGGCCAGTTCCATCGCTGGGAGTAAGCTCTTTTAGGCGGATGCGGCCATATAGGGGTCCGCGCTGACGAGCGCGCTGCGCAGTTTCTCCATCGCCCGGCTTTCAATCTGCCGGACGCGTTCCTTGGAAATGCCGAGATCCGCGCCGAGTTCCTCAAGCGTAGCGCCGTCTTCCGCGAGCCGCCGGGCGCTGATGATCTTCATTTCACGCTCATTGAGGTGCTTTAGGGCAGAAGCGAGCCAGTTGCGGCGACGCTCGCCGTCGATCATGTTCGATACCTGCTCATCAGGCAGAGGCTCATCGCTGACGAGGAAGTCCATCTTCTCGGCGCTGTCGGCATCGCCGGAAACCGAGGGTGCCTGCAGCGAGGCGTCATTGCTTGAAAGTCTGGCATCCATCGTCTGGACGTCTGAAAGGCTGACGCCGAGTGCGGCCGCGATCTCCTGGTGGATGGATTGGAGCGTGAGCTGCGTGTCGCCCCTGGCGAGCTTGGCGCGCAGACGACGAAGATTGAAAAACAGGGCCTTCTGGGCAGAACTCGTGCCACCGCGAACAATCGACCAGTTGCGAAGGATGTAATCCTGGATGGAGGCTCGGATCCACCAGCTTGCATAAGTGGAGAAGCGGACATCACGCTCCGGCTCGAAGCGCGCTGCGGCCTCCAGCAGACCGACGTAGCCCTCCTGCACAAGGTCGCTCATCGGCAGGCCAAAGTTACGAAATTTACCCGCCATGGAGATGACGAGGCGCATATGGGCCATGGCGATCTGATTGCGGGCGCCACGGTCGTCATTGTTCTTCCAGCGGATTGCGAGATCGTGTTCCTCTTCGCGGGCAAGGTAGGGAGCCGCCATGGCGATTTTAATCATGCGCCGGTCTGCTGACATGTTCTTCATATCGGTCTCCTGAATTCAGGCGTGACGCCAAAAAAGGGCAAAGAATCCTTGCTTCCGGACATTGCTGCCCAGACCAAATTCATGTCTTGAACGTATAAAGGCCCCGAACTCTGGACGTTTCCAGATGGGGCCCTAGCTTAGGGTTATGCGCCGGTAATACGGCCGGGTAGGACCAGTTTCTTCAAGTTGCCGGATAGGCAGAACGTGGAAGGCATGATCCGCTCCTCATCGAACGTTTACAAGGATGCGAGCGTTCGAGGGTGATGTCAGTTCCCGACGCGGTCCGCAGCTACATTCTTGAAACGCGCGAGCACTGAAAAAGTTCCAATAAAAAACCCGGCACTAGGCCGGGTTTTTTGCAGAAAAAACAGAGAGCTTACGCAGCTTCATCCTGAGATTCGTCTTCTTCGATTGCCTTGCCGCGTTTCGGACCCTTGTTAAGGTTGGTCTCTACGAGGCGGACAGCTTCGGTTTCCGACATCTTGTTCACGGCAGCGATTTCACGTGCCATGCGGTCAAGCGCAGCTTCATAAAGCTGACGTTCGGAATAGGACTGTTCCGGCTGGTTCTCGGCGCGATAGAGGTCGCGGACAACTTCAGCGATGGAAATGAGGTCGCCGGAATTGATCTTGGCATCATATTCCTGGGCGCGACGGGACCACATGGTACGCTTGACGCGCGCCTTGCCCTGCACAACCTTCAACGCACGCTCGACGAAATCGGTTTCGGAGAGCTTACGCATGCCGATGCTCATAGCCTTCGCGACCGGCACTTTCAGGCGCATCTTGTCCTTCTCAAAATCGATAACGAAAAGTTCAAGCTTCATGCCTGCTACTTCTTGCTCTTCGATGGCGCTGATGGTACCGACGCCATGTGCGGGGTACACGATCGATTCACCGGTCTTGAAGCCGTGACGTGCGGAAGAAGGTTTTTTCTGCTGGGTCGTCATTCTATTCAAACACTCCCTGTTACGCTTCCGGCTGCAGCCGGAGCCGGGTCAGTCAGGCCCGGATGAGACGGTCAGATCCGTCGGGTGACTTACTTCTGGTCCCACTGGACAAAAACAAACACATCCATGCGCACAAGCTTAGAACCTCACGGCTCAAGGCGTTGATATGTCACGGAAACCGCGTTTTTGGATTTGTTTTGCTTTCGTGGTGGTTTGGGCATGCTTCATGCCGCAAATGGATCAGTGTGAGGAAGCTATCACAAAAATATGAGGAAATCAATAATTTACTGCGGCTGAGTCATGCGCGCAACACATGACACCCATATGCCGCAGGCACACTTCAGCTATTTTTCTTGGTCACTGAACCCGGTTTCAGGCCTAAGCTTGGAACTTTAGTATCAGTCGCCGGCTCCGGGATTCTTCGAGAAGTACTTCTCGAACTTGCCGCTTTCGCCGTCCATTTCCTTCGCTTCGGGCATGGCATCCTTCTTGACCGTGATGTTCGGCCAGATGCTGGCATACTCGGCGTTGATCTTGAGCCACTTGTCGAGGCCTGGCTCCGTGTCCGGCTTGATCGCCTCGGCGGGACATTCCGGCTCGCAAACACCACAGTCGATGCACTCGTCAGGATGAATGACGAGGAAGTTTTCGCCTTCATAGAAGCAGTCAACGGGGCAGACTTCCACGCAGTCGGTATATTTGCAGCGAATGCAATTGTCGGTCACGACATAGGTCATGAAGAACTCCAGGACTTCCATACAATGGGGCCGGGCAACCTGGAACGTCGCGCCTTTCCCCCAACCGGAAAGGAAGCAGTGAGATGCTTGGGAGGCAGTCACGCTATCCGGCAAGTTGATTGTCACGTATCGGCTTTATCTGCGGATTTCAAGAATAAAGAAATCGCAAAACCCCACAGTTCGGACAGAGTTTTCTAATCCTCGTCCGACATCAGCTTGTCGATTGCACGGCGTTCCTTTTTTGTGGGTCGCCCTGCTCCCGTTGCCCGCATTGCCTGCTCGTAAGGTGTGAGGCGCTTCGCCTCGTCGGGTGGCGGCGTCAGATCCTCATAAAGCAGCCGGGCTTCCTCATAGGGGCCGCGTCGCTCACCGCCTGATTTGACGATGAGGACAACATCGCGCCGCTCGAGCGCCAGTTCGACCCTGTCGCCCACCTTGACCGTCTGACTCGGCTGAAGGGCACGCTCGCCGTTAATCCTGACATGTCCGGATTGAATATGGCCTTGTGCCAGCGAGCGCGATTTAACCATGCGCGTGAAGAACAGCCACTTGTCGATGCGTTGCCGCGAACCGCTTCCTGGCTGTGTCTCCCCGCCCATCCGCTTACTTCTTCATTTGCTCCTTCAAGGCAGCGAGCTTCGCGAAAGGAGAATCCGGATCGATCGGCTTTTCCTTACGCGGCGGCTTTGCCTCGAAGCGCAACGGCTGCGGGCCGCCACGGTTGTTGTTGCGATCCTTGCGATCGCCACGGTCCTGACGGTCGCCGCGCTGCTCGCTGCGGTCGCCGCGTCCCTGATGTGGCTTGCCGCCATCCTTGCCGTGATGCTGGCGATTGCCGTCGCGGCCTTCTCCACCTGCACCACCCTGACGACGATGGTCGGATCCGCGGTCCTGGCCGCGATTGTTGCCACCACGGCGTTCGCCCGGGTTGCGAGCCTGACGCTGATTGTCCGTACGGCCACCAAGGCGCCAGAGAAGAACCGGCTTCGGCTCCTCCGCTTCTTCGGAGTTTGCGGCGATCGGTTGTTCGGTAGCCACCGCTTCAACAACAGCGGGGGCTTCCGAAGCGGTTTCTTCCGATGCGCTGTCGGCATCGTCGTGATCCGCCTTCTCTGCATTGTCCTCAACCGTAGTCTCGGTTGCGGGCGTTGCTGCAACGTCTTGGGCCGACAGATGGGCGGCCGCCTCCTCTGCCTTAACAGCATCGGCGCGATAGCCGAGTCCCTTCAGGATCTCTTCCATGTCCTCCAGCGTTGCGCCAAGGATCGAAAGCATGGCGGTCGTCGTCGTGAAACGGCGGCCGTCATATGCGCCTTCCGGACGATTGGCCTGGCCCGGCTTCCACTGGAGCAGAGGGCGAATGATATCGGCCAGACGCTCCAGGATGTCGATGCGCACTGCACGTTTGCCAAGGAACCGGAAGCCGGCCAGCTTGTAGAAGGTGCGCTCGAATCCTGGATCGGTGACAACCGACGTGCGGCCTGCGGCCAGCACGGGAATGAGATCGCCGTAGCCGGGCTTGTCGAGACCGTCGTTCTTCAGTGCCCAGAGGAGCGTGATGAGCTCTGCCGGGGCGGGCTTCAGAAGGGCGGGGACGAAGATGTGGTAGGCGCCGAAGCGGACACCGTAGCGGCGCATCGAAGCGCGTGCATCCTGATCCAGCGACTTTACCTCTTCAGTCACATCACGCCGGAACAACACGCCGAGGTTCTCGACGAGCTGAAATGCCAGGCCCTTTGCCAGGCCCTGCAAATCCTCCGCGCGAGACAGGTCGTCAAGCGGTTTCAGAACGGTGCTGATGTGATGATTTACGAAGCGCTCGATACGAGCGGCCACGTGGTCGCGGGCATTGCCGGTCAACTGCTCATCGGCGAGGATGATGACGCGCGGGCGCATGACATGATCACTGCCTGCCAGGCGCGCCACCGGGTCGCCCAACCAGCGGATCGAACCGTCGGAGCCGATCGCGAGATCGCCATTGCCGGCTGCATGGAGGCGAGCCGCGCGTGCCTCGAATTCCAGAGCGAGCGCCTTCTGCGAAGCAGACTGAACGGCCTTAGCGTCCGGTCCCTCCGCTCCCGAAATGGGCGTGAACCGGAATCCCGACAGTTGCCCCACATGATGTCCTTCAACGAAGACATCGCCATTTACACTGATTTCAGCTTCCAGCATCGCATTCTCTCTCAGGCGCTTCATGAGCACAGATGTCCTGCGATCAACAAAGCGTTTCGTCAACCTTTCATGTAACGCATCGGACAATCGATCTTCGATTTCCCGCGTCTTTTCCTGCCAGTGTGTCGGATCGGCAAGCCAATTGGGCCGATTCGATACATAGGTCCAAGTCCTTATCTGCGCGATTCGCGCCGAAAGCGTGTCAATCTCACCGTCTGTTCGATCCGCGCGATGCACCTGCTCGGCAAGGAAGTCCTCGTTTACCGTGCCATAGCGGACGAGATCGGAAAAGAGGGTGGAAATCAGATCGGCGTGTTGAGCCGGTGCGATGCGTCGATAGTCCGGAAGTGCACAGGCCTCCCACAACTTCTCGACGCGCGCCGGGTTATCGGCAAGATCGATGATTTCGGGGTAGCGCGACAGGTGCTCCAGCGCTTGCTGGTCGACGGCGGGCAGAGCACGTGTCAGGCCGGAGACCGTCGGACCGTTCTCAAGGCTCGCGCGCAACGCGTGAAGCGAGCCGAAGTCGAGGTTCTTGGTGCGCCACTGCAGCACCTTCACATTGTCGAACTCGTGGCCTTCGATGCGTTCGACCAGTTCCTCATCAAAGGGATCGACCTGGCCCGTGACACCAAACGTCCCGTCGCGAACATGCCGTCCGGCGCGGCCGGCAATCTGCCCGAGCTCGGCGGGATTGAGATTGCGAAACTGATAGCCGTCGAATTTGCGATCTTGCGCGAAGGCGACATGATCGACGTCAAGATTGAGACCCATGCCGATCGCGTCCGTTGCGACCAGATATTCCACGTCTCCGGCTTGATAGAGCGCTACCTGCGCATTGCGGGTGCGTGGACTGAGAGCTCCGAGAACGACTGCCGCTCCGCCGCGCTGTCTGCGGATCAACTCGGCAATCGCATAGACTTCGTCCGCGGAGAAGGCGACGATCGCCGAGCGTTGCGGCAGGCGGGTGATCTTCTTCTGGCCCGCATAGAACAGGTGGGAAAGGCGCGGCCGTTCGACGACGGTGATTCCGGGGAGCAGTTGCTGCAGGATCGGGCGCATGGTACCGGCGCCGAGCAACAGCGTTTCGTCGCGGCCGCGCAAGTGAAGAATACGGTCCGTGAAGATGTGTCCTCGCTCGAGGTCGCCGGCGAGTTGAACTTCATCGATCGCGACGAAAGCGGCTTTGGTCTCGCGTGGCATTGCCTCGACAGTACAGACCGAAAAGCGGGCGTTGGGAGGCGATATCTTCTCTTCGCCCGTCACCAATGCAACGTTTTGAACCCCGACCTTTTCGGCGACACGTGTATAGACCTCACGCGCCAGCAGCCGTAGCGGCAGCCCGATCACGCCGGTGCCATGAGCAACCATGCGCTCAATGGCATAATGCGTCTTGCCGGTATTGGTTGGTCCGAGCACCGCGGTTACTCCGCGCCCGCTCAGTATCATCGGCTGCGATGTCAGTGTCATAGTCCTGCAGATGAGGCGAGGGTGCCCCAGGTCAAGTCAGCTCCTCTCCGAAGCAGACAACACATGGACAGCCGTTGCCCCAAACGCAAGGGCTGATTTGAATTTACTCTGCGGTTTCTGTTGCGCGAAAAGCTTGCAGATTGCTCGTTTTGCGATTCGGAACAGCTTGAGAACGAATCGGAGACGAATCGCTGACTCCGGCTGATTCAGTGTTTGTTCACGGCTAAGTATTGATTTTGAATCGCTTTTTCCCACAAGATGCTGAATCGCAAGATTCTCGCTATACGTGCGGCTCGCTTTGCATCCGGGCTGTCAACAGCCCTTCGCGGAAAATCGACGATCCATTTCGGCTCGAGTCTCGCCTGATGATGTCAACATTACTCACCGGAAGCGAAAACGGGGCCTGATTGAGTGGTTTTTCCGCCAAAGTGGAACGGTTGATACATTTGGAACAAAAAACGGTGATGTGTGTTTCTTGTCCATTCCAGGTGTAATGAGGCTGAGGACTTGAACCATGCTTGGCACGATACTTCTGATTATCCTTATTCTGCTTTTGATCGGCGCCCTACCGAATTGGGGCTATAGCCGCGGATGGGGCTATGGACCTTCGGGCGGTTTGGGGCTAGTTCTCCTGATTATTATTATTCTTGTGCTGCTCGGTCGTATCTAAACGACGGAAAAAACTGGGAGATATGTCATGATGAAGAAAATTGTACTCATTGGCGCCCTCGTTGGCGCACTTGCTTCCTGTACGGCGACCGAGCAGGGCACCGCAATCGGTGCCGGCACAGGCGCTATTATCGGTGGTGCTGTTAGCAACAGTTGGGGTGGCGCTGCAGTGGGTGCTGTTGCCGGTGGTCTTGCTGGCGCATTGATCGGCCAGTCCGTTGAGCGCCGTGGCTATTGCGTCTACCGGGATCGGTATGGCCGTCGCTACGAGGCACGTTGCCCGCGCTACTAAAACCTAGGCCGGCGTTCGGCGGCATTATCATTTTTGAAATCGAAAGCGCCGTCTTGAGCCGGCGCTTTTTGTTTGAACGGTGGTCGCGATACGAATGTAGCCACTGACAAGAAAAAGGCCGCGTCGTTTCCGAAGCGGCCGTAGTTTCTCAGCGTTGAAGCGGACGATCAGTCCTTTGCGCGCTCGACGTAGGAATTGTCTTCCGTCGCGATAACGACGCGCGTGCCGGCGTTGATGTGCGGAGGCACCATGGTGCGCACGCCGTTCGACAGCATTGCCGGCTTGTAGGAGGACGAAGCCGTCTGGCCCTTAACAACCGGCTCGGTTTCCGTGATTTCGAGGGTTACGTGGCGCGGCAGTTCGAGCGCAAGCGGAACGCCTTCATGGATCGACAGGATGCAGGTCATGCCTTCCTGCAGATAGGCCTTCTGATCGCCCATCGTTTCATCGTTCACGACCACCTGGTCATAGGTCGCCGGGTTCATGAAGTGGAACCCTTCGCCATCCTCATAAAGATACTGGAAGTTCACGTCTTCGACGAAGGCGCGCTCGACCTGTTCGGTCGTACGCCAGCGCTCGGAGACCTTGACGCCGTCAACGATACGACGCATGTCGACCTGCGTAACCGGCGTGCCCTTGCCCGGATGAAAGTTCTGGGCCGTCAGAACGACGTAGAGCTTGCCATCCACGTCGAGAACGTTGCCCTTGCGGACGGAAGAGGCGATGACCTTGACCATTAAGACTTCCTTGTAACTCGGCTTTTGGCGTCGTAGAGGACTGTCGATACAGCCCCGGAGACGCGATTGATTGTTCTTTGGGGGCGCAACTAACCTAAAATCCGGCAAATAGCCAGCCCCAGCGTTGGACAGGTCGGTCAGGATGATGCCAATGAATCCCTCGATCGCCAAAGTCTCGCCGTGGTGGACGCCGAGCGTGCATTTGGACCGCCGCCCGTTCCTGATTGGACGCAATGCGATCCAGTCTTCACTGCGCGGCTACTTCCTGAGCGAGAATTTTCTTGAGGTCGACACCGCCACGCTACAGGTGTCGCCGGGCAACGAGGCACATCTTCACGCATTTGCCACCGAGGCTTTGACGACGGACGGCCAGACGGCGGCACCGCTTTACCTGCACACCTCGCCTGAGTTCGCCTGCAAGAAACTGCTCTCGGCCGGCGAGCACCGCATCGCCTGTTTTGCGCACGTTTATCGCAACCGCGAACGTGGACCCTTGCATCATCCGGAATTCACGATGCTTGAGTGGTATCGCGTGGGTGAAAGCTATGAGAGCCTGATGATGGACTGCGTTCGGATTCTGGCACTTGCCGCGGAAACCATGAAGACGGCGCGGCTCACCTATAAGGGCCGGGACTGCGATCCGTTTGCCGGGCCGGACCGGATAAGCGTTGCCGCAGCCTTCGAACGCTACGCGGGCATCGATCTGCTGGCCTCCGTTTCCGCCGATGGTGCGACGGATCGGGCGCATCTCGCTGACCAGGTGAAGCGGATCGGCATGCGTGTCGCCGGCGACGATGGCTGGGCGGATTTGTTCAGCCGCGTACTTGTCGAAAAGGTCGAGCCGCATCTGGGTTTCGGTCGAGTGACCATTCTTGACGAATATCCGGTGTCGGAAGCAGCATTGGCGCGCCCCTCCGCGCGTGATCCCCGTGTTGCGGAGCGTTTTGAGGTCTATGCCTGCGGCGTCGAGCTTGCAAACGGCTTCGGCGAGCTTACCAATCCGGCCGAACAGCGTCGCCGCTTCGAGATCGAGATGTCTGAGAAGGCCTGCATCTACGGCGAAAGCTATCCTCTCGACGAGGATTTTCTGGACGCACTTGCAATCATGCCCGAGGCAAGCGGCATCGCTCTGGGCTTCGATCGGTTGGTGATGTTGGCAACCGGGGCGTCGCGGATCGATCAGGTGATGTGGACGCCGGTCGCGGAGTACAGCAGATGAGCAGTATCGGGCCGATCAAGACTGTCGAGGGACTGGAACGCGCGGGGCTGGGTCAGAGAGACCGGGACGCGTTGGCTGACGTCGCCGCACGCTACGCTATTGCATTGACTCCGACCGTCGCCGGTTTGATCGACCGTGCTGATGATGCGGACCCGATTGCGCGTCAATTCGTGCCTGACGCGGCAGAGCTTATCGTCGCGCCCGCAGAGCGCGCCGACCCCATCGGTGACGAAGCTCATAGTCCCGTACCGGGGATCGTTCATCGCTATCCTGATCGGCTGCTGTTGAAGGCCGTGCATGTATGCCCGGTCTACTGTCGCTTTTGCTTTCGCCGTGAGATGGTTGGTCCGCAAGGCTTGGGCACGCTTGACCCCAAGGCAATGTCGGCAGCCTTTGCTTATATCCGCGAGCATAAGGAAATCTGGGAAGTGATCCTGACGGGTGGTGATCCGCTCGTGTTGTCACCGCGTCGGCTGGAAGAAATCCTTCGCGAACTGGCATCGATCGACCACGTGAAGATCGTGCGGTTCCACACACGCGTTCCCGTGGTGGATCCCTCAAAGGTAGATGCGGCCTTGATTGCTGCTCTGAGAGCGAGCGGCAAGACCGTCTACGTGGCGCTGCATGCCAATCATCCGCGCGAACTGAGCGATGAGGCGCGCGCGGCATGTGCCCGCCTGATTGATGCCGGAATGGTCATGGTCAGCCAGTCGGTGCTTCTGAAGGGCGTCAATGATGATCCGACTGTACTTGCAGAGTTGATGAAGGCCTTCGTTGAGACGCGTGTAAAACCTTACTACCTGCACCATCCGGACCTGGCTCCCGGCACAAGCCATTTTCGACTGACGATCGAAGAAGGACAGAAGATAGTCGCCGCTCTGCGCGGCCGGATTTCCGGCCTCTGCCAACCCACCTACATACTCGATATCCCCGGTGGCCATGGAAAGGCCGTGATAGGCGAACGGTCGATCAGAGAGATGGGTGAAGGTTGCTATTCTGTTTCGGACTATCGCGGTGTCGAGCACTTATATCCGCCGGTAGCTTAGTAAGAAAGGTGCGAGCGAAGTGTTGTTCTTGGACACTGTGTTGCCAGACCTCTGATGGCGCGAAAATATATAACTCAGTCAAGATTTTGAAATCCAACGTAAGTTCCGCTTCATACCGTTTTTCTTCTAAGAATTTAGCTGAGGTGATTAGCTCACTTTAACTACGTCATTTAGGAGAATTTTGTCTTTTCCAGACTACGCCTATCGCGAGAACAAGGCAGTTTCGCCACTCGAGATATGATCATCTTGGAGAAGTCATAATGAATACTACGATCCGTGAGCTCCTGGTCAAATTCGGAAAGCTTCCCGTTCCTGTTGACCAGGTCGCCGACGATGCCGACCTCTATGCGGTGGGCCTCACTTCCTTCGCTTCGGTGCAGCTTATGCTTGGCATCGAAGAAGCCTTTGACATCGAATTTCCTGACAATCTCCTGAATCGCAAGTCTTTTGCCAGCATTTCGGCGATCGCGAAGACCGTCGACCAGATCAAAGATAGCCGGAAGGTCGCCTAAATGAACTTTCCGGTCAAAATCACGGAAGAAGATCTTGCCGCCAGAGTCGCCCGCGTGTCCGCGATCGCGGCAAGGCATGCGGACTCCGTCGATTTTGACGGGAGGTTCCCACACGAAGCAGTGGAGGCCATGAGGGCCGAGCGGTTGCTCGGAATTCAGATTCCACGCCACTTCGGTGGCGAAGGCGCGACGATCGCAGGGATCGCCGAACTGTGCTCGATGCTTGGGCAGGCGTGTTCTGCGGCTGCCATGGTTTTCGCCATGCATCACATCAAGCTTTGCAGCCTGGTCGAGCACGGCGCCGAGAGCGAATGGCATCGGGCCTTTATGCAACGCGTGGCCGCCGAGCAATTGCTGATTGGGTCGGCGACGACCGAAGGTGGCATTGGCGGCAACCTCAGGAACAGCATCTGCGCGATCGAGGTGGACGGCGATACCTGCCGTCTGGAGAAAGACGCCACCGTCATATCCTACGGCTCCTACGCCGATGCGATCATGATTACGTCGCGCGCCCATGCCAATGCGGCTTCTTCCGATCAGGCTCTGACCGTTTTTCTCAAGGAGCAGTACACGCTGGAAAAAACCCACGCATGGGATACGCTCGGCATGCGGGGCACGTGCTCGGATGGCTTCCTCTTCAAAGGCGAGGCGCCCGCAGCACAAATCCTTCCGAAGCCCTTCGCGGAGATCGCGGCCCAATCGATGCTGGCGTCGTCGCACCTTCTTTGGAGCGGCGTGTGGTATGGCATCGCCGTCGACGCTGTGGGTCGCGCCCAGGCGTTCGTGCGAGCAGCTGCGCGCAAGTCACCGGGGGCGCCACCGCCCGGAGCCCTGCGGTTGGCCGAGGTCTCCAACCTTCTGCAGATGGTTCGCGCGAACGTCGTTGCCGGCCTGAAGGCCTACGAAGATGCCAAGAGCGACGCGGACAAGCTTTCCTCGATGGGCTTTGCCGTCACGATGAACAACGTGAAGATTGCCTCGTCGGAGACGATTCTCGAGATCGTCAATCACGCGATGCTGATTTGTGGGATCATGGGCTACAAGAACGGCACGCCATTCAGCGTCGGCCGGCATCTGCGCGACGCCCATTCCGCACAACTCATGATCTCGAACGACCGCATCCTCGGCAACACGTCGAGCATGCTTCTTGTCCACAAGCAGGACACTAGCTTACTGGGGTGACGACATGGACGTGCAGACAACGTTTCTGGACAGGCTTTTTGAATCGGGTCTCTTGATCGATACGGGCGTTGACGGTCTTTACGGACGCAGCGGACAGTTTGAAGACGTGATTGCCGCCTTCGAGCGCCTGATCGACAAGTTCGGCGGCGCCGATGGCGCTGAAGCGATGCGTTTTCCGCCCGGAATGAACCGTGCCTTCTTCGAGAAGAGCGGTTACATGAAGAGCTTCCCGCAGCTCGCGGGCACGGTTCACAGTTTCTGCGGCAGTGAACTCGACCACATCAGCCTCCTTCAGTGCATGGAGGTGGGCGATGACTGGACGAAGGATCAGCAGGCAACCGACATCGTTTTGACTCCTGCTGCGTGCTATCCGCTCTATCCGACTGTTGCTCGCCGCGGCAAACTGCCGATGGGCGGCGGTCTCTTCGATCTGCAATCCTATTGCTTCCGCCACGAGCCTTCGCGGGATCCCGCGCGCCAGCAGCTTTTCCGCATGCGTGAATACATTTGCATGGGTACGGAGCAGCATGTCACGGATTTCCGGCAACGCTGGATGGACCGCGGCGTCGAAATGATGAAGGCAGTCGGCCTGGATGTGACGATTGATGTCGCGAACGACCCGTTCTTTGGCCGCGCCGGCAAAATGCTGGCCAATAATCAGCGCGATCAGAACCTGAAATTTGAACTGCTCATTCCGATCACTTCGGTTGCCAAGCCGACGGCCTGCATGAGCTTCAACTACCATCAGGATGCGTTTGGCACGAAATGGGAGCTATATCTCGAAGACGGCAGCGTTGCGCACACGGCTTGCGTTGGCTTCGGCCTTGAGCGCATCGCGCTCGCGCTGTTCCATCACCACGGGCTCGAGGTCAAGCATTGGCCTTCCAAGGTGCGTCAAGCGCTGTGGAGCTGAGCGAAGCGATGAGAGCCGTCTTTGCGTGGGTCCACCCGGACGGCTATCAGCCGCATCCGCTGCATTCCAGTGAGCGGATGTGGCCTGAAACCAATTGCTATGTCGACCTCTGGATCGAAGTGCTGAACGCCGTCGGCACCGCGCCGGAGGCGATGCTTGGCTTCACGCTCACGCAGGACTTCGAGGGCGATCAATTCACCTTCTTCAAGGTGCCCCTCGAGGATCTTGAGGCACTCTACGACATCCGTGTCACCGAACTTGCCATCTTCGACCGCGTCGAACGGCACATCGAGGTGCAGATTGCACGCGGGCGCCTTTGCCTGATCGAGATGGACTCGTTTTATATGCCCGACACACAGGGCACTGCCTATCGGACCGAGCATGGCAAGACCACCGTGGCAATCAACAGGCTCGATCTTGCCGGAAAGCGCGTCGAGTACTTTCATAACGGTGGTTATTTTCATCTCGAGGGCGAAGACTTCGACGGGCTGTTCCAGCTTCATCTGACGCCAGAAGATCCGCCGTTCCTTCCGTACACGGAATTTGCAAAGCTTCCCGCCCGTATTCCTGATGCTGCGCATGTCAGCGCCACGGCGCGCAAACTCCTCGGACTTCACTTCGGTCGTCGGCCGGTCTCGAATCCTATCCGAGCTTTCGCCGAAGTGTTTCCGCAGCAGGTGGAAGCAGTGGCAGAGCGACCGTTTGGTTTCTTTCACAAGTATGCGTTCAACACGCTACGCCAGTTTGGCGCCAATTTCGAACTTGCCGGTAATCATCTTGCCTGGCTCTCTGCCAATGAATTCTCGTCCGCCATCGCTGATGCGCGCCGGATTTCCGAAGTTGCAAAGTCAGTGCAGTTCCAGCTCGCCCGGGCCGTGACGCGGAAGAAGTATGATCCACTGCGCACAGCGCTTGATCCGGCAGCCGATGCATGGGATTCCATGATGGCTTCGCTCAAGGAGCGCTTGTGAAGCCGGGAGTCTAGCATGCGGGGACGGTTGGCGAGTGTCGGTGCAGAGGAAACTCTGCTCGCCGAAGGCTGGAATCTGGTTCTTACGGAGCCGGGCGCGTGCGCAACGCCTCATGATATTCCCTTGTCCGCTCAGTTCATCGCTGCCGAAGTGCCGGGGACTGTCGCTTCGGCATTGGAAAAGGCGGGACGCTTCGATCGTGAAAATCCGGAGCCGCTCGATACCCGCGACGCGTGGTACCTCTGCCGCCTTTTTGACGCGCAGCCCGGCGATGTGATCCTGCGCTTCGAGGGCTTGGCTACGCTGTGCCATGTCTTTCTCAATGGCCAGGAGATACTGGCGTCGGAAAGCATGTTCACCATGCATGAGATACCGGTGACGCTCTCCGGCGGCGACGAGCTGGCGCTTTGCTTCCGAGCCTTGGCGCCGAAGCTGGCCGAACCCGGTCCACGCGCACGCTGGCGTCCGCAAATGATCACGCCGCAAGGCTTGAAGAATGTTCGCACGACCTTGCTTGGGCGGATGCCGGGCTGGTGTCCGGAAATTCATGCGGTTGGTCCGTGGCGTCCCATCACGCTCGTGCGCCGCGATGTCGTTTCGATCGACAATGTCGCCATTCGTGCCGTGCTTGAGGCGGACGGTACCGGGCGGTTGAGCGTTTCGCTTCACACGAATGTCGACAATCCGGATTTGACGCTTCGGTGTGGAGAGAGCGAGCAGGCCTTCGAAAAGATTGGAGAGAGCCACTACTCGGCAATCCTGAAGCTGAAGGACGTCGATCTCTGGTGGCCGCACACGCACGGCGCGCCTCAACTTTACGATTACTCGATTGTCGTTGACGGTGTTGCCCATCACGCAGGGCGAACAGGTTTTCGGCGGATCGACGTCGATCGTGGCGCCCACGGAGATGATTTTGCACTGTTGGTCAACGGCGAGCGCATCTTCTGCCGTGGTGCTGTTTGGACGACCGCCGATATCGTTCGGTTGCCGGGCGACAGAGCGGATTACGAGCCGTTCCTACGCCTTGCCGCGGAGGCGGGCATGAACATGATTCGTATCGGCGGGACGATGGTCTATGAGACGCCGGAGTTCTTTCAACTCTGCGACGAACTCGGCCTGCTTGTCTGGCAGGACTTCATGTTCGCCAATTTTGACTATCCGAAGAACGACAAAGCTCTGACGGCGCATGTCCACGCGGAGGTCGAGGAATTCCTGCATGCCGTCCAGGGATGCCCGTCGCTGGCGGTTTTGTGCGGCGGCAGCGAGATCTACCAGCAGGCGGCCATGCTTGGATTGCCGCAGGACTATTGGTCGGGTCCGATCACGGAGGAGATCATTCCGGCGATTGCCGGGCGCATGCGGCCCGACGTCCCGTATGTGCCAAATTCACCTTCGGGCGGCGCAATGCCGTTTTCTCCGAATGTTGGGGTCACCCACTACTACGGCGTTGGCGCCTACATGCGACCGCTTGATGACGCGCGCCGAGCAAACATTCGCTTCGCGGCCGAGAGCCTGGCTTTCGCCCACGTGCCGCAGCAGAGAACGCTGCAACGCCATCTGGACGTGCCGCCGGTCCACAGTCC
The DNA here is from genome assembly GCF_002211315.1 of Rhizobium sp. R693. Lineage (NCBI taxonomy): Bacteria > Pseudomonadati > Pseudomonadota > Alphaproteobacteria > Hyphomicrobiales > Rhizobiaceae > Rhizobium > Rhizobium sp. R693. The sequence continues at coordinate 172,864 of NZ_LOKY01000023.1, read as the reverse complement.
GCTATGGAAATCGCGGGTTCCCCGCGATCGTGGCGCCTCGTGGGATTTCGAGGACGTCAGGGATTTCTATCTGGCAGAACTCTATGGCGAGGATCCGGCGCGCCTCCGTCGTGAGAATCGCGAGCGGTACCTCGACCTTTCCCGTGTCGTCACCGGCGAAGTGGCCGAGGCGACCTTTGCCGAATGGCGACGCAAGGAATCGACCTGCAACGGCGCACTGGTCTGGACACTGCAGGATTTGATGCCTGGCCCTGGTTGGGGTGTGATTGATTCGACCGGCGAGCCGAAACCCATCTGGTACGCGCTAGGTCGCGCGTTCCGGCCGGTGCAGGTTGTCGTCACGGACGAAGGCACGAATGGCCTCGATATCCACGTGCTGAACGAGACCGAGAACGCTCTTCAGCTTGATCTCGAGCTTGTTTGCTTGCGGCACGGCAGGCAGCACGCCGTCAGCGGCGGCCGTATTCTGGCTTTGGCCCCAAGGAGTTGCGAGACCTTTGCCGCCACCGATCTCTTTGGCGCGTTTTTCGACACGACTTACGCCTTCCGCTTCGGCCCGCCTTCCCATGACGTCACCGTTGCTCGCTTGCGCCTGCCGGATGGCGGTCCAGTGGTTGCCGACGCCTTCCATTTTCCGTTGGGGCGCTCTAAGGCCTTCCATGATGCTGAAATCCAGGTGGCGGTGACGCGACAGAACGATGCATGGGGGCTCGATATCGCAGCCGACAGGTTCGCGCAGTCCGTTCACGTCAGTGTCGATGGCTATCGACCCGACGACGACTGGTTTCATCTTGCCCCCGGCGCTGCCAAACGGGTCCGGTTGCTTCCACTATCGGGGTCGGCGGATGGAGAAGCGCCTTCCGGTGAGATTACAAGCCTCGGCAGTTCACGGGCCGTCTCGTTTTAGTGCCCTCGCGGGAGACCGGAAGGCGTTTCAAACGGCTGCTCAGAAGGCCTTGAAGGTCAGGGTTGTCAGCGAGCGCACAATGCCGGGGATGTTGGCGATGTTATCGTTTATGAACTTGCCAATGTCCTGCCCCTCTTCGATGTAGACCTTGAGCAGGAGGTCATAATCGCCGCTCGTCGAATAGAGTTCCGAAACGCGCTCGGTCTGATAGATGGCATCGGCGACTTCGTAGGTCTTGCCTGGCGCGCATTGGAGCTGAACGAAAATTGGCTTCATGGGGAGGTTCCTGCATCACATTCTGGTTCGGCGCATAATGCTCGAAAGCGCCCTGTCGGCGCAAGCTTCAGATCGCGGCTTCACGAACGATCCAGGCGCGAAATGCCTCCAGCGGGGCGTAATCGGCTCGTTCCGGCGGATAGGCAAGATAGTAGTGCTCACTGCTTTCCGTTTCGCGATCAATGGCTGCGACCAGGTCACCACGTTTCAGCTCATCCTGAATAAGGAAAGTCGGTAGCAGCGCAACGCCGAGACCGGCCACCGCCGCTTGGGCGACTGTCGCGAACTGATCAAAGAGCATACCGTGGACGCTTTGAAAGCTCACACCATTGTCTGCGAACCACCGCTCCCATGCATCCGGGCGCGTCGTCAGGTGCAGCAGTGGAGCTTCGAGCAGATCCTGCGCAGTGTTGATCGCGTGCCGGGTGCAAAACTCGGGGCTGCAGGCCGGGACGGTCTTCTCCGACATGAGAAACGTCAGCTCCGCGCCAGGCCAATGCGCGTGACCGAAGTGAATAGCCGCGTCGATCGAATCGAGGCGGAAGTCGAAGGGTGACAATCGGGTGATGAGATTGATCGTTACCCCGGGATTGGCGGCGAGGAAGCTACCCAGCCGGGGCGCCAACCATCGCGTCCCGAAGGTGGGGAGAATGGCCAGATTGAGCGTACCTCCATGCGGATTTGCGCGCAGGTTCAGCGACGCGCTTGAAATGCGTCGCAGTGCCTCGCGTATTTCGCGGGCGTAACCGTCGCCGGCGAGCGTCAGACGCACGGTCTGGCGCTCGCGCACGAACAGTTCGACGCCGAGTTGCTCCTCCAGCGCCTTGATCTGGCGGCTGACGGCGCTCTGCGTGAGGTCGAGTTCGCGCGCGGCTGCCGTCACGCTACCAGTGCGAGATGCCGCCTCGAAGGCAACAAGCAAGGACGTCGACGGAAGAAAGCGTCGTGATGGCAGCATCCATCATTCCATTTCAGAATAAGCTATTTCGCAAATGTCGATATTTACGGCTTATCCGGATTTGTAAAGTAATCCATCTGACGGAATCGGAATGAACTGGAATGCGATCGACCGGCCGGGTTTGCTGCTCCTGGCAGCGATCGGCAGCCTGTATCAGCGGTTTTACAAGCAATCGCACGGCGCTAGAATGTTGCCTGCCTAATGGATGGATTTTGATCGAATGCTGAACGATCCCCGTTCCCACGGCCTCTGGGAAAAAACCGCTCCCCAGCCACCTGTGACACCGTCGCTGGCTGGCGCCGTGAGCGCCGACGTCGTTGTTGTGGGGGGCGGCTATACCGGTCTTTCCTCCAGTCTCCATCTGGCGGAAGCGGGCTCGAAGGTCGTATTGCTTGACGCCAAGGAGATCGGGTTCGGCGGTGCGGGCCGCAACGTTGGCCTCATCAATGCCGGCATGTGGGTCATGCCGGACGACCTCCCGGGCGTTCTCGGCCCGGTCTACGGCGAACGGTTGCTCGACCTGTTGGGCAATGCACCAAAGCTCGTGATGGAGTTGATCGACAGACACGGCATTGCCTGTGAACTCGAACGGAACGGAACGCTTCACGTCGCTGTCGGCGCGAGTGGATTGAAGGAGATCGAAGATCGCGTGCAGCAGTGGGCGGCGCGCGGAGCGCCTGTGACGTTGCTCGACGCGGCGGAGACGGCCAAGCGTGTTGGCAGCAGTGCCTATACGGGCTCATTGCTAGATATGCGCGCCGGCACGCTGCAGCCGCTCGCCTATGCCCGCGGCCTTGCGCATGCGGCGGTCAAGGCCGGCGTTTCAATCCATACTTCGAGCCCCGTGATAGCGACCGAGCCGAAAGGCAACCGCTGGACCGTGAGGACCGCAAAGGGCGAGGTGACGGCTGACTGGATCATCGTGGCGACTGATGCATACAGCACGGGTCCCTGGGAAGCGGTGCGCAACGAGCAGGTCCACCTGCCCTATTTCAATCTTGCGACCCGGCCACTTGGCGACAATTTGCGCCGCTCGATCCTTGCCGGGCGCGAAGGAGTTTGGGACACGAAGGAAATCCTCTCCTCCTATCGCATGGACCAGGCCGGGCGCCTGGTGTTCGGCAGTGTCGGCGCTTTACGCAATACTGGGCTTGGCATCCACACGGCCTGGGCCAAACGCTCTTTGAAGAAGCTCTTTCCGCAGCTTGGCGATGTCGAGTTCGAATGCGAGTGGTATGGCAAGATCGGGATGACCGACAATGCGCTGCCGCGCTTCCACAGGTTCGCGCCGAATGTCGTTGGCTTCTCCGGCTATAATGGTCGCGGGATCGCGCCGGGCACCGTTTTCGGCCGCACGCTTGCCCAGCTTATCCTGGGGCAGACGACGGAAGCGGACCTGCCACTACCGCTTACCGCGCCGTCCGAGCCGAGCTTCCGCGCCTTGAAGGAAATGTGGTACGAAGCCGGTGCCCAAGTCGCCCATTTCGCCGACGCCCGCCTTTGAGAACCGAGGTTGAACCATGACCATTTCTGCACTTGATCTCGCCGCCGAGACGAAAAAACTGCTCACGGAACTGGGCGTCAGCGCCGACCGCTATATCGGCGGCACGCTTCGCGTTACCTCTCCAGTCACCGGTAAGGAGATCGGTGCACTGAAGGAGCACTCTTCCTCAGAAGCAAAGGACGCCATCGAGGCGGCGCACAAGGCATTCCTCGAGTGGCGGGCCGTTCCGGCTCCGAAGCGCGGCGAACTCGTGCGCCTGCTCGGCGAAGAGCTCCGCGCGGCAAAAGCCGCTCTCGGCCGACTCGTCTCGATCGAGGTTGGCAAGATCACCTCCGAGGGGCTCGGCGAAGTCCAGGAAATGATCGACATCTGCGACTTTGCCGTCGGCCTGTCGCGCCAGCTCTATGGTCTTACCATTGCAACGGAGCGCTCCGAGCACCGGATGATGGAAAGCTGGCACCCGCTGGGCGTCGTCGGCATTATCTCTGCCTTCAATTTTCCGGTCGCTGTCTGGTCGTGGAATGCTGCCTTGGCGCTGGTTTGCGGTAACTCAACAGTGTGGAAGCCTTCGGAGAAGACGCCGCTGACGGCGCTTGCCGTTCAGGCGCTGTTTGAGAAGGCATTGAAGCGGTTTGTCGCCGAAGGCGGGGCCGCGCCTGCGAACCTTTCGACGTTGCTCATCGGTGGACGCGATGTCGGGGAAGTGCTTGTCGACCATCCCAAGGTGCCGCTGGTCTCGGCGACGGGGTCGACGGCCATGGGCCGCGTTGTCGGTCCCCGCCTGTCACAGCGCTTTGCGCGATCGATCCTCGAACTCGGCGGCAACAATGCCGCGATCATCTGCCCGACGGCCGATCTTGACCTGACGCTGCGTGGCGTTGCCTTTTCCGCCATGGGGACCGCCGGTCAGCGCTGCACGACGCTGCGCCGCCTGTTCGTTCACGAGAGCGTCTACGACAAGCTCGTTCCGCGCCTGCAGAAGGCCTATGGCTCGGTTTCGATCGGCAACCCGCTGGAAACGGGGACGCTTGTCGGGCCTCTCATCGACAAGCATGCCTTTACGAACATGCAGTCGGCTCTCGAGCAAGCGAGGGCCGCCGGCGGCAAGGTTACCGGTGGCGAGCGCGTCGAAAACGGTGCCGGAGACGCTTTCTATGTCCGTCCGGCGCTCGTTGAAATGCCCGCACAGAGCGGTCCTGTCGAGCATGAGACATTTGCGCCAATTCTCTACGTGATGAAGTACACGGATTTCGATCAGGCGTTGGAGCTCCATAACGCGGTGCCGCAGGGGCTTTCTTCTTCGATCTTCACGAATGATATGCGTGAGGCTGAAACCTTTGTTTCGGCGCGCGGTTCCGATTGTGGCATTGCCAACGTCAACCTCGGTCCGTCGGGAGCCGAAATCGGTGGTGCGTTCGGCGGCGAGAAGGAAACCGGCGGTGGCCGCGAGTCCGGCTCGGATGCCTGGAAGGCCTATATGCGCAGGGCGACGAACACAGTCAATTACGGCAAGACACTGCCGCTTGCGCAGGGCGTAAAGTTCGACGTCGAATGATCATTGCCTGCATTGCGGCCGAAAGGGTGATGACATAACACGTCATCACCCCTTTTCTTTTCTGCAGGTCGCCATGCATTTCACCCTAGCTGCGGCGGAAACGCTGGTTATCGAAGCCTTGACGCGCAATCGTGTGGACGAGGCCAATGCGCGCTCGGTTGCCAGGGCTCTCGTTGCCGCCGAGGCGGCCGGACAAGGCGGCCATGGCCTGCGCCGCGTCGAGGCTTACGCGAAGCAGGCCAAGGCGGGCAAAGTCGACGGATTTGCCAAGCCGCGGCTCGAAAGGCTGTTTCCCGCGGTCGTGCGGATCGACGCCTGCCACGGCTACGCCTATCCGGCCTTCGATCTCGTAGCCTCGATTCTCCCGGAGATTGTCGGGCAGCAGGGCATCGCTTTAGCGGCGGTTCATCGTTCCCACCACGCCGGCGTCCTCGCCTTGACCGTCGAGCGGTTTGCGGAAATGGGGTTTGTCGCTCTGATGGTTGCCAATGCCACCGCGTCCATGGCCGCCTGGGGTGGGCGCAAGCCCGTCTTTGGAACGAATCCGATCGCGTTCGCCGCGCCGATCCCGGCAGCCGACCCCCTCGTCATTGATCTCGCGCTTTCGCGCGTTGCCCGTGGCAAGGTGATGGCAGCACGCCAAAAGGGTGTCGCTATTCCTGCGGATTGGGCTTTTGACCGAAATGGCCAGCCGACGACGGATGCGGCTGCGGCACTCGAGGGGACGATGGCACCATCGGGAGAAGCCAAGGGTGCCGCGTTGGCGATGATGGTCGAATTCCTTGCCGGCGCGCTGACAGGGGCCAATTTCTCCTTCGAGTCCTCCTCGCTTTTCGACGATAAGGGTTCGGCACCCGGCCTCGGGCAGATGCTTGTTGTCATCAACCCGACCGCCAGCGGTGGAAGTGGTGTGGCCGAACGATTGGCCGCACTTGTAGACGAGATCTCGTCAGACCCCGGCGTCCGGCTTCCCGGGCGTCGGGGTCAAACGGCACGGCAGCAGGCCCTGGAACACGGCATTGACGTGGAAGACGAGGTCATTGCCGCGATCTGCGCGCTCTAGAACGATTCTAATGTTGATGAACTGTTTCAAGTATTTGTGATGCTTGTGCCGTCACTAAAACTTGAAATACCAAATCAACAAAAATATACGGGCTCCAACATCCCGGGATCTCGGGTGAAACACCATGGAGGGCTTCATGAAAACTTCCCTTAACCGCCTTTCCGGCGCGCTGGCGTTTGCCGCTTCGCTCGTTGCCGCAACTTCGCTCGCCACTGGCACCGCTCTGGCGCAGGAATCTGAAGGCATTGTCGTCTACAATGCTCAGCATGAGAGCCTTGGGCGCGAGTGGATCGATGCCTTCACAAAGGCAACCGGCATCAAGGTAACGATGCGCCAAGGCGGCGACATGCAGCTCGCCAATCAGATCGTTCAGGAAGGTGATGCGTCGCCGGCCGACGTTTTCCTGACGGAGAACTCTCCAGCCATGACGCTGGTCGATGCAGCTGGCCTCTTTGCGCCGGTCGACAAGGAAACGCTGGCTCAGGTCCCCGAGCAGTATCGCCCGTCTGACGGCATGTGGACCGGCATTGCTGCTCGTTCAACGGTTTTTGCTTATGACAAGACGAAGCTGACTGAGGACAAGTTGCCGAAGTCGCTGCTCGACCTCGCGGATCCGGCCTGGAAGGGTCGTTGGGGCGCTTCGCCGGCGGGCGCTGACTTCCAGGCGATTGTCAGCGCTTTGCTCGAACTCAAGGGTGAGGAAGCAACGACGGCTTGGCTCAAGGCGCTCAAGGAAAACTCCACGCCCTACAAGGGCAATAGCGTCGCGATGAAGGCGGTCAACGCCGGCGAAGTCGAGGGCGCGGTCATCTATCACTATTACTGGTTCGGCGATCAGGCGAAGACTGGTGAAAACAGCAAGAACGTTGCCCTGCACTACTTCAAGAATCAGGATCCGGGTGCTTTCGTCAGCATCTCCGGCGGCGGCGTTCTGAAGTCGAGCCAGCATGCCAAGGAAGCTCAGGCCTTCCTGAAGTTCGTTACCGGCAAGCCCGGCCAGGACATCCTTAAGAACGGCACGTCCTATGAATATGCCATCGGCAAGGATGCGGCATCGAATGACAAGCTCGTTCCGCTGGCTGACCTCAATGCACCGAAGGTCGATGCGGCCAAGCTGAACAGCAAGAAGGTGACGGAATTGATGACAGCCGCTGGCATCATCTAGTCTTTCTGTCAGAGGCCCTGCGGGTCAAAACTGTTGCTTTTGGCTCAAGAAAAACGTAGGGCATGACGAAATCGGCAACCGCCTATCATAGGCGGTTGCCTTCCTTTTTCAGCGTATGAAGGCGCGGCCTTGCTGCAGGACAACAGATTGCTTGTTCCCGGTCATGAAAGGCCGATGGCGCGGTCGGTGGCGGGAATAGATCGGCTGCGTGCACGTCTGCCCCACGCTGCCGTCATCTTTTTTGCCTCCGTTGTGGCGCTGTTCAGTCTGGTGCCGCTCGGTTTCATAGGCTGGATAACCTTCGATGTCGGTTGGCAGACCGTCAAGGAATTGGTGTTCCGCGCGCGCGTTGGCGAGCTGCTCGTCAACACGGTGCTGCTGGAAGCATTTACCATTCCACTGTCGATCGCTCTTGCCGTGACACTGGCCTGGCTGGTCGAGCGGACGGATATACCCTTCGCGCGGCTGTGGTCGTGGCTGGCGGTTGCGCCGCTCGCGGTGCCGGCCTTCGTCCATAGCTACGCGTGGATCAGCCTCGCCCCCGGCATGCGCGGGCTGCAGAGCGGCGTCTTCGTTTCCGTGCTTGCGTACTTCCCGTTTCTCTATCTGCCGGTCGCCGCTGCCCTGCGCCGGCTTGACCCCGCGATTGAGGACGCCGCTTCTTCCCTTGGCCTCGGGCCTTGGCGTTTGTTCTTCCGCACCATCCTGCCACAATTGCGCTTCGCCATCTGCGGTGGTTCGCTGCTGATCGCGCTGCATCTGCTGTCGGAGTACGGTCTCTTCGTGATGATCCGTTTCGACACCTTCGCAACGGCGATCGTCGATCAGTTCCAATCCGCCTACAATAGCCCGGCTGCCAACATGCTGGGTGGTGTTCTTGTCGGCTGCTGCCTGTTTCTGCTCGGCTTGGAAATCCTGCTGCGCGGCAACGAGCGATATGCCCGTGTCGGATCCGGCTCGGCGCGGCCGGCGGATCGCCGTCGGCTTGGCTGGTTCATAGTGCCGGCGATCGTACTCCAGGTGGGTCTCGCGGCTTTGACGCTCGGCGTTCCCTTGGTGACGCTGGTGCGATGGCTCTATCTCGGTGGGCTCGGGGTCTGGCGCGTCGACGCGGTCGGCAATGCGTTTGTGCAAACTATCGTTCTCGCGCTTGCCGGCGGCGTGCTTGCGACGATTGCTGCCGCGCCAATGGCTTGGCTTTCCGTCCGCGCGCCGGGACGGCTGCAGCGCCTGCTCGAGGCTTGCCACTACTATGTGGGCTCGTTGCCGGGCGTAGTTGTCGCATTGGCGCTGGTGACGATTACGGTCCGTCTCGTTCTGCCCCTCTATCAGACCTTTGCGACCCTTGTTGCTGCCTACATCCTGCTGTTTCTGCCGCGTGCCATGGTGGGCCTGCGCGCCAGTATCGCGCAGGCGCCGGTGGAGCTGGAGCGTGCCGCAATGGGCCTTGGCCGCACGCCCGCCCAGGCAGTGAGGCAGATCACCATGCGGCTGGCCGCGCCGGGTGCGGCGGCCAGCGTCGCGCTTGTTGGTCTCGGCATCACCAACGAACTCACCGCGACGTTGATGCTGGCGCCGAATGGAGTGGAAACGCTTGCGACGAAGTTCTGGTCGCTGACCAGCGAGATCGACTACGTGGCAGCGGCGCCTTACGCATTCATGATGGTCGTGCTATCGCTGCCGCTCACCCTTCTCCTCTATGCCCAATCGAAACGGACTGCCGGACAATGACGCTGCTTACGATCGATCGCATCAGCAAGCGCTACGGACATGTTCAGGCATTGCAGAACATTTCACTCGATGTCGCCGCCGGGAGCCGCACGGCCGTGGTCGGGCCTTCGGGGTCGGGCAAGACGACGCTGCTGCGCATCATCGCCGGTTTCGAGCAGCCTGATGACGGCCGTGTGACGCTTAGCGGCGAGCTTCTGGCGGACGGTCCGGTGGTGGTGCCCGCGCACAAGCGAGGCATCGGTATCGTGTCGCAGGATGGCGCGCTGTTTCCGCATCTGAGCGTCGCCGACAATATCGGTTTCGGCTTCGAGCGCGGCGCGCCCGATCGCGAACGACGCATTATCGACCTGCTCGATATGGTCGAGCTTGACCGCAACATGCTCACCCGCCGGCCGCACCAGCTTTCCGGCGGCCAGCAGCAGCGCGTGGCGCTTGCCCGCGCGCTCGGTCGCAAGCCGCGCCTGATGCTGCTCGATGAACCGTTTTCGGCTCTCGATACCGGTCTGCGCGAGAGTATGCGCAAGGCCGTCGCGCGCGTTCTCCAGTCGGCGGGCATCACGACGATCCTCGTCACCCATGACCAGGCGGAAGCGCTGTCCTTTGCTGATCAGGTCGCCGTCCTGCGAGAAGGCCGGTTGATCCAGGCGGGTTCACCGCAATCGGTTTATTTGCAGCCCATTGATCGCGAGACAGCTCTTTTTCTCGGAGACGCGGTTATGCTTCCGGCCATTGTTCGCAATGGTTTTGCCGATTGTGCGCTCGGCCGCGTCGCTGTCGACGGCAGCCATAAAGGCAAGGTCGAGATCATGCTGCGGCCCGAACAGATCAGGGTCGTTCCCGATGAAAGCGCGCAGACCTATCGCGGACGGGTCGTGGAGGTCGAATTCGGCGGGGCGACCTGCACCGTCGCGGTGTCGCTTGAAGGCGTCGCCCTTCCGCCGATCATGGTCAAGACGTCGAGCGTGGCGCTTCCGGAGCGCGGAGATCATGTTCGTCTCGACATCGCCGGCAAGGCGCACGTTCTCGGAAGTCGCTGATCAGGCGATCTTCAGTTCGGAACTCTCATCTTCCGATAACCAGCCACCGCTAAATCCTGCTAGCTCAAGACCGCGTCGGATGACCGGTGAACGGCGCACAAGGCCCCAGATGAAGTCCGAGCGATCATTTTCGATCGTCATGACCAGAAGACCCTGATCGATGCCGACGCAGCGGTCGTCGACCCAGCCTTCAGGCCGCTTGGTCTTGACGGTCGGGTTGAATCCACCGGGGAAGCGATCCTCGTAGAGCAGGTTCGGATAGGTCGATATCAGGGCGCGAAGGCCATCGAGCGACGCTTGGCGGTCATATGGGAGCGATGCGAGTGCTGCCCAGGGTGCGATCGTGCCGTCATCTGGTCCGAGCGGTGCGCCACGCGCTGCATAGCCGAGTACGCGCGGATGGCGACCGCCACGCATGTTACGGGTCGGAGGCGGGCCGTCCGAGGCAGACAGCCCCCAGATGTCCTTGCTGTAACCGACAAAATGGCCGGGATTGCGCTGCGCATAGTCCCGCTGCACGGCGATCGATACCTGCGTGTTGCGGAAATAATCCCAGTTGCGCTCGGCCATTGCCTTGTCCTGGATTCCGCGGAAATCGATCCAGGCATGCGAGAAAAGATGAATGAAGAGCGGGCCGGCATAGACATAAGGTTGATCGCCGAAAAGCATCCACGAATAGCTCGCGGTAAAGGCATCATAGCTCGACGCCGGGATTGGATGCGTCGGGGAAGCGAGCGCCAACGTATAAAGCAGGATCGCTTCGTCGTAGCCCTGCCAGCGCCAGCGCAGGAAGCCACTGCCCGGCTTCCAGCCCATGCAGACGGTCTGGCCTTTGTTCAGCGCCCAGTGCCAGTCGATTCTTTCGTAGACCAAACTCGCGAGCCTACGAATCTCCGTTTCGGCTTCGGTGTTGCGGTCGAAATAGGCCGCGGCGGTCAACATGCCTGCCACGAGAAGCGTGGTGTCGATCGTCGACAGCTCGCTGTTCCAGGCGCGGTGGCCGGTGTCCATATGCAGGAAGTGATAGAAGAAACCGCGATAGCCGATCGCGTGCCGCTCGCGACCTTGGTGGCCGTTGGCAAAGAAACAAAGCGTCTTCAGCGTGTAGTCGATCGCTTCGGAGCGCTGCATCCAGCCACGCTCGACAGCGACGGCATAGGACGACAGGGAAAAGCCGACCGCGGCGATGCTGCAGGGAACGCCCGCGATGGACGTGTCCGGGACCAAGCCGTTGTCCGGATTGTAGTGCTTCGGGAAATAATTAAATGCGCCTTGCTGAAGCCTGTCGATCAGCGCGGCGTCCGTTTCCTCGGTCCGTTGTAACATACGTGCCAAGCCCAACTTGTTGTCCAGTCCCCGGTTCAACATGGTGAAGCGCGATCCGCAAATCAATCATTTTTGAAGGCGTTGCGACTGAACGACCCATCAGGTCGTTCTGGTCTGCTACCGACCCAAGGGCATTTCCACCCCGCGCCAAGAAGCGGTGGCAGCAAGCCACTGCCGCGTTCGTGTCTCCGGATCGGGGCTCAGGGTAATATCCGTCACGACGGCAGCGCTGTCGGCGCCCCGAGACAAAACGCCCTCGATTCGATCGACGTTCAGCCCGCCGATAGCGACGAGCGGCAGGTCGCCGATGCGCGCTTTCCATATGCGGAGGCGCTCAAGTCCCTGCGGCGACCACTTCATTTGCTTGAGGATGGTCGGATAGATCGGACCGAGCGCGACATAGTCCGGCTTTGCCGCCATCGCTGTCTCGAGCTCGGCATCGTTGTGGGTGGACAGCCCGAGCTTCAGGCCGGCCGCTCGAATGGTGCCGAGATCGGCCGCTTCCAGATCCTCCTGACCGAGGTGGACGAAATCGCATCCTTCATTGATAGCAAGCTGCCAGTAGTCGTTGACGATCAGTTGGCAGCCATGTGCGGCGCAAATTGCCTTTGCGGTTCGGATTTCGGTGCGCAGCTCGGCCGGTTCCTTATCCTTGATCCGTAGCTGCACAAGCTTGACCCCGAGCGGCACTAGCCGCGCGATCCATTCGGCACTGTCGACGATAAGATAGAAGGGATCGAGCTTCATGCAAAGACGGCCTTTCCGATGATGGGTGTCGACGGAACAGCAACATCGCGTGGTTCGAGCATGCCCGCACCGAAAGCCTCGTGGCCGGAGTCGATCGCCTTGGCAAATGCATTGGCCATGGCAACAGGGTCGCCCGCACCGGCGACGGCGGTATTCAAGAGGACGGCATCGAAGCCGAGTTCCATGACTGATGTCGCGTGCGACGGCCGGCCGATGCCGGCGTCGACGATGAGCGGAACGTCAGGAAAATGTGCGCGCATGGAACGCAGAGCAGAGAGGTTCAGCGGTCCCGCGGCGCTGCCGATCGGGGCGCACCAGGGCATCAGCACCCGGCAACCCGCTTCGAGCAGCTTCTCCGCCACCACGAGGTCGTCAGTCGTGTAGGGGAAGACCTTAAAGCCTTCGGCTGAAAGGATGCGTGCGGCCTCCACCAGGCTGAAAACGTCTGGCTGAAGCGTATCGTGGTTGCCGATCACCTCCAGCTTGATCCAATTGGTGCCGAACAACTCGCGCGCCATCTTGGCTGTCAGCACGGCCTCTGAAACCCCATGACAGCCGGCTGTATTCGGCAGAACGCGAACGCCAAGCGCGCGGATCATTTCGAAGAAGGCACCACCGCTTCGTCCGCCGGCGGTCTCGCGGCGAAGCGAGACGGTGACGATCTCCGTTCCTGACCGTTTGACGGCCCCTGCAAGGATCGCGGGTGATGGATATCGTGCGGTACCGAGAAGCAGACGGGAAGAGACTTCAGTGTCGTAAAGTGTCAACATGGTCAGCCCCCTTGCATCGGCGACAGGATTTCGATCCTGTCATTGTCGCTAAGCGCGTGGTCGGCACGATCCTCGCGGTGGACGATTTCGCCGTTTACGGCGGTCGCCAACCAGTCGCCTTCGTATTCCATCAGCGTCAGCAACTCCGACAACGTCGCGGCAATCAGGTCGTGTTGCTCGCCATTGACGATCAATCTCATCGGTTACTTCCTCCTATTTCGGTTCGGGAGAAGACAAGGTCCGCGGCCTCCTCCGCCATCGCGGGTGCCAGCAGGAAGCCGTGGCGATAGAGACCGTTGAGCACGACAGCATCACGCTCGCGGGTCGCTCGGGGAAAATTGTCGGCGAACGCCGGTCGGACGCCGACCCCGGTTTCGACGACGGCCGCGTCCGCAAAGGCGGGATGCACGGCATAGGCAGCGTTCAGCAGCTCCATCATTGAACGTGCCGAGATCGGGCCGCCGAACTCTGTCTCGATCATCGTGGCGCCCACCATGAAGAGGCCATCTCCACGAGGAACGATATAAACCGGGAAACGAGGGTGGAGCAGGCGGACCGGTCGGCTGAGGTGAACCTCAGGAGTCTCCAGATAGAGCATTTCGCCGCGAACGCCGCGAAGTCCGTTCGTTTGCCCGATGCGCGCTGCGCCTGTGCAATCGATGATATCATCATGGTCGGTGCTTTCGGTCACTTGGGCAATGAAAGTGACACGCCGGGCGGTGAGCTTTTCTCGCAGCAGACCCAGCACGCGCCTTGGATTGAGATGGCCCTCGAGCGGGAAGAAAAGCGCGCGCCGGAAGCGGCCTGCCAGAGCTGGCTCCAATGTGGCGATTTGCTCTTCGCCCAGCCATTCACGGCCGCTTGTGCGATCGGCGAAGCGATCGAGTTCGCCCTGGTCGCGTGCAGGGGCAATGACCAGCGTTCCGTTCCGGTGTACCTCGCCCGGCAGCATCACGTCCCACCGGTCGATGGCATCGCGGCCACGCAGCAACACGGCTTCGTCGGCGCTTTCTCGCTCACACCAGGGCGCGAGCATGCCGCCAGCGAGCCAGGAGGCTGTCTGGCTGGGGCCTTGACGCGGATCCACAACAGTGACGTCGGCACCGCGAACGCTGAGCTCGTGCGCGACCGCGAGGCCGGCAACGCCGGCCCCTTTGACAAGGACATGCATCTCAGTCACGCGACTGGTCGACGGTGTGGATCGGCATATAGAGATCGCCGCCCTCGCGGTATTTTGCCGCCATGGCGTCGAGTCCTTCCTTCTGTGCCTCGGCGCGGATGTCGTGCGAGATCCGCATCGAGCAGAATTTCGGGCCACACATCGAGCAGAAGTGCGCCACCTTGTGGGCTTCCTTCGGCAGCGTTTCGTCGTGGAAGCTGCGGGCCGTCTCCGGATCGAGCGACAGGTTGAACTGATCCTCCCAGCGGAATTCGAAGCGGGCGCGTGACAGGGCATCGTCGCGCACCTGAGCGGCCGGGTGCCCCTTTGCGAGATCGGCGGCATGGGCAGCGATCTTGTAGGTGATGACGCCGGTCTTCACATCATTGCGGTCCGGAAGGCCAAGGTGCTCTTTCGGGGTGACGTAGCAGAGCATTGCCGTGCCGAACCAACCGATCATCGCAGCCCCGATGCCCGAAGTGATGTGGTCGTAGCCCGGCGCGATATCTGTCGTGAGCGGCCCGAGCGTATAGAAGGGCGCCTCGCCACAGACGGCGAGCTGCTTGTCCATGTTTTCCTTGATCTTGTGCATCGGCACATGGCCGGGGCCTTCGATCATGACCTGGCAATCCTTGGCCCAGGCGATCTTTGTCAGTTCTCCGAGGGTCTCTAGTTCTGCGAATTGCGCGGCGTCGTTGGCATCGGCGATCGAACCCGGACGCAGGCCGTCGCCGAGCGAGAACGAGACATCATAGGCGCGGCAGATGTCGCATATCTCTTCGAAATGCTCGTAGAGGAAGCTTTCCCGATGGTGATGAAGACACCACTTCGCCATGATCGAGCCGCCGCGCGAGACGATACCGGTGACGCGGTTGACGGTCAGCGGGATATAGTGAAGCCGTACGCCGGCGTGAATGGTAAAGTAGTCGACGCCCTGCTCCGCCTGCTCGATGAGGGTATCGCGATAGACTTCCCAGGTCAGGTTCTCGGCAATGCCCTCGACCTTCTCCAGCGCCTGGTAGAGCGGAACGGTGCCGATCGGCAGCGGCGAGTTGCGGATAATCCATTCGCGGATGTTGTGGATGTTGCGGCCGGTGGAGAGATCCATGACGGTATCGGCGCCCCAACGAGCGGACCAGACCATCTTCTCGACCTCTTCCGCCATGGAAGAGGTGACCGCGGAGTTGCCGATATTGGCGTTGATCTTCACCAGGAAGTTCCGGCCGATGATCATCGGTTCGGATTCGGGGTGGTTGATGTTGGCGGGGATGATCGCCCGACCCGCAGCCACTTCCTGCCGGACGAATTCCGGGGTGACGTGATCCGGAATCCGGGCGCCGAAGCTCTCGCCGTCACGCGTGAGCTTTTCCGCCTGCGCCTTGCGGCCGAGATTTTCGCGGATTGCGATAAACTCCATCTCCGGCGTGATGATGCCGGCGCGGGCGTAGGCGAGCTGCGTGACGGCCTTGCCGTCCTTGGCGCGGAGTGGCTGGCGCTTGGCGGGGAATTCCGGCGTCAGCCGTTCGCCGCTGGCGAAGCCGTTATCCTCGGGGCGCACCTGGCGGCCTTGGTAGGCTTCGACATCGCCACGTGCGAGCACCCAATTCCGGCGCAGTTCCGGAAGCCCCTGCTCGATGCGGATGTCAGCGCCTTCAACCGTATAGATCCCTGAGGAATCGTAGACCGTAACCGGCGGTTCTCCTGATGTCGGGTGCACGCTGATCTCCCGCATCGGCACGCGGATATCGGGATGGATGTCCCCCGGGATGTAGAGCTTGCGGGATGCCGGCAGCGGGCCTGTTGTAACGGTCGGGGTGATGTTCTTTGCGGCAATATTCATGGTTTGAGGCTCCAAGTTTTAGGTTTGGAGACCCAGTCCTCAGCCGGAATGATGAAAAGACGCCGGCACCGATTCCACGCGAGAATCCAATGCCTTCGAGCGCTTGCACCGTCCCTACGCCAGTATGAACTGGATCAGGTTCAACGGGTCACTGCGCACGATAGCAGTATCTCAGCCCCTTGCCGGGACCCCCCTGGTGAATGTCAAAAGGTTAGAACCAGAGCAGCAAAGCTGTCAAGCCGACTGCCGCAACCTACATGGAAAGGTCCAGAGCGCGGCCTTCGAAGAGGCGGCTCTGCGAACCCTCAAGATGCGCCTTCATCAAAGCCCGCGCGTCTTCCGCACGGCCTTCGACGATGGCGAGGTAAATCTTGTTGTGCTCCTCGTAGACCTGCTCAAGGCCCTGACGCGGACCAAGGAGCGATAGGCCGTGAAGGTGCATGCCAACGGCGATATGAGCCTTCAGGGCGTCGATCGAGGCCGTGTAGTAGTGGTTGTTGGCGGCTTCCGTGACGGCACGATGAAACGTGAAGTCGGCGTCGGTACGATGGAGCTGATGGCTGGTCGCCTCGCGCAGATCGGCGAGTGCAGCGGCAATTTTCTGGATCGCCGCTTCGTCACGACGCTTGGCCGCAAAATAAGCGGCAGCGGGCTCGATCGTCAGGCGAAACTCGTAGCAGCGCTGAATGTCGGCAATTGTCTTGACCGGCGAATACGAAAGCTGCGTCGTTGGTGAGCCGTGGGCGCTGACGAAGGTGCCTGCGCCCTGACGGGCATAGACGATCCCTTGATCGCGCAACCGCGCCAAGGCATCGCGCACGATTGGACGCGAGACGCCCAGCATCGATGCGAGCTCATGCTCGCCGGGCAGACGCGAATCCGGTGGATAGTTTCCGGAACGAATGCGCTCCTGCAACTGGTCGAAGACCCGATCGACCAGCTTGACGGCCTTGCCACGCTCCGGCTTGGCTGCCGGGGTCGTCTGGGCATTTGCCGATACACCGTTTGCTTCGTCCACTTTCATTCTCCCCGCCGGCATCGCCTATGCCGCCTGATTCTGTGCAATCAGTCTTAGCAAACTATCAGAATTCCCAAAGCCCCCCGACTTCACCGCACAGTGCAGATGCAGGCCGTCGGATGTGTTTACATCAAACCATGGAATCCCCGCTTCGATCTCGCCCTTCGGCCTCAGGGTTCGAATTCCAAGTTCGCGAAATACCGCCAGCGCCGTATCGCCCCCACCGACCATCAGCATCTCCGGGCTCGTTGCGTCTATGACTGATTTTACGCCTTTCGCGAAGCGGTCGGCAACTGCTGCCGCCTCGCTGGTGATTTCGCCTGTGCAGCGCAGAAGGATTGGCAAGCCAAATCGTGCTTCGGGAGGCAATGCTCCCATGGGCGCATCGATGGTCGAGACTAGGCCACCGGAACTTTCCAGTTTGGCC
Source organism: Rhizobium sp. R693 (assembly GCF_002211315.1). NCBI lineage: Bacteria > Pseudomonadati > Pseudomonadota > Alphaproteobacteria > Hyphomicrobiales > Rhizobiaceae > Rhizobium > Rhizobium sp. R693. The sequence continues at coordinate 155,381 of NZ_LOKY01000023.1, read as the reverse complement.
ATCTGCGCCGCCGTGATGGGATCGCGCGAGCCGAAAGCAAAAACCGTCCGGGATGACGTCGCAAAGGGATTGTTTGCGCTATTCGGTTGGCCGATCTTGCGGGCAAGTGCACTGCCGATACCTCGGGCACCGACGGCTAGGGTCCTTCTCCAGTCATATGCATCAACCACCCGGTCGAGATCGCTGTCCGTTTCGGCGTCGCGGACGGTCACTTGATGGTCGCTCGTCTCGAAGAGAACGGAGATTGGCAGCGCCTCACCGACGCCACGGCCGACCACGTGGCCGCTGCGGGTCAACCGCTCCTGATCGGGAATGGCGGGTGACACGACGATCGCCTCGTGACCGAAGACGGCAGCCAAAGCTGCGCTTTCCGCTGCAACATTCCCCTTGAGCCGGGAGTCGATCTTTTTCAGAACGATCTGAGGCGAGGCGGCAAGAAGGGCCTTCGCCGCAGCGCTGACCTTTCTTGCCGCTTCCTCCTCCGGGAGAGCTCTTGAAGCCGTGTTGACGACCGCGACCTCGCAATCGGTCGCAAGCGTTTCCGGTATGGCTCCGACGTCGATCGCGACAGCGACGGAAAGTCCGGCGTCGACGAAGGGGGTTCCCGTGTCGAGCGCGCCGGTCAAATCGTCAGCGATGATCGCGACCTTTAGCGTCATACAGTCTGTCCTGTGTTGACGGCGTGGCAGGCGACAAGGTGGCCGGGTTTGGCTTCCTTCCACTCCGGCACGACCTTGCTGCACACGTCCATGGCGATCGGGCAGCGCGAATGGAAGCGGCAGCCGCTCGGTGGGTTGAGCGGGCTCGGCACGTCGCCCTGCAGGATCTGGCGCTTGCGCGTGCGTTCCAGCTCCGGATCCGTTTCCGGAACGGCAGAGAGCAGCGCCTTCGTGTAGGGATGCAAAGGGTTTTCGAACAGTTCCTCGCGCGTCGAAAGTTCCGCCAGGCGGCCGAGATACATGACACCGACGCGGGTGCTGATATGGCGCACGACGGCCAGATCATGGGCGATGAACAAATAGGTCAGGCCATATTTTTCCTGCAGATCGAGCAGGAGATTGATGATCTGCGCCTGGATCGAGACGTCGAGCGCCGAGATCGCCTCGTCGCAGACGATGAATTTCGGCTGGCAGGCGAGTGCGCGAGCGATGACGACACGCTGCCGCTGGCCGCCGGACAGCTCATGCGGATAGCGCTGTGCAAAGCGGGTGGGCAGGCCAACGTCGGTCAGCAGTGTGGCGATCTTGTCCTTGAGCTCCGCTTTGGTGCAAAGCTTGTGAAAGAGGATCGGCTCGCCGATCGCCTCACCGATCGTCATACGTGGATTGAGCGTTGAATAGGGATCCTGAAAGACGATCTGCAGGTCGCGGCGGAAGGGCCGCATTTGCTTTTCATCCATCGTCGCCAGATCCTGCCCCTTGTACAAGACCTTGCCTGATGTCGCCTTGTAGAGGTTGAGGATGGTGAAGCCGGTCGTCGACTTGCCGCAGCCGGATTCACCGACCAGCGAGAGCGTCTCGCCTTCCATGATGTCGAGATTGACGTTATCCAGCGCATAGACCGTCGCCGAGCGCTCGCCGAAGGCGCCGAGCTTGACGTGGAAATGCTTGACGAGGTTTTCGACCTTTAGCAGCGGTTGAGCACCCATCACGCAGCCTCCTGCATTTTCTGGACGACGAAGCAGGCCGTGCGGTGGTTTCCGGCGCCTGATAGCGGTTCGAGTTTCGGCACGCGCTCGTGGCAGACGGCTTCCGCCAGCGGACAGCGCGGTGCAAAGGGGCAGCCCTTGGGGCGGCGGCCCGGCTCCGGCGGCGTGCCGCCGATGGAGCTAAGCCGGCTTGCTGGCGCATCCGACAGCTTCGGGATCGAGGCCAAGAGGCCACGCGTATAGGGATGACTCGGCCGGGCATAGAGCTCGTCGACCGGTGCATCCTCGACCACGGTGCCGGCATAGAGCACGGCGACGCGATCGACGAGACCGGCGATCAGCGCCAGGTCATGGGTGATCCAGACAACCGACATACCGAGCTTGGCGCGCAGGTCCTTCACCAGGTCGACGATCTGCGCCTGGATGGTGACGTCAAGCGCCGTCGTCGGCTCGTCCGCGATCAGCAGTTTCGGATTGCAGGCAAGGCCGATCGCGATCATCACGCGCTGGCGCATGCCGCCGGAAAGTTCGTGCGGATAGGCCTGCAGACGCTCTTCCGGACCGGGAATACCGACGAGGCGCAGCAGTTCGACGGCGCGAACGCGAGCCTCTGCCTTCTTCATGCCGCGGTGATAGATCAGCGGTTCGCAGATCTGGTCGCCGATGCGCATGACTGGGTTGAGCGAGGTCATCGGATCCTGGAAGACGAAGCCGATATCGCCGCCGCGCACCTTGCGCAGTTCCTTATTCGACATCTTCTGCAGGTCCTGGCCGTCGAAGCTCGCCGACCCCTTGGTGACCTTGATCTTGTTCGGCAGTAGCCGCATCAGGCTCAGCATCGTCAGGCTCTTGCCGCAGCCGGACTCGCCGACGACGCCAAGCGTCTCGCCCTTGTTGACGTGAAGGTCGATGCCATCGACCACGACCGCCGGGCCGTTTCTGCCGTCGATTTCGACCGTCAGGCCGCGGACATCGAGCAGTTTCTCGTTGGATCGCGTCGTGTTCATCACTTGGAACCCCGCGGATTGAGTGCGTCGTTGAGGCCATCGCCGAGGAAGCTGAAGGCAACCGAGGCAAGGCCGAGAACGGCGGCCGGGGCGGCCAGCAGATGCGGGTAGTGCTGCCAGACGCGCAGGCCATCCGAGATCATGTTGCCCCAGCTTGGGGTCGGTGGGTTGACGCCGATGCCGAGGAAGCTGAAGGCGCTCTCCAGAACCATGGCAGTGCCAAGGCCGGCGCTGACGGAGACAATCAGCGGACCAAGCGCATTTGGAATGACGTAGCGCTTCATGATGATCCAGTTCGAAAGGCCGAGTGCCTGGGCGGCCGTGATATAGGGCCGGCTGCGGATCGACAGTACCTGGGCGCGAACGAGACGCGCATAGGGCGGCCAGGAAATCAAGGCCATCGAGCCGAAGACCAGAATGAAGTCGACCCAAATGGTCTGGCGATAGAAGGGATTGAGCGTCGCCAGATACTGCGCCTCCATCCATTTGGTGATCGGGGACTTCAACGATGCATTGATGACGACGACGAGGAGCAGGTTCGGCACGGACATGGTCATGTCGGTCAGCCACATGATGACGCGGTCGAACGGATTGCCGAAGAAGCCAGCGATGGCGCCGAGAATCGTGCCGATCAGAACCGCGATGACGGTGACAATGACCGCGACCAGGAAGGCCGTGCGGGTGCCGAAGACGACGCGGCTGAATACATCGCGGCCGAGATCGTCGGTGCCGAAGAGATGCTGCAGCGACGGCACGGCGTTGCGGGCCTGCAGATTCTGGCTCAGGTAGTCATAGGGCGTCAGATAGGGGCCAAAGATCGCGGTGAAAGCAAGGATTGCCACGACGATCAGGCCGAAGACGGCAAGCTTGTTGCGCTTCAGGCGATGCCAGGCGTCGCGCCAGAGGCTGACGGGTGCCTCTTCCTGAGCTGCGACGGGAGAGAGAGGGATGGCGGACATGGTCAGCGGCTCCTTCTTGCATCGTTGGCACGCGGATCAAGCAGCGGATAGAGAACGTCGACCAGAAGGTTCGAGATCATCACCAGGAAGGATCCGATGAGCGTGATCGCCAGAATGACGGGGTAGTCGGAATTGGTCAGTGCCTGCACGGTCAGGCGACCGAGGCCGGGAAGACCGAAGACGAGCTCCACGAAGATCGCGCCATTGACAATGGTAATCATGATCAGGCCGAGCTGGGTGACAACGGGAGTGAGCACCGGGCGCAGGATATGACGCAGTGCCACGACCATTTCAGGTACGCCCTTGGCGCGGGCCGTGCGGACGAAATCCTCCGACAGTACTTCGATGACGGCGGCGCGCGTTTGGCGGACGATCAGCGCGATCGGCTGAAATGAGAGCACGATGAGCGGCAACAGGATGCGCACATCGAAAACCCCACCCCAACCATACGGCACCTTGACCATCGGCAGCAGCACGATAAGGCCGACCATCAGCAGCGGGCCGGCGACATAGGCCGGGATCGCCCACAGAAAGAGCGCGCTGCCGAGGATCGTATAATCGAGGCGGCTGTTCTGGTTCATTGCGGCGATCATGCCGAGCGGAATGGCGATGATGGTCGTCAGGATGATGGAACAGAGCGCCAGCTTGAAAGAAACGGGGGCCGCAGCCGAAACCATTGCCCAGACCGAGCGACCGGAGGTCAGCGAATTGCCGAACTGGCCGTGCAACAGGTTCCAGATGTAAAGGGCGAACTGCTCGATGAAGGGCCTGTTCAGGCCGGCACTTTCGCGGATGGCTTCGATGCGCTGTGGATTATAGGCGACATCGCCGGGTGCGCGCAGAAAGATCAGCTTGATCGGGTCGCCGGCGCCGTAGAATGCCAGCGCGTAGACGGCCAGCATCACGATCAGAACGGACGGAATCCAGATGGCAAACCGGGTCAGCACGTAGCGTAACAAGGTCATCTCCCACCGGTTGGCAGACACCTTTCCGCATCAACGCGGACATGCGATGTCTTCTTGAAACTTGCGCGAAGGCCTTGCGGTCTTCGCGCGGTTGCTAATGTGCCCGAGGGCTATCTATTTCAGAGTTTCGGGCCGGCTCAGCCGATCGAAATGTCCCAGGGCGCCACGACCTGCCAGTCGAGGTTTTTTTCCATTCCCTTGACATCTTTGGTGGCCCAGCGGGACATCGCTTGAGAATACCATGGAATGAATGCCCAATCGTCGCGGAATGCCTTCTGAGCATCCTGGGCGAGCTTGACGCGCTGCGGATCATCGACGGCTTTCGTCGCGGCTTCGGCAAGTGCCGCATCGACCTTGTCGTTCTTGTAGCCGCCAAGCTTGTTCTGCGCGTTCGACGAGGTCGAGGCGATACAGCCGGCGAGATAGGAAACGGCATCGGGAACACGGGTGCCGACGTCATCGCGGAAGATCTGGACAGCATTCTGGTCCGGACCTGCATAGGAGTCCTGCTGCGGCTTCATGTCGACCGCCGTGATGCCAAGGTTCTGGCGCCACTGCTCGGCGATGAACTGGGCCGCAGCCTCGATGGCAGGGGCCGAAATGCCGACGAAGAGGATCTTCGGCAGCCGCTCGGGACCACCGTAGGTCGATTCGGCAAGCAGCTTCTTGGCGGCTGCAGGATCGTATGGATAGGGCTCGAAGCCGGAATTGTCGGCACCGGGCACAGAATTCAGGATCTGGTCGGCCTTCTTATGCGGGCCATCCGGATAGGAAGCCTTGAAGAGGCCGTCGCGATCGATCGCCATGATCAGCGCCTGGCGAACCTTTGGATCGTCCATCGGCGCGCGGGAAACGTTGAACCAGAAGTGCTGGCTGGTCGGGATCAGCGGGCCGGCGGAGAATTCAGGGCCGAGGTCCTGGATGATCGTCGAGGTGACCAATTCCGTGTGGGCGTTGAATTCGCCGGACTTGATCAGCGACGTCGCGGTGACGTTGTCTTCGATCGAGGTGATTTCGATGCGTGAGAGCTTCGGCTTCGGGCCAAAGAAGTTCTCGTTCGGCTCGAACACCAGCTTGCCGGCATCGATGTCGATGCTGGTCAGCTTGAACGGGCCGGAATAAACGGCGCTATTGTCGGGCTTGTACCAGTCGGTCACTTCCTCGCCGTCGCTGCCGCGCGACTGCGCGGCCTTGGTGATCGGGACAATGTGGTTGGCCAGGCGCATGAAGAAGATCGGATCGACGTCAGCCAGCGTCACGACGACAGTGCCTTCATCAGGCGTGGCGACCCCCGTCAGCTCGTTGCCGGAACCGGCGCCGATTTCCTTGTAGCCCTGAACCTTGCTCAGCACCTGGTCGGCGCGCTGGCTCTTGGTATTGGGCATGGAGGCGACTTCCCAGGATCCCTTGATGTCGGCCGAGGTGATCTTGCTGCCGTCGGAGAAGACAGCCTTGGGATCGATCTTGAAGGTCCAGACCTTGTTGTCTGATGATTCCCAGCTGCTGAAGACGTATGGCTTGATCTTGCCTTCGCTGTCGAAATACATCGGCGAGGCCCACCAGATCGAATTCCAGCGGAACGGAACGCCACCACCGCGCAATGGCGACCAATCCTGGTTGAACGCCGGATTAGCGACCTTCAGAACCTGGACGTCGTCGGCAAGCACGATGCGTGCGTTCATGCCGAAGACTGTAAGGCCGACGCCGGCGGCGAGGCCAAGCTTCAGCGCTTCGCGACGCGACATCTGCGCGTTCTGCGCAATATTCCCTTCATTGCGATCAGTCATCGTGTCCTCCCATGACAAAATCAGTGACGGCACCACTTTCACTCTGTTCCCGAAAGTGCGTCACGACATGGCGCAGACACTCGCGCGATAATGTAAATATGTCAACACAAATTAATGTTCTCTGCCTGCGTCAAAGGGAACGAAATATTTTCTGTAATTTTTTCAATATGTTAAAAAATCACAACTGAAGCTCTCTGTATTGTCATATTGACAACACGGCTTCAGAGGATGAAGAAAACGCCAGCTTGCGGGTCGGATTTCCGGCCGTTGCCGCCTTTTTCGCGGCGTTCATCCGAGGAGGACGATATGAGCAATCACAAGATTACAGGCGTATTTAGCGCCGCCGCGACGCCACTCAATGCGGATGGCAGCCCCGATCTCAGCCTTTTCACCGAGCACTGCCAGCGACTGTTGCGGGAAGGGTGCCATGGCGTCGCCCTGCTTGGCACGACGGGTGAGGCAAATTCCTTCTCTTCCGCCGAGCGCCGGGCAATCCTCGAGGCGGCGCTCAAGGCAGGGGTGCCGGCCGACAGGTTGCTCCCCGGGACTGGTGTCGTTGCCATTCCTGAAACCGTCGAATTGACCAAGCACGCTCTTTCACTCGGTGTGACAAAGGTCGTGATGCTGCCGCCCTTCTATTATAAGGGCGTCTCCGACGACGGATTGTTTACCGCCTACTCGCAGGTTCTGGAAAAGATCGCCGACGCCCGGCTGCAGGTCATTCTCTATCACATCCCGCAAGTCTCGGGCGTTCCGCTTTCGATTCCGCTGATCGGCAGGTTGATAGAAGCCTTCCCCGACACGGTCGTTGGAATCAAGGAATCTGCTGGCGATTTCAATAACATGCAGGCGATCGTCGCAGCCTATCCGGGCTTCTCCGTGCTGGCGGGCGCCGATCCGCTGCTGTTGCCGCTGCTGAAGGCTGGAGGCGCGGGCTGCATCACGGCAACCTCCAATCTCGTCGCGGATTCGCTGCGCACCGTATACGACAAGGTGCATGACGAGACGCAGGCCGGCGCAGTCGAGGCCGCTCAGGCCCGCATCAACGCCTATAGAACGCTTTCCAATTCCTACGTGCAGATCCCGACCATCAAGGCCATGGTCAGCCTGAAGACCGGCAACGCTGCCTGGAAGCGCACGCGTGCGCCCCTGATGCCGATCAGTGATGCTGACTATGCCGCGCTTTCCGAAGCCTACGCCAAGCTGCCACAGGGAGCGCGACCATGAGCTCCACAGCTTTACCACCCGAGGCCGTTCCGGCGCTGATGACCGGAGAGATCGTCGCGAACGCGAACGGAAAGGGGCGCGCAGATGCCTATTTGCCCTCCCCTTGCATTCAGAACCATGCCGCCAACCTCGCCTTTCTGCCTGACGGCACGCTCACCTGCGTTTGGTTCGGTGGCACGATGGAGGGCATGGGCGACATTTCCATTTACATGTCGCGGCTTGCTGCGGATGCCAATGTTTGGTCGCAGCCGGAGAAAATGTCCGATGACCCGACCAAATCCGAGCAGAATCCTCTGATTTTCACGGCTCCCGATCAAAGAGTCTGGCTGCTTTACACCTCGCAGACCTCGGGGAATCAGGATGGTTCCATTGTCAAATGTCGGATCTCCGAGGACGGTGGCAAAACGTTTGGAGCGGTCCGTGTTCTCTGCGACATCCCAGGCACCTTCGTTCGCCAGCCGATCATCGTCAACGAGGCCGGCTCCTGGCTCCTGCCCGTCTTTCGCTGCATTGGAGTGCCCGGCGAACGCTGGACTGGCGACGTGGATACGGCAGGCGTGCTGATCTCCGGCGACCAAGGCGAGAGCTGGGACCTGACCGAGGTCCCGGACAGCATTGGGGCGGTCCACATGAACATCGTGCCGACCGACGACGACTGTCTTGTCGCCTTCTATCGCAATCGGTTCGCCGAATCGGTCTTGTCCAGCCGCTCGAGTGACGGTGGCGAGCATTGGAGCGCGCCGCAGCCGATCGATCTTCCGAACAACAACTCTTCAATCCAGGCGACAAGGCTTAAAAATGGCGTGATAGCAATGGTTTACAACCATTCCAATGCCTCGACGTCGGACGCCCGGCGCCAGTCGCTTTACGACGAGATCGAGGGCGACGAGGAGATCAAGGTGGCACCGGCGCCGGCTATCGAACGCCGCAAGGCCGTCTGGGGCGTTCCCCGCGCGCCGCTAAGCCTCGCCTTCTCCAACGACGGCGGCGCCAGCTTCCCACGTCGTATCGACCTCGATACCGGCGATGGATATTGCCTGAGCAACAACTCGAAAGACTCGGTGAACCGCGAGTTTTCCTACCCTTCGATTGTTCAGGGGGCCGATGGCAGCATGCATATTGCCTATACCTACTATCGCCGAGCCATAAAATACGTCCGGCTTTCGGCAGACGCGATCGCCTGAGGTCTTCACCAGGTTGTCAGTTGGGAACCTCATCGATCCGACGCGGCTTCCTCAGAGCATGAGGCGCGTCGGATTGGTGCCTGTTTTGACAACTTTCGTGGCATTCTTCCAAGGATTGAGTGTGGTCCCCGCCTTGGTGTCATCAAACAACGGATCGTATCCGTTTGTTTGATTATTTCAGTAAGTTAACTGATGCGCGAGCGTTGCTTTTGTGCGCGGTGATTAGCGAAAACGCAATTTATTTCGGCACTTGTGAATGTGGTCGCTTGCCAAATACAGGATCATTGTATAACAAATTTACATCTTGTGCGACCGAGGCGTCGCTAGCAATCGCAGGGGGAGGACTGGTCCGGTGGTTAGCTTGGATTCGCCTATCACAATCGTTCGACCGCATCTGATCGAGTTCGGCGTCGGTACGGCGGAGCGGCTCGGCAAGTGGGCGAACGACAGGGGCTATCATCGGATCCTCGTCATTTCCGATGCCTTCAATGCGACGCGTGTCGATGCGCTTGCCCTCAAGGGCAAGGTCACGGTCTTTGCCGATGTGACGCCCGAGCCTGACATTGCCAATCTCGACAAGGTGCTAGCGGCGGCGAATGCGGCAGATGCCCAGCTTGTTGTCGGCTTCGGCGGCGGGAGCGCGATGGATCTTGCCAAGCTCGCGGCAGTGCTTGCCGGCTCATCGCAAACGCTTCATGAAGTTGTCGGCCCGAACAAGGTCCAGGGGCCGCGCCGCGTTGCTCTTGCGCAAGTGCCGACCACATCAGGCACGGGAAGCGAAGCCGGTATCAGGGCTCTGGTCACCGACCCGAAGACGAAGGCCAAGCTCGCGGTCGAGAGCATGCACATGCTAGCCGATATCGCGGTTGTCGATCCAGCGTTGACCTTTAGCGTGCCAGCGCGCACGACCGCGGCGACGGGCGTTGATGCCATGGCGCATTGTGTCGAGGCGTTCACCAATCGCAAGGCGCATCCGATGATCGACCTTTATGCGATCGAGGGCACGCGGTTGGTCGGAAAGTATCTTGCCCGTGCGGTCAAGGACGGATCCGACGCCGAAGCACGTGCGGGTCTCTCACTTGCTTCGCTGTATGGCGGCTTCTGTCTCGGACCGGTCAACACAGCCGGTGGTCACGCGCTCGCCTATCCGCTCGGGACGCGCTGGCACGTGGCGCATGGCGCGGCAAACGCTCTGATCTTTCCGCATGTCCTCGCATTCAACACCCCGGCCGTGCCCGAAAAGACCCGTGCCGTCATGGACGCGCTTGGCCGCAGGACCTCCGACGAGATCGCGTCTGTGTTCGATGCCGCCTATTCCTTCTGTGCCGAACTCGGGATTGAGATGAAGCTCTCCGGCCTCGGCGTTCCGGAAAGCGATCTGGATGCGATGGCCGAAGATGCCTTTGCCATCCGTCGCCTGCTCGACAATAATCCGCGCGACCTGTCGCGCGCCGATATCCGCTCGATCTACGGAGCCGCCTTTTAAAGCGCGTTTCCATTCAAAGAGGACCGTGAGTGATGGACAGAAATGCGAAAGTCGCCGTGACGCTCGGCGATCCTGCGGGCGTCGGCCCCGAGGTGATCGTCAAGGCGCTCGCCACGATGCGGGAGCAGGAGCGACGTGATTTCGTCATCGTCGGCAATACAGAGGCGCTCGAGCGCGCCAATCGAACGGCAGCGACCGGACTTTCCTTTGCGCCGGTCGATGCAGTGAGTGCCGGCAAGATTGCAGTCGACGAAGTGGACCTCGGCGCACCGCTGCCCGAAATCGGCAAGGTCAGCCCGGTCGCAGGCGATGCCTCGGTTCGCTATATCAGCCGCGCGGTTGATCTTGCGATGTCAGGCGACGCCGATGTGATCGTCACCGCACCGATCAACAAGGAAGCAATGAATCTTGCCGGCCATCACTATGACGGTCATACCGGCCTGCTGGCGCACCTGACGGGCTCCAAGAGCTCGTTCATGTTGCTCGCCTCAGAGCGGTTGAACACCATCCACGTCTCTACCCATATCTCGCTGAAGGGCGCGATCGAGCGCGCGAAGACCGAGCGTGTGCTGGCAACGATCGAGGCAGGACACGATCACTTCATGCGCCTTGGCAAAAAGGCGCGCATCGCAGTCGCCGGCCTCAATCCGCATTGCGGCGAAAACGGTCTGTTTGGCACCGAGGATACCGAGTTCCTGGCCCCGGCCGTCGAGCTGGCGCGAGCGAAGGGGATCGATGTCGTTGGTCCGATCTCGGCGGACACGGTCTTTGCACGCGCCTATAGCGGCGCTTTCGATCTCGTCATCGCGCAGTATCACGACCAGGGCCATATCCCGATCAAGCTCATCGCCTTCGACACGGCGGTCAACGTCTCGCTCGGCTTGCCGATTGATCGCGTGTCGGTTGATCACGGCACGGCCTTCGATATTGCCGGCACGGGCAAGGCGAATCACGTGAACATGCTTTCGGCCATCGCCTATGCACGGCTGATGGCGCGGTCTCCACGCCAACGCGCGGCCTAACGCTTCGGGTGCTTGCCGCATTGTCAGCGGCACAAGCGTTGCGCCGCTGACAATTTGCTCGGTGGAGGAGATGAGCGATGGAAAAGACTGTTGTCATTCTCGGTGGCGAACTGGCGCCGGAAGGTCGGTCGCTTCTGGAAGAGGCCGGGGCAAGCGTCATTGCCACGCCGCCCTATATCGACCGGCAAGCTGTCATCGAAATAATGAAGACCCACCGACCGGATGCCGTCATCGTGCGATTGCTGACCGATCGTCTCGGGCCAGATGAAATGCAGGCGGGCGGAAAGCTCCGGCATATCGCCAAGCACGGCGTCGGAACGAATGACATCGATGTGAAGGCGGCCGCAGCGCTCGGCATTCCGGTGTCGATGACCACGGGCAGCAACGGGCACTCCGTCGCCGAGCACGCGCTTGCATTGATCATGGCGCTGGTGAAGGATCTGCCGCACCAGGATGCACTGATCCGGGACGGCATCTGGGACAAGAACCAGTACAAGGGGCGCGAGTTGCGTGGCCAGCGGCTTGGCCTCGTCGGTTTCGGCTTCATCGGCCAGGCGCTCGCGAAAATGGCTGGCGCGATCGGCATGACCGTCTCGGCCTTCGATCCGCACGCGCCAGACAGCGCTTTTGGCGATGAGGTCGGCCGCGAAACAGATCTCGATACGCTTCTTGCGAATTCCGATATCGTCAGTCTGCACTGTCCGTTGACACCTGAGACGCAAAATCTGATCGACGCCCGCGGCATCGGCTTGATGAAGCAGGGCGCATTCCTGATCAACACGGCGCGCGGCGAAGTCGTGGATGAGAAGGCATTGATTGCCGCCCTCGAAGAGGGGCGCCTCGCCGGAGCCGGCCTCGACAGTTTCGCCGTTGAACCGCCTGGTATCGACAATCCGCTGTTACAGCTCTCGAACACGCTCGTGACACCGCACGTCGCTGGCGTCACGCTCGATGCCAAACGCACCGTTTCGATCATGTCGGCCGAGAACGTGCTGACGGCGCTCGATGGTGGGACGCTTCACCCGCGCTTTCTGGCGCGCTGACCCGGTCTATTGCCGGCAACTGATGGAGAAAGCTATGGGCGAGACATCCGACCTCCGCTACGCACCAGATGGGCTGCGCCAGTTTGCGCTGGCACTGTTTGCTGCTGCCGGGCTCGAGGAAGAGAAAGCGGCCGCCGTTGCCCATTATCTCCTTGAAGCCGATCTGATGGGACACACGACGCATGGTCTGGCATTGGCAGGCTGGTATCTCCAAAGTATCGCCGATGGCGTGATGAAGAGTGAAGGCGTGCCTGAGGTGGTGTCCGACCGCGGGCCTGCCATCGCGTGGCAGGGACGCCGCCTTCCCGGTGCTTGGCTGACATCGGAGGCCGTGAAGCTTGCCTGCGAGCGCGCGGCGACTTACGGCACAGCGACGATCGCGATTGCGGACAGCCATCATATCGGTTGCCTTGCCGCCTATCTCACCATCGCCACCGATCGCGGCTATATGGTCAGCATCGCAAGCTCCAGCCCATCGGGGGCGCAGGTCGCTCCTTTCGGGGGACGAAAGGGTGTCTACACGCCGAACCCCGTCGCCCATGGTATTCCGACGCCTGGCGATCCGATCCTGATCGACATCAGCGCCTCGATCACAACGGTCAATATGGCGCAGCGTCTAGTTCGCGAGGGCCGGCAATATGATCATGAGTGGCTGATGGATGAAAACGGCGAGCCCAGCCGTGATCCGCGGGTGATTGAACGCGGCGGTACGCTCATGCCGGTCGGAGGGCTCGATCACGGCCAGAAGGGTTACGGTATGGCACTTCATGTCGAAGCCTTCACACAAGGCCTTGCCGGTCTTGGCCGTGTCGACGAGCTGAAGGGTACGAATGCCGCTGTCACCGTCCAGGTTTTTGATCCTGATGCCTTTGGCGGTCGCGATGCCTTTCTGCGGCAGACCGGCTGGCTCGCCGACGCATGCCGCAGCAATCCGCCCAGGACGGGCGTTGCCCGCGTTCGGCTGCCGGGTGAGAATGGATTGGCGCGCAAGCGCAGCGCCCTCGCTGAAGGGCTCGTGCTCCACCCTAGCATCATGACATCACTGGCGCCGCATGCCGAACGGCTCGGGCTGGCCATTCCCTAGTTCCGAGCGCTCATCCTAGCTGGACAAAAGCACGTGGAGAGTTCGATCGCATCGTTTCGATCGGCGCTGCAAGCCGCTAAATGTTTACAAACCGTAAACATCGCGAGGGATGAGATGAGAAGCTTTGCAGCAGGCCTGACCGCGGCTCATTTGGAGCAAATGCTGGCGCCCTACATTGCTGACCGGCAGGCGCAAGCGGATCGCGACAATGCCGAGCGCGGAGACGAGCGCGGCGCCGCTCCGACCAAGAAAACCGCGGAGAATGCCTGGACGTCGCCTCGCTATTGAAACCCCGCTGACCACTTTTTGGGGTCTCAAGAACCGACGATATTTGTCGTGCTATAAGCTGACCCGAGATTGCTGCCGCCGCATACCGCGCGCTTCATCCCGCGACGTCTGGCCACATCAAGCGCCCAGCGCTTCAGACTGGAAAAGCGCCCGCGTCAGCATTACGTGCACGGACTCGAACAATGCGGTTCTCACCATCGCATCGCCAACCTTGCGGGTTTCGCTCATACCTCCGTCACGCTATGTAGCTCTGCCCTTCTCTGGAATGGCCCCATCGGCGCCGCGGCCCAAACGTTCAAGCAACGCCTGCGCCTCCGCGATCTCGGGCATCTCCGCCGTTGGCGAAAAGCCTGCGAGTGCACACGCGAGGACCTCGCGTGTGCCGGCGGCGCGGGCGGTCGATTGGTAGAGCTTCGCCAGCCCTAGCGCCGCCTGCAGTTCCAAGCTCCGCGCCCCCTGGGCTTGGGCGACGGCGATGGCATCGCGAAACGCTTGCTCCGCCGCCCGATTGGCAGGGTCAAGCCTGAGCAGAATCTCGCCGCGGATGCGATGTAGCAAGCTGTCCGACCAATGCTCCCCCGTTTCGCGTGCAAGTGCTAGCGCGCCGTCGATTCGGCTCAATGCGCGCTCCCCCATCTCTGCCTCGATCTCGGCAAGCAGAGCTTGGTAGAGCGGTACATTGAACTTGCTTCCTTGGTCTGTTAGGTCCGTCAGGCCTTCCTGCAACTCGCTCACACCGGCCCCGCGATCTCCCAGCCGAGCAGTCGCCCATCCGTGATACATTTTCCCCCACGCCCCATATCGTGTGATCCCATGGTCTTGGCTGAGTTTGACCATGGTTTTTGTCAGCGACAGCACGGCTTCAACGTCGCCGCGAACGGCCTCAAGCAGAGCCCGGCGGCCGCAAATGAATCCTTCCGTTGTAGCATGTTGCGATTGAATTGCGCCGGCGACCGCCTGATCGATTAGCTCCTGCGCCTGCCCCACGTCGCCCAGCAACCAGCTTGCTTCTGCAAGATAGGACGTGGCGAGGACACCAACGTCCGAGCCGAACCGTAGCTTGGCCTCGCGATGCCAGCCGGGATCGTAAATTTTCAACGCCTCCTCAAGGTGCGCTCGCGCCCCAGCGGGATCGCCCTGCGTCGCTATAGTCGAGCCTAAGCAGACACAGGCTCGAGCCAAACTCGGCGCATAGGCCTCATCCCCTGCTTCCCGTCGGAACGTTTCGGCAATTTGCCGCGCCTGCGCCAGGTCACCTCGATCTAGGCTTCCGGCCCAAATTCCAAAGTAAGCATCAAATCGCCCCGCGGGATCCGCTGTCTCTACCGCGATCTTCAGGGCGTCGGCAAAAGCGGCCTGCGTTTCCTCGGCGCCGTAGCCTTTGGAAAACATCATTGCCTGGCCGTAGTCAATCTGCAGCTTCAGGCGGCTGCGGTTCAAGGCGGCGGCGTCTCCCGCAGCAGCCCACGCTACGCCCCCCGTCCTATCCGCCATCGCGATAGCCTTGCCGAGATGGGCGATTGCCTCCTGAAATGCAGAGCGGCGCAATGCCTCGTCGCCCGCCTTGCCCCACCATTCAATCGCCAGGTCGTCGAGCCCGGCCTGAGTGAAATGATGCGCGATGACCTCGTGCTCCACCGCCGCGCGCTCTGGATCGTCGCGCAGGATTTCCGCGGCGCGCCGGTGCAGCGCCTGCCGGCGGCTCCTGAGGAGGCTGTCGAAAGCCGCGTCCTGGATCAGCGCGTGCTTGAAGCGATACGTTGCGATAGGCGGCGCGCCCTCGACGAACAGAAGGTCGGCGTCGGCGAGCCGCTCCAACGAAGCTTGTAGCGCGGGCTCGCCGAGTTCGCCAACGTTACGCAGCAGCCCGTATGTGAAATCGCGTCCAAGCACTGCGCCGATCTGCGCGACCTCACGCGCCGGGCCGAGCCGATCCAGGCGCGCGGCGAGCGACTGCTGCAAGGTCGGCGGGATTGCCTGCGCACTGGCTTGCTCGCCCCGCTCGAGCAGCAGGCGCATCACTTCCTCGACGAACAGCGGCACGCCGCCTGTGCGCTCGTTCACTCCCTCGATCACATCTTTGGAGAGAGCATGCTGGGCAGAGATTTCGCCGATCATGCGCGCGACGCCAGCTCGGTCCAACGGCGACAGAGAGATTAGGCTGTGGTGCGAGCGCAGGCTCCAGGGCGGACGGAACCCGGGACGGGCCGTCGCCAGCAGAAGGAGCGGCGCCTGCGCACCGCGGTCGGCAAGAGCTCGCAACAGGTCGAGTGATGTAGGATCGGCCCAGTGGAGGTCCTCGAAAGCGATCACAACCGGCTGAGACCGCGCCCCAGCCAAAACGAAGGCGGTCATTGCCGCCAGTTGCCTTCGCCGCAACTCCTCGGGTGCGAAGTTTGCCGCGCGTTCCGGCAGCAACGCAATATCCACGAGCGGCGCGATCAGGGGCGCGTATTCCACAGGGTCGAGGCCGACCAGCCGCAGCGTGTTCTCAAGATCTGCGAGGCGCTGCTCGGCAGGAGCGTCCATCCCGAAGCGTTGCCTGCCCCATTCGGCGATTGGATGAAGCGGGGTATTCTGCAGAAGCTGTGAAGCGCTCCACTCGCTCCAGGTATGAGGCGTCTCCGTCAATTTCGAGCGGAATTCCTCGATGAGCCGCGACTTGCCAATCCCCGGTTCGCCCACAATGAGCACGAGCTGGCCTTCTCCTTTCCGTGCGCGCTCCCAGTGGCGAGCAAGCACGCTTAATTCCTCCTCGCGGCCAATGAAGGGCGTAAGCGCGCGAGCGCCGCCTCTTCTGCCGCCGCCACTGGCCCGAACAATGCGGAAGAGCTGGACGGGCTCAGGCAGGCCCTTGAGTTTCTTCGCGCCTTGCTCCTCGGCGACGAAGAGTCCAACAACCAGGCGCTGGACGTTCGTGGTGACAAGCACCGAGCCCGGCGTGGCGGCAGTCTGTACCCGCGCCGCAACGTTCGGCGCGTCGCCGAACACCTCTCCTGTAGCCTCCACGACCACAGGCCCGCACTCGAGGCCGATCCGCGCCGAAAGCTCTGGCACGCCCTTGCGGCAATTCTTGACGTTTATCTCCGCGAGCGCCCGCTGGATTGCGAGCGCCGCCCGCACCGCGCGTTCTGCGTCGTTCTCCTGCGCTTGGGGGTAGCCGAAGAGGGCCATCAGACCGTCGCCAAGCTTTTTCAGAACGTGGCCACCAAGCGCGGTCACCGCCGTCGAAGCCTCGTCGAGGTAGGAGTTGAGGAGGTTGCGCCAGTCTTCCGGGTCGAGCTTCGCGGCAAGTTCGGTCGATCCCACAAGATCGCAGAACATGACCGTGATCGGACGGCGTTCGGCCGACTCTTCGGCCTTGAGTGCCGCGGCCTTCGATGAAGAAGCAGCACCGTTGACAAGCGGATTTGCTTGAGCCAACGCAGCAATCGCATCGAGCAAGCGCAGCCGGTCGCCAAGAGCGGAGACGCCGATGTCCTTAAGGCCAGCGTCCGTCAGCCGCGGCAGCAGTTCCGCGTCGATTTTGTTGTCTCGGAAATTTGTCTCGTATTCGCCGAGCCCGAGACCGCGAAGCCATCCACCGAGATCCATGGCTGCGCCTCACATCGCTTGGCAGGATAATCCCCTAGTAGGGGCGTCGTGTCTAGTGGCGAAGCGTGGGCGTCAGATTAAGAGAATGAAGATCGCTTAGGAATGTTTGTGTGGTCCAGCGGACGAATCCACATGTTGAAGATTTTGGCCTCATGCGGGCCAGTTTTAGGCTCTGAGTAACGACCGCCGGGATCGTAGCGCGCGAAGTCTTGCAGGTTGCTGGCGTAACCACCGCGAAAGTGGTCGGAGTCCCTCCGGGCCTCTCACGCCAGCGGTTATCGTCGAAAAACGGGGTAGGACTAAACGATGAAAGATGCGGGAGGCCAGCCCATGCGCACAGCGGGCTTCATAGGCCCCAATATAGGCCATCGCTCTCTGAAGCGGAGCGAGTTAGCGAAATTTCTAGTAATGATTTCAATATGGTGCGGACGACGGGGTCGAACCCGTATGACCGAGGGATTTTAAGACCTCCGGCACTCTTGGTCGGGCAAGAGGATCATCCTTGACCGAAGTGGAATTGTCCCGGCGGTTCCTTCAGGGCAAATGGTAACGCGTCTAGCCCGTTTTTGCAGATAGCTTTGACTACACGGCTCAAAAGGCTTTTCGATGGTGGCGACACGCAGCTCAAACAACAACGCCGCCTTGCGGCGGGTATAATTATTCACTTGATTTCCTTAATAAAACTGGAGCGGGCGAAGGGATTTGAACCCTCGACCCCAACCTTGGCAAGGTTGTGCTCTACCCCTGAGCTACACCCGCTCAATCCGCATCGGTCCGGGGTAGTTGTGAGGACCGTGGGCGCCACCTTGCGGCGACGGGCGCTATATCGCCCAAACGATTTTCAAATGCAACAGGGAAATGACGGAAATTCGAAGAAAAATTTCCAGGCTTCGTTCGAAGGTATCGGAAGTGCCGCAAATGCAGGGCAAAGCGTCGACCACGAGCGTTGCAAAAGATAGTGGCGAGACGTAATCAGGCATCCTGTCACTCTCCCCACTGTATGGATTTTTATGATGACCGACGCGACGCCGAAGACCAGAGATGACCTTTTTGCCTTTCTCGATGGTCTTGAGATCAATCACAGCACCAAACACCATGCGCCCGTCTTCACGGTTGCCGAATCGGTCGCGCTGCGTGACGAGATTCCTGGAGGCCACACGAAAAATCTCTTCGTCAAAGACAAGAAAGATCAGTTCTTCCTGCTGACGGTGGAGGAAAACGCGACAGTGGACCTAAAGACCGTGCACACGCTGATTGGTGCAGCCAGCAAGGTCTCATTCGGAAAGCCGGAAAAGCTGATGGAGTATCTTGGTGTGGCTCCGGGTTCGGTCACGGCTTTCGGGGCGATCAATGATACGGGCCGAAACGTGACGTTCGTTCTTGACGCAAATCTGATGAAAGACGAGATCATCAATTGTCATCCGCTATCCAATGATGCCACGACGTCGATCGCGAGCGACGATCTCATTCGCTTTATGGAAGCGACAGGGCATAAGCCGCTTGTCTTGAAAGTGACGTCCTGACATACGATTTTAGCGCTAGAAAAGCCGGCTGACCGGCACGGCGGGAGATATCCATGAGCGGCAACGACAATCCTTACAGCAATTCCTTTGGTCAGATGACGGCAGCGGCGAGTTACGGGGCGGCCCCGGCTGCCGACGCGGGCAGTTATATCAAGGATACGACGACTGCGACTTTCGCGAAGGATGTCATCGAGGAATCGCGCAACCAGCCGGTTCTCGTCGATTTCTGGGCGCCCTGGTGCGGTCCCTGCAAGCAACTGACTCCGGTGCTCGAAAAGGTCGTCAATGAAGCGCAAGGGCGCGTCAAGCTGGTCAAGATGAACATTGATGACCATCCCTCGATCGCCGGGCAGCTCGGTATCCAGTCGATTCCGGCCGTGATCGCCTTCGTCGGTGGTCGTCCCGCCGATGGCTTCATGGGCGCCGTGCCGGAAAGCCAGATCAACCAGTTCATCGATCGCATCGCCGGTCCGGCCGGCGCCGATCAGGCGGCCGAAATCGAAGGCGTCCTCAAGGAAGCGGACGAGCTGTTGGCATCCGGTGATATCAACGGTGCCGCACAGCTTTACGGTGCCGTCATGCAGGCCGATCCGGAGAATGCAAAGGCATTGGCGGGAATGGCCGAATGCATGATTGCAGCAAACCAGCACGAGCGTGCGCGTGAGGCGCTTAAGGAATTGCCGGAGGAAATGGCGAAAGATCCAGCGATCCTGGCGGTTTCGAAGAAGCTCGATCAGATCGAGGAAGCGCGCAAGCTCGGTGATCCCGTCGCCCTGGAGCATGATCTGGCGCGCAATCCCGACGATCACGAAGCCCGTCTGAAGCTTGCCAAGATCCGCAACGTCGAAGGCCGGCGCGAAGAATCGGCGGAACACCTGCTTTACATTATGCGCAAGGACCGTGCTTTCGACGACGACGGCGCACGCCGGCAGTTGCTTCAATTCTTCGACGTCTGGGGCTTCAAGGATCCCGCGACGGTCTCGGCGCGGCGTAAGCTTTCCGCCATGCTGTTTTCGTGATTCGGATTTCAAGTTTCGGCCGGCCGCCCTTGCGTTTTTGGAGGGAGGCCCCACATTCCCGTTTGTGTGGGCGCATCGTGTCGCGCCTGCCGGCAATGCAGGACCAGTCTCTATGCAAGTGGGGAATGCACGATATCTGAAGCCCGGCGATCTGCCTGATACGATCGCGGTCTTTCCGCTTGGCGGCGCTCTGCTGCTGCCGACAGGGCAGTTGCCCCTCAATATTTTCGAGCCGCGCTATCTTGCGATGTTCGATGCCGCTCTGTCCGGCAATCGGTTGATCGGCATGGTCCAGCCGGCGCTTGGCGACCAGGAAGGGCAGGGTGAGGCTCACCTGGCCCCCGTTGGCTGCCTCGGGCGCATTACCTCGTTCGCTGAGACGGGCGATGGTCGCTATATCGTCTCCCTCACAGGGATTTGCCGTTTCCGCCTGCTTGAGGAGAAGGAAACACATCAACCCTTCCGAACCTTCCGTATCGCGCCCTTCATTGCCGATCTTTCCGCGCGCGACGAGGAGGATGCGGTTGATCGTGCGGCGCTTCTCGCTGCCTTCAAGTCCTATCTTGATGCAAACAAGCTGGAGGCTGATTGGGAGAGCGTCGAGCGTGCCAGCAACCTGACCCTTGTCAATTCGCTGGCGATGATGTCTCCCTTCGGACCGGCCGAGAAGCAGGCGCTTCTCGAGGCGCCCGATCTGAAGACGCGGGCCGAAACGCTGATCGCGATCACCGAGATCGTGCTGGCGCGCGTCTTCGGTGACTCCGACACCGTTCTGCAGTAAAACCGGTTCATGGACGAAAAACTCAGCCGCGTTGACCCGAAGCTTCTGGAGCTCTTGGTATGCCCCCTGACCAAGGGGCGGCTGACTTACGACCGCGAGCACAACGAACTCGTGTCGGAGAAGGCACGCCTCGCCTATCCGATCCGTGATGGCATTCCGATCATGCTGGTCTCGGAGGCACGCGAGCTGGACGACTGATTTAACCCTGAAAGCCTCTAGATCGTCTGCCCTGCCAGCAGGCGGGGATTGTCGCTGGCGGTCGTGCCGGCCGCCTGGCCGATGAAGTACGATTTGAGGCCGGGTAGCCGATCGACGATACCCAGGCCGAAATCGCGGGCGATGCGCAGCGGCGCCAGGTCGTTCGAGAAGAGCCGATTGAGCACATCAGTGGTGACGCCCATGCGGAAGGTATCGAAGCGGCGCCATGCCTGATAGCGCTCGAGAATATTGATCGAGCCGATATCAAGGCCAAGCCGATCAGCCTCGACAATGGTTTCGGCAAGGGCGGCAACATCCTTGAAGCCGAGGTTCAGGCCCTGACCGGAAATTGGATGGATGCCGTGAGCCGCATCACCGGCGAGCGCCACGCGCGGGGCCACAAAAGCCCGCGCAAGCGTCAGCCCGAGGGGGAAGGCGCGCTTGTCGCCGACCGTCCTCAACCTACCGAGCTTGTGACCAAAGCGACGCTCCAGCTCTTCTTCAAAGATGAGGTCGTCGGATGCGACAAGACGGTTCGCCTCCGGCGTCGGCTCCGTCCAGACGAGTGACGAGTGGTTCCCTTTCAGCGGCAAGATCGCAAAGGGTCCCGACGGAAGGAAATGCTCTTCCGCGCAGCCGTGATGCGGACGCTCGTGCTCGACCGTCGTGACAATCCCCGACTGACCGTAATCCCAGGACACGGTCTTGATGCCTGCCAAGTCCCTTAGGTGCGAACGGACGCCGTCGCAGGCGACGACGAGCCGAGCTTCCATCACGCTGCCATCAGAGGCAGTGACTGTCGCATGCGTATCGGCAACGGAAAGGCCGGTCGCGCCGAAGCCGTGACGAATCTCGATGCCAAGACGCTCGCATGCTCCACGCAGCGCCCGGACGAGCGTGACATTCGAAATCATATGCGCGAAAGGCCGTCCGTCCTCCACTTCGCCATCGAAGGTCAGGAAAACCGGCCGTACGGGATCCGCTGCCTTCGAATCGGTGACGATCATCTTCGTGATCGGCTGAGCGTCCGGCTCGATCTCGTCCCAGATGCCGAAAACCTCAAGCATCCTGGTGGCGGCAGCGATAATGGCCGAGGCGCGCATGTCCTTCTGCCATACGCCGGCAGGCGCTGCTTCCACGACTGCGATATCGAGATGAGGCGCCGCCTGCTTGACCGCCACGGCAGCGGAGAGCCCGACATAACCCGCGCCTACAACCAGCATGTCCCGCATGGAGTTCCGTTCCGTTTCTTGTGAATATCGTATTGATCTATATAGATCATCGCTGCCGCACTTCCTACCGTCCGGAGCTATACAAAATGACGCGTGACACCGAAAAACCGACTGCGATGGAGACGCTGCTTTCCACGCTGGATCTTGAAGCGATCGAGGTCGACATCTTTCGTGGGCGCAGCCCTCAGGTTGGCTGGCAGCGTGTCTTCGGCGGTCAGGTTATCGCGCAAGCGTTGATGGCGGCACAGCGCACGGTGGAGCGTGACCGTATCGTGCATTCGCTGCACGCCTATTTCATGCGCCCGGGCGATCCCTCGGTGCCGATCGTCTATCAGGTGGAGCGGATTCGCGATGGGTCGAGTTTCAACACGCGTCGCGCCGTCGCCATCCAGCATGGAAAGGCGATATTCGCTCTGTCGGCCTCCTTTCAGATCGAGGAGCCCGGCTTCTATCATCAGATCACCATGCCGGATGTTCCCGCTCCTGAAAAGCTGCTCGACGAACAGCAGATCGCGGCGCAGTTTCTTGCCAACGCGCCAGCGCCGATACGCAAATACTGGGAGCGCGAACGGCCGATCGAGATTCGGCCGATATCGCTCACGCACTATTTCTCGGACAAGAAGCTAGACCCGGTGCAGCATATCTGGGTGCGACCGACGGGACCGGTTCCCGACGATCGTTACTATCAGGCGGCCATTCTCGCCTATCTCTCGGACATGACGCTGCTCGATACCTCGCTCTATCCGCATGGAACGTCGATCTTCGACCAGACGATCCAGGTCGCCAGTCTCGATCACTCGATGTGGTTTCATCGGCCCTCGAAACTCAACGATTGGCTTCTTTACACACAGGATAGCCCTTCGGCTTCCGGCGCAAGGGGACTGACGCGCGGTAGCCTGTTTACGAGGGAAGGCGTCCTGATTGCGTCGGTAGCGCAGGAGGGTCTGATTCGTAAAACGGCAAATGAATAAATTGTAGGCATATTTATTCATTCGGATATTTTTTGAGCGATTATTAGGCAATCATTTGCCTGTTAATTAACGCAAATTTATATGATGCTTATTTTTCAAATAGTTAGCTTATCCCATCGAATCTGGCACGCCCCTTGAATGTATATCCTCGGTCGCTGTTCGGGAACGTCAGCGGCAAGGAGAGTCGGCTCCGTGCCGAGGATAACGAAGGATGGGAAACCAGATGAAAATTGTGATGGCCATTATCAAGCCGTTCAAGCTGGATGAGGTGCGCGAAGCCCTCACGGCGATCGGCATTCAGGGCCTGACCGTGACCGAAGTGAAGGGCTACGGGCGCCAGAAGGGGCATACTGAGATTTATCGCGGCACCGAATATGCGGTCAGCTTCCTGCCGAAGCTCAAGATCGAAATCGCGGTTGCTTCCGAACTCGTCGACAAGGCCGTCGAGGCCATCGCGTCATCCGCCAAGACCGGCCAGATCGGCGATGGCAAGATCTTCGTCTATTCGATCGACCATGCCGTGCGCATCCGCACCGGCGAAACCGACACAGAAGCGCTGTAAGGCGGCAGAGCAAGGGAGCCTCTTTCAATGTCAATTTCGAAGTTTTCTTCCAATTTTGCGCGGCTTGGCGCTGCTTCCGCTGCGCTGCTGGCGCCGGTCGCTGCCTTTGCCCAGGACGCTGCCACGACAGCTGCGCCTGCTGCTGCCGCGGCTGCTCCTGCGATGACGATGGACAAGGGCGACAACACCTGGATGCTCGTCTCGACGGTTCTCGTCCTGCTGATGACCATCCCGGGCCTGGCGCTATTCTACGGCGGCCTCGTTCGCGCCAAGAACATGCTCTCGGTTCTCATGCAGGTTTTCATGATCACGGCCGTGGTCATGATCATCTGGGTTACCTACGGCTATTCGCTGGCCTTCACGGACGGCGGTTCGCTCAACAGCTTCGTCGGCGGCTTCTCGAAGGCCTTCCTTGCCGGCGTCAACACGACGACCCTGTCTGAGACCTTCACAAAGGGCGTGGCCATTCCGGAACTGACCTTCGTCTGCTTCCAGATGACCTTCGCCTGCATCACGCCAGCCCTGATCGTCGGTGCCTTTGCCGAGCGCATCAAGTTCTCGGCTGTCATGCTTTTCGTCGTTCTGTGGGTCACCTTCGTCTATTTCCCGATGGCACACATGGTCTGGTTCTGGGGCGGTCCGAGCTCTTACACCTCTCCGTCGGGCCTGATCTTCTCCTATGGCGCACTTGACTTCGCCGGCGGCACGGTCGTCCACATCAACGCCGGCATTGCCGGTCTGATTGGTGCCATCATGCTCGGCAAGCGCACGGGCTATAAGAAGGAAATTATGGCTCCGCATTCGATGACGCTTACCATGGTCGGTGCATCGCTTCTGTGGGTTGGTTGGTTCGGCTTCAACGCTGGCTCCAACCTCGAAGCCAACTCCTTTGCTTCGCTCGCGATGATCAACACCTTTGTTGCAACGGCTGCTGCCGCTGTGTCCTGGTGCCTGGTCGAAAACTTCGCACGCGGTAAGGCTTCGATGCTCGGTGCAGCTTCGGGTGCCGTCGCTGGCCTCGTTGCCGTCACTCCGGCTGCTGGCTTCGCCGGCCCGATGGGTTCGATTGTTCTCGGCCTCATCGTTTCGCCGGTCTGCTACTTCTTCGTCGACGTCGTCAAGAACAAGTTCAACTACGACGACTCGCTCGACGTCTTCGGCGTACATTGCATCGGCGGTATCCTCGGCGCGATCGGCACCGGTATCCTGGTTAACCCGGCGCTCGGCGGCGCAGGCATTGTCGACTATTCGACGGCTGATTTCGCAGCCAGCTATCCGGGTACGGCGACCCAGGTTCTCGCTCAGCTGAAGGGCGTTCTGACAACGATCGCATGGTCGGGTATCGGTTCCGCGATCCTCTACAAGATCGTCGATGTCGTCATCGGCCTGCGCGTTACCGTCGAAGCCGAGCGCGAAGGTCTCGATCTTTCGACCCATGGCGAAGCCGCTTACCACGCGTAATCAAGGCATTGCGGCGCCTGCGTAAGCAGGCGCCGCTGAACAGCCCGTCGCGGCCTATTCGTTCGAATAGTCCGCTCTTGGCCCGGACCTCCATAGGTTCGGGCCTTTTTATTTTCCGGTGCAAGATGTGGGGGGGGGCGGCATGGTTAATACCGCTTTAACCGTCCTCTGATTAGGTGGGGCGAAGGTACTGGGTGCAGACGCTTGGCGATTCGCACGCTCTCACGCATTGAACGGGTACACACATGGCAAGAAGCACATCGCCAGCAATGGATGGCCGGCCGGACCGTTTTTCCCTTTCGGGTTTCATGTTCCGGCAGGCGCAGACCCTTGTTGGCTTCGCGATTTTTCTGCTGCTCGCATTGGCAGTCGCGGCGCTCGCGACGTGGAACGTTGCAGATCCAAGCTATTCCTATGCGACCGGGAACGAACCGACCAATGTTCTGGGCTATGGCGGGGCCGCGTTCGCCGACATCGCGATGCAGTTTTTCGGCCTTGCCAGTGTCGTGGCACTCCTGCCTGTTGTGGCGTGGGCTCTGGCATTGATCTCAGGTCGTCGCATCAGCCGCATCCCGGCGCGCGCTGCCGCGTGGGGGGCGGGTTCTGTGCTTTCCTCCGCCGTTATCGGCTGCTTCCCGCCGCCGCTCACCTGGCCGATCCCCAACGGCATCGGTGGCGTTGTCGGCGATATGATCTTGCGGTTTCCTGCGCTCTTTGTTGGCGCTTATCCGACCGGGGCCTTTGCGACCGCGGTGGGCTGCGTGTTTGCCATCCCGACAGTCTGGATGATGCTGTTTGCTGCCGGTCTCGTCGGCCGTAGCGAGGACGATGAAGACGAGGCCGAGGAGGAATATGCAAACACGCGTTCGAAGCTGCGCTCGGTTGGCGATGAAGACGAGGATGACGATGAAGGTGGCTGGCTTGCCGTCGGCGCGCTGACGCATGCCTGGTACATGAGCCAGGCTCGGATGCGGCGCTTGCTCGGCATGGGCCCCCGCAAACGACGGCAGGACGATTTCGAGTCACCTTACGATTTCAACGATGACGAGTTTGGCAAGCTGAACGAACCGGTGCGCGCAAAGGCGCCAGTCGCGCGCGGAGAGCGCATGGAACCATCGATGGACCCGCGCGCTGCCTCGCAGCGCCGTGTCGTTTCTGCGCCATCCATTTCGCTCAACGATGACGAGGATGACGACGATCTGCCGTTTGACGACATGCCGCCGCGTCCGGCCGATATCCTGCCCGACGACGATGACTGGATGATGCGTGCGCCAGCCAAACCGGCCGACCGCGCCGAGCCGCGCGTCGTGCAGCCTGCCGCCCGGCCGAAGCCCGGCGCGCGCATCGAACGCGAGCAACAGGGCTCCTTCATTCGTCCGGAAGGCTTCCAGCTTCCCTCGATGCACTTGCTGGCGGAACCGAAGAATGTTGTTCGTGATTCGACCCTTTCAGCTGATGCGCTGGAACAGAATGCACGTATGCTCGAGGGCGTGCTTGAGGATTTCGGCGTCAAGGGAGAGATTATCCACGTTCGGCCGGGTCCCGTCGTCACGCTTTATGAATTGGAGCCCGCTCCGGGCATCAAGTCGTCTCGCGTCATCGGCCTTGCCGACGACATTGCCCGTTCGATGAGCGCGATCGCTGCCCGCGTTGCCGTCGTGCCGGGTCGCAACGCGATCGGCATCGAACTGCCGAACTCCACGCGCGAAACGGTCTATCTGCGCGAGCTCATCGCCTCGCGCGACTTCGAAGGTTCGAAGGCAAAGCTTGCCATGGCGCTCGGCAAGACGATTGGCGGTGAGGCTGTGATCGCGGATCTGGCGAAGATGCCGCACTTGCTGGTCGCCGGTACGACCGGGTCCGGTAAGTCGGTCGCCATCAACACCATGATCCTGTCTCTGCTTTATCGCATGACGCCAGAGCAATGCCGTCTGATCATGATTGATCCGAAGATGCTTGAATTGTCGGTCTATGACGGTATTCCGCACCTTCTCTCGCCTGTCGTCACCGATCCCAAGAAGGCCGTCGTTGCGCTCAAGTGGACCGTCCGTGAGATGGAAGAGCGCTACAAGAAAATGTCGAAGATCGGCGTCCGCAACATCGACGGCTTCAACAGTCGCGTCGAGCAGGCGCTCGCCAAGGGCGAGGTGATTTCGCGTACCGTGCAAACGGGCTTCGACCGCCATACCGGCGAGGCGATGTATGAGACGGAAGAGTTTGATCTGCAGCCTATGCCTTACATCGTCGTCATCATCGACGAGATGGCTGACCTCATGATGGTCGCCGGCAAGGACATCGAAGGCGCGGTGCAGCGCCTGGCGCAGATGGCGCGTGCCGCCGGCATTCACGTCATCATGGCTACCCAGCGCCCGTCCGTCGACGTTATCACCGGCACGATCAAGGCAAACTTCCCGACGCGTATTTCCTTCCAGGTCACGTCGAAGATCGACAGTCGCACCATCCTTGGAGAACAAGGCGCCGAACAACTGCTCGGCATGGGCGACATGCTCTATATGGCTGGCGGCGGGCGCATTCAGCGTGTCCATGGCCCGTTCGTTGCGGATATGGAAGTGGAAGAGATCGTTTCCTATCTGAAAACGCAAGGCGCGCCGCAATATCTCGACGCGATCACGGCGGATGATGACGAAGATGGCGACTACGGCGGCGGTCCGGCCGGGACGTCCAATCTCTCAGATTCCGACGATCCGTACGATCAGGCTGTCGCGATCGTTCTGCGTGACGGAAAGGCATCGACGTCGTATATTCAGCGTAGACTTGGCATTGGGTACAACCGCGCCGCATCACTGATCGAGCGGATGGAGCAGGAAGGCATCATCGGTCCCGCCAACCATGCTGGAAAACGCGAGATCCTGGTTCCGACTGACGGTGATATTCTCGACCGCTGAAATGTCAGCAGCAATTGAATGACGCCGGCGTTCACGGAAACCTGATCGCACCGAAACCGTTAGTTTATGCAGGTCTGCGAACTACGCCATGAAGGCGCCGCGTTTCCGCAGCATTCAAATTGCATAAAGGAGACATAGATGAACAACTCCGACTCCATCCTGGACCGCATCTCGCTGACCCGGCGCCATCTGTTGGGTACGCTGGCCGTCGCTGCGGCATCTTCGGTCCCGATTGCTGCCTATGCGCAGGCGGCATCCGCAGCTTCAAGCGCGGCCACCGCGCAGGCGATCGCTGATCACTTCTCAAGTGTCGCCACCATGCAGGGCGAATTCGTTCAATTCGGCCCGCGCGGCGAGCAGACCGGCGGCAAGTTCTATATTCAGCGCCCCGGTAAGCTGCGCTTCAACTATGACAATCCGTCGCCGATCCGTGTCATCGCGGATGGTAAGAATGTCGCCGTCGGAAACATGAAGCTCAAGACCTGGGATCTTTACCCACTGTCGAAGACGCCGCTCAGCCTGCTGCTGGCACAGCATATCGATCTCTCGGCCGGATCAGTCAAAAGTGTGAAGCAGGAATCCGACCTGACAACGATTGCGCTCGGCAACAACACCGTCTTTGGCAACTCGACGATTACGATGATGTTCGATCCGAAGACCTATGATCTCCGCCAGTGGACGATTACCGACAATCAGGGCAAGGACACGTCCGTGATGGTCTTCAACGTCAAGACCGGCGTCCAGTTCGACGACAAGGTGTTCAAGGTGCCCTACGAGGTGATCCCGGGAACGGCCGCTTACCGAGATTGATTTCAGCTGCTTTGCAAGAACAACGCCCTGCGATCCGCGGGGCGTTTTTCTTTTGCGGCATCCGTTCCATCGGCACAGCCTTTGCTCTAAAGCCAGTTCGTCCGGTTTTGAAAGGCAATCGAATGGGCTTCTCGGTTACGACTTGGAATATCAACTCTCTGCGGCTTCGCATGCCGATCGTCGAGCAATTCGTCCTCAAGCATAAGCCTGACATCCTTTGCCTCCAGGAAACGAAAGTTCCGAACGACCTGTTTCCTGCCTCGCCGCTGCGCGCGATGGGCTACGAACACATTATCATCCATGGCCAGAAGGGCTATC
The DNA here is from genome assembly GCF_002211315.1 of Rhizobium sp. R693. NCBI lineage: Bacteria > Pseudomonadati > Pseudomonadota > Alphaproteobacteria > Hyphomicrobiales > Rhizobiaceae > Rhizobium > Rhizobium sp. R693. The sequence continues at coordinate 126,306 of NZ_LOKY01000023.1, read as the reverse complement.
ACGGCGTTGCCATCGCGTCGCGCTTTCCGTTGGTCGAGGACCACCGCCAGGACTACTGCAACGTCGGCGACGCGCGCCATATCTCGGCCGTCTTCGAACGTGGTGGCCGGCGTATTCGCCTGCATAACTTCTACGTACCTGCCGGCGGAGACGAACCGGATCGGACGATCAATCCGAAGTTCGGGCACAAGCTCGATTTCATCGACGAGATGAAGCAACTCAAGGCAAATGGCGAAGCAAACACCTCGGCAATCCTCGTCGGCGACCTCAACATTGCGCCACTTGAGCATGATGTCTGGTCACACAAGCAGCTGCTCAAGATCGTCAGCCACACGCCTATAGAGACGGATGGTCTTCTCGAAGTGATGCAGCGCGGCGCCTGGCTTGACCTGATGCGGCAGCACGTTCCGGAGAACGAAAAGCTCTATACATGGTGGAGCTATCGCGCCAAGGACTGGGAAGCGGCTGATCGCGGCCGCCGCCTTGACCATATCTGGAGCTCAAAGGACCTTGGACCGCACCTGCAGCGCATCGACATTCTGAAGGAAGCGCGCGGTTGGGAACGGCCGTCCGACCACGTGCCGGTCACGGCGCACTTCAATCTCTGATCCGTCAGACGAAGCGGTGAAGTTGGGCCGCGGCCCTGGCTGCGAGCTCGGCAATGTTGTCGCGGATGCGGCTCTCGATCAGTCGAGCTGCATCCGGATATTCCTCGATCAGCCGATGGAAGAGCGAACGGGTGATGCGGATGATGCTCGTGTCTTCTGTCGCAACGGCCGTGTACTTGCGCTCGACGAGTGTGATCAGCGCAAGTTCGGATAGAAGGGTGCCAGGTCCGGCGGTATTCTGGACTTCTGGCTCGCCATCGCGGCCGATCCGGCTGAGATCCACGCCGCCACTAAGGATGACGTAGGCGCTTTCAGCCGGCGAGCCTTCCCGAAAGAGCATCTGACCGGCGGAAATGACTCGTCGATCTGCGCCGAAGGCGATCAGCCTTAATTGATCCTCCGACATATCGTGGAACAGCGGCAACTGCGACAGCAGTCGGATGTCGTCGTTCAGCGCCATCTTACGGGATGATCTTGTAGCCGCCGTTTTCCGTTACCAGAATTTCGGCGTTGGAGGGATCGCGTTCAATCTTCTGGCGCAAACGATAGACATGGGTTTCGAGCGTGTGCGTCGTCACACCGGAATTATAACCCCATACCTCTTCCAGCAGCACGTCACGAGTGACGACCTTCTGCTCGGCGCGGTAGAGGTAGCGAATGATTGCCGCTTCCTTCTCGGTCAGGCGGATCTTCTGGCCACTGTCCATCGTCAGCAGCTTTTGGCTCGGCTTGAAAACATAGGGGCCGACATTGAAGGTGGCGTCCTCGCTCTGCTCGTGCTGTCGCAGCTGCACGCGGATGCGCGCAAGCAGGACGGCAAAACGGAAGGGCTTGGTGATGTAGTCGTTGGCGCCGGCCTCAAGGCCAAGGATCGTATCCGAATCCGTGTCATGGCCGGTCAGCATGATGATCGGGGCTTTCAAACCACCCTTGCGCAGCAGCTTCACAGCCTCGCGACCGTCCATGTCAGGCAGGCCAACGTCCATGATGAGCAGGTCGATCGGCGTTGATCGTGCGCGCTCGACACCCTTGGCCGCCGTCGTTTCCTGGAGGACCGTGAATTCGTCATAGAGCGAAAGCTGCTCCGTGAGTGTCTCGCGGAGGTCGTCGTCGTCATCCACCAAGAGAATGGTGCGTGCGGTCATGCGGCTCTATCCCTCGCCTGCGGTCCCCCTCTCCTACGCCAATTTTTCAGCATTGGCAAAGATCGGGCGACCGAGCTGTTGTCGTATACGATGCTATATGATTTCAATCATAATCCTAGCAATCGCAAACACATGTGAGAAAAATGGAGAAAACAAGGCGTCCGAGACCGATAAAGTCGACGACCCTCCTCGTTCGGCCTGCGCCAGGCAAAAAAAGCCGGGCTTTGGTTCAGTTCGGCGCAATTAGAGTGCCTGCCGCGATCGGCCGGGCCGGTCGAACGGTCCGCAAGCGTGAGGGTGATGGAGCTACCCCAATCGCTCCGATGAAGCTGCTTTACGGCTTTCGCCGCGGTGAACGTCCGATGCGTCTCGAGACATCGCTTGCGATTCGTCGCATTCGTACGGATATGCTCTGGTGCGACCAGGCTGAGGATCCGAACTACAATAGACTCGTCAAAGCGCCTTTCCGGCCGAGTCACGAGGAAATGAAGCGCAAGGACGGGCTTTATGACGTCTGTCTCGTCATGGACTGGAACATTACCTCACGAGCCCGCAATCGCGGTTCGGCAATCTTCTTCCATCTGATCAAGCCCGGTTACAAGCCGACCGCGGGATGTGTGGCGGTTCATCCGCGCGACATGCGGCGCCTTCTTCCCTTCCTGCGCAAGGGCACCGTCATACGCGTTCTTTGATGCCATGGGGGTGATAAACCGACCGCGCTGACCTATATGCCTTCTCGACCGGCGCGAGGGCTGAAATGCGCGCAGGGAAATCCGCGAGGCCGCGGGTTCAATCACGCCCCGTCCAATTCTTCAAACTTCCGGAGACATATTGTGGCACAGCAACCCATTATCACTTTCCATGACGGACATTCCATTCCCCAGGTGGGCCTTGGCGTATGGCAAACGCCCCAGGAGATTGCGGCACCGACGGTGCGCGCGGCCATTGCCGCCGGCTATCGTCACATTGATACGGCTTCCGGTTACGACAACGAGGAAGGCGTCGGCGAGGGCATCCGCTCATCCGGTCTCGATCGCAAGGACATTTTCGTCACCACCAAGCTCCGCAACACCGACCAGGGCTATGATGCGACCATGCGCGCCTTCGAGGGCAGCCTGAAGAAGCTCGGCACGGATTATGTCGACCTCTACCTCATCCACTGGCCATCGCCGCACCGCGGTCTGTATCGCGAAACCTGGAAGGCCTTCGTGACGATCAGGGAAGAAGGCCGCGCGCGTTCCATCGGTGTTTCGAACTTCTATCCCGACCATCTGGAACAGATCATCGGCGACACGGGCGTCGTTCCTGTTATCAACCAGATCGAGCTGCATCCGGATTTCCAACAGAGAGCGGCGCAGGAAGCACATAAGAGGCTGAACATCGTCACTGAATCCTGGAGCCCGCTCGGTCAGGGCAAGTTGATCGCCGATGCAACGATTGGCGAGATCGCCAAGAAGCACGGAAAGACGCCTGCGCAGGTCATCGTCCGCTGGCACATCGATAGTGGCCTCGTCGTTATACCGAAGTCGGTGACGCCATCGCGCATCGAGGAGAATTTCAAGGTCTTTGATTTCAAGCTGGATGCGGCCGACATGGCAGCGATTGCCAAGCTCGACGACAAGGGCGCCCGCATGGGACCGGATCCCTACACGGCCAACTTCTGATGTAGACTTCGCTCTCGCTCCTCTCATGCGGGGGAGGGAGAAGCGGCTGTCGTTCAGTCGAGCGAGCGCGGTGTGACGAATCGTTCCAGCGTGCCGCTTTTCGGTTTCAGCTGTTTCCAACGATCAGCATCGAATGCGATGACAGCAAGTGCGGCTGTCGGGAATTTCTGCCTGATGCCAGCACATGCCTCGGGATCGCCTGCGCCGATGAGGCCCTCTGCGAGATCCTGAAAGCCGGGATTGTGCCCTATCAGCATAAGCGTTCGAACCGATGGATCGACCGCCTGCACGACGGCAGCGATTTTCGCCGCGGAGGCTTCGTACAAGTCTTCCGTATCCAGCTTTTCGATCGAAGATGGGAGCTTTTTGGCGACGAGTTTCCACGTCTCCTGTGTGCGGCGAGCGGATGACACCAGCACAAGATCAGGAATAAGCTTTTCGCGCGCGAGATAGCGGCCCATCAGCGGTGCTGCCTTTTCTCCGCGACCCGCAAGCGGACGGTCGTGGTCGGCAACATCTGCCGGCCATGCGGATTTGGCGTGACGAAGAAGGAGAAGGCGTCGTTTTGCGGGCGGCTTCGCTGCGGCGTTCATGTTGCTCTCCAGAGAGCTAAGGTTCGAACGCGGCCATTGTCTCACCGAATGCGTCCGGTGTCTGCTGAGATAGCCTCCCCCTCGTTTCCAAGAGGGAGGCTTACGCGTCTTAGTTCCACTCGCGAATATCGACGAAGTGGCCGGCAATCGCGGCCGCGGCAGCCATGGCCGGGGAGACCAGGTGCGTGCGGCCCTTGAAGCCCTGGCGGCCTTCGAAGTTGCGGTTCGAGGTCGAGGCGCAGCGTTCGCCGGGCTTCAAGCGGTCGTCGTTCATGGCGAGGCACATGGAGCAGCCCGGCTCGCGCCAGTCAAAGCCGGCTGCCTTGAAGATCTTGTCGAGGCCTTCCTGCTCTGCCTGCTCCTTGACCAGGCCGGAGCCCGGAACGATCATGGCGTTGACGGTCGAGGCAACGGTCTTGCCTTCGACAACCTTGGCAACGGCGCGCAGGTCTTCGATGCGGCCGTTGGTGCAGGAGCCGATGAAGACGCGGTCGATGTTGATCTCGGTGATCGGGGTGCCAGGCTTCAGGCCCATGTAATCGAGCGCACGCCACTTGGAAGCACGCTTCGTCTCTTCCTGGATCTCGTCCGGATTCGGAACGACACCCTGAACGGAAATGACGTCCTCCGGCGAAGAGCCCCAGGACACGATCGGCGGCAGTTCAGCGGCGTTAAGCTTCACAACGCGGTCGAAATGGGCACCCTCGTCCGACTTCAGGGTCTTCCAGTAAGCGATCGCCTGCTCCAGCGCCTCGCCCTTCGGCGCGCGCGGCTTGCCCTTGATGTATTCGAAGGTGATCTCGTCAGGGGCGATCAGGCCTGCGCGGGCGCCGCCTTCGATCGACATGTTGCAGATCGTCATGCGGCCTTCCATCGACAGCGCGCGAATGGCTTCGCCGGCATATTCGATGACGTAGCCGGTGCCGCCGGCGGTGCCGATTTCTCCGATGATGGCGAGAACGATGTCCTTGGCGGTGACGCCAGCCGGCAGCTGACCATCGACCTGCACCAGCATGTTTTTCGCCTTCTTCTGGATCAGCGTCTGGGTCGCGAGCACGTGCTCGACCTCAGAGGTACCGATGCCGTGCGCGAGCGAGCCGAAGGCGCCATGCGTCGACGTGTGGCTGTCGCCGCAGACGATCGTCATGCCAGGCAGGGTAAAGCCCTGCTCCGGTCCGATGATGTGGACGATGCCCTGGCGCTTGTCATTCTCGGAATAATACTCGACACCGAATTCGGCGGCGTTGATGGCGAGCTGCTCGACCTGGATCCGGCTTTCCTCGTTCTTGATGCCGAGATGACGATCAGGCGAAGTCGGGACGTTGTGATCGACGACGGCGAGGGTCTTTTCAGGCGCGCGGACCTTGCGGCCGGTCATGCGCAGGCCTTCGAAGGCCTGCGGCGAGGTGACTTCATGGACCAGGTGGCGGTCGATGTAGAGGAGACAGGTGCCGTCGTCCTGCTGATCGACCAGATGGTCGTCCCAGATCTTGTCGTAAAGGGTACGCGGTGCGCTCATGGCGTTAGGTCCGTTCTTGGATGCGTATGGAGAAATGGAGCTGGTGGCGGTGAGGCCCGCCGGCCGTCATTCGATCAACGAAGTCGGCTGTTGAGTGCACCGGAAACGGTCGCAAAGAAGCGTGCCGGCAGGCGGTAATGATCCTGCAGCACGAAAATATGCGCCCCAATGCAACTGAACTTGGATTCCATGGGCTGTCACATACCAATTTTTCACGACGGCGGCAATTCGAATCATTCGGACGCTAGCGTCGGTCTTTCCCGCGCATCCGTTTCTCCACTTGCCTCAGCGCAAGCGACAGACCGATCGTCAGGATGAGATAGATGTAGGTGACGATGGAGTAGGTTTCAAAGAAGCGAAACGAGCCGGAGGCATAGACCTTGCCCATCTGTGTGATGTCCGAGACGCCGAGGACGGAGACAAGCGAACTGTCCTTGACCATCGCCACGAAATCGTTCGACAGCGGCGGGAAGATCACCCTGATCGCCTGCGGAAAGACGACGAACCGAAACCGGTGGTAGCGCGAAAGACCGAGCGCCTTAGCCGCCTCGATCTGACCGTGATCGACAGACTGTATGCCGGCGCGGAAAACTTCGGCGATGAAGGAGGAATAACCGATCATCAGTGCGATGATCGCCCGCCACATCAGCGAGAAGTCGCGCACCATCACCGGTTCGCTCAACCCGGCCTGGACCAGCGGGCTGGTCAGGAAGTTATAGGCCGCGACGATGCCGGGGGCGCCGACGAAGGCGACATAGAATAGCAGCACCAGCATCGGCACGCCGCGGATGACTTCGACGTAGAAACGAGAGATCTGGCGGAGCACGACGCTGTCGGATAGTCCGAGCAGCGCGATGCCGAGGCCGAGAAGGGTCGCCAACGCAAATCCCACCAGCGTCACGAAGATGGTGACGCCGACGCCGTTGAAGACGGTGCGGAAGACCTGCGCATAGATGTCGTTGGTGACAATGACGACGGCAAGGACGATGCCGATCGCGACAAGGGCGACTAGCCACCAGGGGTAGTCGCCCTTACTATGCCCACCCGGGGCCGGCTGAGAAGCCATCACGCGCTAACCGAAGACAGGATCATTCGCCCATCTTGTAGTCGAGGAACCACTTCTTGTTCAGCGCGTCGAAGGTGCCGTCGGCCTTCAGGCTCGCGATCGCGGCATTGACTGGGGCGACGAGATCGGAGCCCTTCGGGAAGATGAAACCGAAATCTTCCGTACCGAGCGGGCCGCCAATGACCTTCAGGCCGCCGCTGGACGCGTCGACATAGCCCTTGGCAGCGACGCTGTCCGTCAGCACGACATCAACGTCACCCGCCTTGAGAGCCTGAACGGTGGCGCCGAAGGTTTCGAAGAGCTTGATACGCGGGTTCTGTTCGTTGCCGTCAAGAATCTCGTACACGGCCGTGTAGAAAGGTGACGTGCCCGGCTGGGCACCGACGAGGCCTTCATTGAAGGCACCAAAGGTCTTGGCATCGGTAAAGCGTTTCTCATCTCCGCGCACCAGCATGAACTGCTGCGAGCGCATGTAGGGATCGGAGAAATCAACCTTGGCCTTGCGATCATCCTTGATGGTGATGCCGGTCATGCCGATGTTGTACTGGTTGTCGGAGACCGCCTGGATCATCGCGTCCCAGCTGGTGTTCTGGTACTCGACCTTGAAATTCAGCCGCTTGGCGATCTCGTTCATCGCATCATATTCCCAGCCAATCGCCTTGCCCGACTTCGGATCAACGAACTGCAGCGGCGGATAGGCATTCTCGGTGACGACGACCACCGACTTGCCGTTGAGGTCTGGAAGGTCGGCGGCAAGGGCGGCCAACGGCGACAGGATGAGGGCGGTCAGTCCAGCAAGGACGGCGCGGCGGAACGGCATTAAGTATCTCCCCGAAATATAGCTCGCGAAACTGTCACAGTTGCAAAGCGGATAGCAAGAGAATTGCTCGATAGCTGTGCGCAAAAACGGGAAAGGCGGTTCAAAAACTGTGGCTTTGATGGAAGGAATTTCGCAGAAATCGGTGTGATGGGTGCCTAGGTGGGTTGTGGGCTGGCGCTGGCTCCCGGATCCCAACGATTAATTTACGGGGCAACTGTAATTGCATCGGATCGGGGTCGTCATCAAGTCGTCGCCTGTCGCATCGCGCACACCTGGATTCTGCTGTAGAAACGAACAGAGCATGTCGCCGATCACTTCGGGTTTCGTTTCGGCTGGCACGCAGAAGTTCACGCCGAAGGAGTTAGCGAGGAAGAAATTGGCTTGACGCGCTATTTTCTTCAGCGCAACCAGAGGGGGAGAATTGGGCGCTGGCTTACCGTATCTCCCGAGTGTGGTTCAATGCGATTTGAGTTTCGATGACGAGCACTCGACAATGAGCACAACGGAAACCAGTTTTCCCCGTCGTGAATTCACGCGAGCCAGAGGCCCCGTCTACTTCGCGCTATTTGGGGGTGGTGTCATATCTCTGTATTTGATTGCAAAGGGCGCGGCGGCCATCTCGGGCTCTTGGTTTGGCCTGGTCGCCGGTATTCTCGCGGCAGCGGCACTCCTCGCCAGTTACGTCACCGGTGCTCTCAAGCTTTTGTCGCGAGTAGATTTCAGCAAGGTCACGTTAGCCATGGATCATGAGGGAATTCATGTCGCGCACCAAGCTGAGACAAGCATTCCTTGGACATCGATTGCTAAGATCAGATACTACGAAGTAGGGCGGTTCAAGCAGAGAAAAATCATCCTGATCGAGAGGTTGGATATGGGCAAAAGTGAGGTCCGTATTGATGCGGACTTCCTCAACTGTGGCAGCCCGCGCGACCTATACGAGACCATGAAGCGCTATCGTCGTTATTTCGCACCGATGAGCGAAAGTGACGATAATGGCAATGCGCTAGTCTATGGGTCATCGTCATGGACAGGGTTGGATGACGATTGACTGGATTTGAAGGCGAACGCCGCCAGCGGCGAAAGGCACAGTCGGCGCGCAACAAAAAAGGCGACCCGAAGGTCGCCTTTCCGACAATCCCTGAGGATTGAAACTTATTCTGCTGCCGGCTCTGCCGCTGCTGCAGCTTCTGCTGCTGCCTTGGCTTCTGCGGCTTCCTGTGCTGCCTTTTCGGCTGCGAGCGCCTGAGCTGCTGCAACCTTTTCGGCTTCCAGGCGTGCCTTTTCCTCGGCAACGGCCTGACGTTCAGCGTCGTTGAGCTTGCGGGCGCGGGTGCCGGTGTTTTCGACGATACGAGCCGACTTGCCGCGACGATCGCGCAGGTAGTAGAGCTTCGCGCGACGGACCTTGCCGCGGCGAACGACTTCTACGCTTTCGATAGCCGGGGAGCAGACCGGGAATACGCGCTCGACGCCTTCGCCGTAGGAGATCTTGCGAACCGTGAAGTTCTCCTGCAGGCCTCCGCCGGAGCGAGCGATGCAGACGCCTTCGTAGGCCTGTACGCGGGTACGGTTGCCTTCCTTGACGCGGACGTTCACGCGAACGGTGTCGCCCGGGGAGAATTCCGGGAGCGTACGCTGGGCTTCGATCTTGGCGACCTGTTCGGCCTCAAGCTGCTGAATGATGTTCATGACTCAACCTCTTTGTTGGTTCAACAGCCAGAGCGCTCTGAACGATCTATCCTTGGTCGAGCCGCAGATATTTGCCGGTGAGGGCAGGAGCGAATTCGTCTGTTTTTCTTTACGTGGTTGATGGGAGTTTTCCCATTCCGGGCGTGCGCATAGCGTATTCCGCAGGCTTTGTCACCCCTTCGGCCCAGAAATTTTGTCGGCCCGACCGTTAATTGTGGATGCCTGGCCGCCGGTCATCTCTCATTTGTCCAGCAGGTCCGGGCGTCGTTCGCGGGTCAGCTGCAGTGCCTGCTCGCGGCGCCATTTGTCGATCGCGCCGTGATTGCCCGATGTGAGGACCGCCGGAATCTCGCGGCCCTCCCATTCCTGCGGCCGGGTATAGTGCGGATGCTCGAGCAGGCCGCCCTCGAAGCTCTCGTGCAGTCCGGAAAGATCATTGCCCATGACGCCCGGCAGAACACGGACGATTGCATCCAGTACGGTCAGTGCCGCCGGTTCGCCTCCCGACAGCACGTAGTCCCCGATTGAGACCTCTTCCAACTCGCGCGCATCGATGACTCGCTGATCGACGCCCTCGAAGCGACCGCAAACGATGATGACCCCTTTGCCGGACGCGAGTTCGCGCACGCGCTCCTGCGTCAGCGGCTTGCCGCGCGGGCTCATCAGCAGTCGAGGACGGCTGTCGTTCTCGGAGGCGCTGTCGATGGCGCGGGCGAGAACATCGGGCTTGAGCACCATGCCGGCGCCGCCGCCGGCGGGCGTGTCATCGACGGTCCGGTGCTTGTCGGTGGCGAAATCACGGATCTGCAGGGTATCGAGCGACCATTGGCCACGCTCCATCGCCTTGCCGGCGAGGGAATAGCCGAGATGGCCCGGAAACATTTCCGGGTAGAGGGTCAGCACGGTCGCGCGAAACGCCATCGACGGCCTCACTTCTTCTTTTTCGGCTTGTCGGGCGTGAAGTTCGGTCCGTCATCCTCGCTGTCGACGAGGCCGGCAGCCAGCGGATCGATTGTGATCCTGCCGCTTTCAAGGTCGATATCGAGAACCGAGGTTTCGGAGAAGGGGATCAGGACCGGGCGCTTGCCGGGACCTTTCAGCTCCAGGAGATCGCCGGCGCCGAAATCGAAAACGCCGGTCACCATGCCGTAGCTGATGCCCTGATCGTCGAGCGCTTCCAGGCCCTCCAGATCGGCGTAGAAGAATTCGTCTTCCTCTAGTTCCTCATCCGGCAAGTTCTCACGCTCGATGTAGAGCTCCAGTCCGTTCAGCGCCTCGGCGGCATTGCGATCGTTGATGCCGCGGAAGCGGACGACGACAACGTTCTTCATCTCCCGGATATCGAGAATCTCGAAGGTGCGGCCGTCCATGCTGTGCAGGTTGCCGTAGTCGCCGAGGGCCGTCGGGTCAGCGGTGTAGGCCTTGGCGCGCACTTCGCCGCGCAGCCCCTGGGCGCCACCGATCGTTGCCATCAGAACCGGATTTTCAAGCTTTGCCATGACGTCCTTCACATGAAGCCGCAAATCTGGGCTTCTCTTAAACGAAGTGCGGTGGAATGGAAACGAAAACGGGCGGCATGTCGCCATGCCGCCCGTTCGATAAGGGAAAGTCCCCGATTATTCTGCGGAAGCAGCAGCTTCGGCAGCGTCGGCGGCCTTCTGAGCCTTTTCAGCAGCGCGCTCCTGAGCCTTCTTGCCCGGCTTTGCCTTTTCCGGGTTGTTCTTGGCGTCACGCTTTGCGAGGCCAGCTTCGTTGAGGAAGCGCAGAACGCGGTCGGTCGGCTGTGCGCCCTGCTCAAGCCAGTGCTTGATGCGGTCGTTGTTCAGCGTAATGCGCGCGTCGTTGTCCTTGGCGAGCATCGGGTTCCAGGAACCGAGGTTCTCGAGGAAGCGGCCATCGCGCGGCGAACGGGCGTCGGCGAGAACGATGTGGTAGTACGGGCGCTTCTTGGAACCACCGCGTGCGAGACGAATTTTCAGTGCCATTTTCTTTACTCCTTGGACTTTTCTGGACCGCCTGATCCGGCGGTACGGTTCATTTTGCTGCGGCGCCGTTTTCGGCGTGGTCGGCAGCGATCTGCTCATGATGCCGGATGACTTCCTTGATGATGAAGTTCAGGAACTTCTCGGCGAAATCCGGATCCAGATTGGCATCCTTCGCCAGGTGGCGGAGGCGTTCGATCTGGTATTCTTCGCGCGCCGGGTCGGCCGGCGGCAACTTGTACTTGGCCTTTAGAACGCCGACCTCTTTGGTGCAGCGGAACCGTTCGGCCAGGATGTGGACCAGCGCCGCATCGATGTTGTCGATCGACTGGCGATAGTTCGAAAGCTGGGCTTTGATTTCAGGATCAATCATCGTTCACGCGACCCTTCACTTCTTCTTGGGCAAGCCGGGAAGCCCCGGGAAACCACCACCAAGGCCCGGCAGCTTTGCGCCGCCGAGACCCGGCAAACCACCGGACATGCCGCCAAGACCAGGTAGGCCACCGCCCGGCTTTCCGAGACCAGCAGCTTCAGCCTGCTTTTGGAGCGCTTCGAGCTGTTTGGGGTCGATATTCGAAAGATCGGGCATGCCGCCGCCGAGGCCACCAAGGCCCATCTTGCCGGCAAGGCCGCCCATCATCTGCTTCATCAGGCCGCCCTTGCCCTTGCCGCCCATCATCTTCATCATGTCCGCCATCTGGCGATGCATCTTCAGAAGCTTGTTGATGTCGGCGGCATCGGTGCCGGAGCCGGCGGCGATACGCTTCTTGCGGGAGTGCTTGAGAATATCGGGGTTGGCGCGCTCGGCCTTGGTCATCGAGGAGATGATAGCGAGCTGGCGGCCGAACAGACTGTCGTTCAGACCAGCGGAAGCCATCTTGTCCTTCATGCCGGCCATGCCGGGCATCATGCTCATGATGCTGCCCATGCCGCCCATCTTCTGCATCTGGCGCAGCTGGTCGGCGAGGTCGTTCAGGTCAAACTTGCCCTTGGCCATCTTGGCGGCCATGGCAGCCGCCTTCTCGGCGTCGATGTTTTCGGCGGCGCGCTCGACCAGCGAAACGATGTCGCCCATGCCGAGAATGCGGTCAGCAATACGGCGGGGATGGAACTCCTCGAGCTCGCCCATGCGCTCGCCGACACCGATGAGCTTGATCGGCTTGCCGGTTACGGCTCGCATCGAGAGCGCCGCACCGCCACGGCCGTCGCCGTCCATGCGGGTCAGCACGAGGCCGGTGATGCCGACGCGTTCATCGAAGTTGCGGGCCAGATTGACGGCGTCCTGACCAGTCAGCGAGTCCGCGACCAGCAGGATTTCGTGCGGGTTCGACTTCTTCTTGATGTCGGCCATTTCGACCATCAAGGGTTCGTCGATATGCGTGCGGCCGGCGGTGTCGAGGATGACGACGTCATGGCCGCCGAGCTTGGCGGCCTGCACGGCGCGCGCGGCGATATCGGTCGGCGACTGGCCTGCAATCACGGGCAGCGTGTCGACATTGGTCTGCACACCGAGCTGGCGCAGCTGCTCCTGGGCGGCCGGACGTCGCGTATCGAGCGACGCCATCAGCACCTTCTTCTTTTCACGATCGGTGAGACGCTTTGCGATCTTCGCCGTCGTGGTCGTCTTACCTGAGCCCTGCAGACCGACCATCATGATAACGACGGGGGCTACCGCATGCAGATCGACACCGACACCTTCGCCGCCGAGCATCTCGATCAGCTCGTCATGGACGATCTTGACGACCATCTGGCCGGGCTTGATCGACTTCAGGATTTCCGCACCGACGGCCTTTTCGCGGACGCGATCGGTGAAGGAGCGCACGACATCGAGCGCCACGTCTGCTTCAAGCAACGCACGGCGCACCTCGCGCAGCGCTGCGGAAACATCGCTTTCCGAAAGCGCGCCACGGCCTGTCAGTCCATTCAGAATGGATCCAAGACGGTCCTGGAGGTTTTCAAACATCGGCTCTTCCTTGTGATTTCCGGGATGGCGGAAACCTTGTGCTTTTCCTTGACGAAAACAAGACGCAAAGCCAAAAAGCACCCGAGGGCGCATCGCGCTGTCGGGTGTGGACCTCCGGGATCTTTTTATACCTTTGCGGGTCCCGGTCGGTGGCTCGAGTCTTGAAGCTCGTCGCAGATTGAGCGGCGGTAAACAGGAAAACGGGCCGGGAGTCAAGGGAAAGCCGAGAAAAGACGGCGTTTCAACCTTTCAAAAGCACACGCCCGATCCCAGATCTGTTTTTCCTTCAAACGGAATAGTTCTGTATGCCCACTGCCAAGCGACGCAATCCTTACTATGAAGGGCCTGTCTCCGACCATTTTGATGGCACGCATTTTTTCAATCCGGATGGTATCGAGCCTCTCGGTTTTCGAGATTTAATGCGATGGCAGTTTGGCGGCGGCCGCGATCGTTGGCCGAAGTCGGTTCCGAGCCCCTTCGTACCGGCCAAGCCGGATGCGCGCGTTGATGGCGACGATCTGCGGGTGACCATGGTCGGCCACGCGACGATGCTGGTGCAGGTTGCGGGGCTCAATATCCTGACCGATCCTGTATGGTCCGACCGCGCCAGCCCGTTCGCCTTCGCCGGACCCAAGCGCGTCGTGGCGCCCGGGATCGCGTTCGACGACCTGCCGCCGGTCGATCTCGTTCTCGTTTCGCATAACCATTACGATCACCTCGATATCGCGACACTTAAGCGGTTGCAGGCGAGACATCGGCCGCATGTCGTAACGCCGCTTGGCAACGATACGATCATTCGTCGCGCGGTTCCCACCATGCAGGTGACGGCGATGGATTGGGGCGAGTGTATCCCGTTTGCCGGCATCAGGATCGACGCCGAGCCGGCGCATCATTGGTCGGCGCGTGGCACCGGCGATCGTCGCATGGCGCTATGGGCGGCCTTCGTCCTGTCGACACCGGCAGGGAAGATCTACCATGTCGGCGACACGGGCTTTCATGGCGGCGTCAACTACAGGGCTGCCCAGCAGAAGCATGGTGCCTTTCGCCTCGCTGTCCTGCCGTTCGGAGCCTATGAACCGCGCTGGTTCATGAAGGGACAGCATCAGAACCCTAAGGAAGCGGTGACAGGCATGCAGTTGGCCAACGCGGCCTATGTGGCAGGGCATCACTTTGCCACCTTCCAACTCACCGACGAGGCGATTGATGCGCCGATCAAGGCGCTGGATGCAGCCATGACCGACCATGGGGTACCGCCAGAGCGGTTCCGGCCGCTTAGGGCAGGCGAGGTCTTTGACGTGCCGGTCGCATGAGAATCAGTGCGACTGAGCCCCTGAACCATGCGTATTGATGATGGTGTCGGCCTCCTTGCCGTAAAGCTCCTCGAAATGATCGAAGGTCTTGGAGAAATGGCCGATGCCTTGGGTCGCGGATTTCAGTGATCGTGCCAGCTCTTCCAGGACACCACCCGGTACTAATGCCCGGAATATGTCCCAGCCCTTCGCGTTCTCGTCTCGGTCGAAGCCGAGCACCTGTCCTTTGAGTGAGGAAACGAGCGTCACCATGCCGCCGGAATAGACCGAGGGGATATGGATATCGACCCGCACGACAGGCTGCATGAGCACGGCGGATGCCTGTGACAGCGCCTGCTTGACGCCCATCTTCCCGGCCGCACGGAAGGCGAAATCGGAGCTGTCGACCGAGTGATACTGGCCGTCGGTCAATGTCACATCGACGTCGATGACCTGGAAGCCGAGCGGCCCCTTTTCCATGGCTTCGCGTGCACCGGCCTCGACTGCCGGTATGTAGTTTCGCGGTACGGTACCACCCTTGACATTTTCGCCGAAGGTAAAGCCCTGGCCGCGCTCGTTCGGCCGCACGCTGAGCTGCACATCGGCGAACTGGCCGGCGCCCCCCGTTTGCTTGCGGTGCCGGTAGCGCACGTCCGAGGGCTTGGAGATTGTTTCCCGGTAGATCGGGTTCGGTGCGCGGTCCGAAACTTCGACCCGAAAAACCTCCGACAGCGTCTTGCGTAGATCGCGCAGATGGACCGGTCCCTGAGCGCAGATCAATGCTGCGCCCGTGCCTTCTTCCTGCATCACCTTCAGGCCGCGATCGGTTTCCACCAGTTTCGCCAGTGTTGCAGAGAGCTTGGTTTCGTCACGCTCACTGCCGGGAACGAGAATTCGTTCCAGCATCGGTGTCGGCGGTGTCGTCCAGTCGGGCGGTTCGACGCTGGCCGTCTGCGTTAGCAGGGCGGGCGCGGGCAGATGCTCCGACTTCAGGGCGGCAAAAACACTGCCTGCCTGCACTGTGCCGCTGATTGGCTTTCCGCTACCGGCTTCCTGCAAGGGACCCAGAGTAGCGCCACCCAAAGAGGCGCCCTGCTTCAAGCCGTCTGCCAGCGCCCGTACGAGGACCGTCTTGCCGACATTGGCCTTGTGATAGGCGTGGAAACTAATGGCGGAAAGTTCCGCCTCTTGCGCGCCGGAACTTCCAGAGAGCCTCGTTCGCAACGCTGCTGCCGGCGGCGCTTCGTGGCGAAGAGCCTTCATCAGGCGCATGATGCCGTTGCTGTGCGAGGCGGCGCCGAACAGCACGGGGATGACTCGATTCTCCTTAAGGATGCGCGAGGAGATCGCAAAAATTGTATCACTTGCCGGTTCCCGGTCCTCGATCAGCTCCTCGAGCAGCCAGTCGTCGAACTCCGAAAGCTGCTCGAGCATCTCTGCCCGCGCCTCGTGCTCGCGCTCGACAGCATCCTGCGGCAGTTCGATGAGTGCGGAGGGCTGCCCCTCCCGGTAGCGCCAGGCGCGCTCGGAAATGAGGTCGCAGCTGCCGACAATCGTATCACCCTCGCGGATCGGGACCTGCCGCAGGACGAGGGGGTGGTTGGAATAAGTCTGAAGCGAGGCAATGACATCGCGCAGTCGACCGCGCGGCTCGTCCATCCGGTTGATGAAGACGAGGCAGGGGGTGCCGGAGGCCTCGATGGCGCGCAGATAAGGTGCGGCAAGAACGGCGTCATCCGGCGTCGGCGATATGCAGAGAATGCAGGCGTCGCTGACGAGCAGCGCATCCTGCGCCAGGGCAAGCGCCTCATTTGCCCCGGGGGTGTCGATCGCACACCACGCTTCGTCCTTGAAATCGAACTCTGTAAGGCTTGATCCGTATGGAGAGGCTGACTTTCTGGGCATTCCCTCGAGCGAGGCCAGCTTTGCGACGAGTGTCGTTTTTCCCGTCTGCGAGGGCCCAAGTACCGTGAAGCAGCGCATCGGCGATCCTCCCTGCCAAAAGCACGCATCCGAGACCAAGAATGCCTCGAAGCGGTGAAAAGCGCTAGATATTTGCAGTCATTCTTAAATATGAGGTCTCGATATGGCTCTCCCATGAATGTGTCGCGGTGCTCGGGTCCGTCAAGCCACTGGTAATTCCTCGGCATTTCCGCCATATACAGCCCAAACAGAGACGGACATGACAGCTATGAGCGCAACGGTCGAATTCGCGAAGATGAACGGGCTTGGCAACAAGATCCTGGTCGTTGACATGCGCGGCCGCGCCGACAAGGTGACGCCCTCCGCAGCAATCGCGCTGAACGCAGCATCGGACACGCAGTTCGACCAGATCATGGCGATCCACGACCCGAAAGCAGCGGGCACGGATGCCTGGATCGATATCCTGAACTCCGACGGCACGAAGGCGCAGGCCTGCGGTAATGGCACGCGCTGCGTTGTGCAGGCGCTTGCTTCGGAAACCGGCAAGAGGGTGTTCACCTTCCAGACGGTGGCAGGCATTCTCAATGCTGTTGAGCACGAGGATGGGACGATCTCCGTCGATATGGGCAAGCCGGTCTTCGACTGGGACAAGATCCCGCTCGCGGAAGAATTTCACGATACCAGCCGCATCGAACTGCAGATCGGGCCGATCGACAATCCCGTGCTGCATTCGCCCTCCGTCGCTTCGATGGGCAATCCGCATGCGATCTTCTGGGTCGACCGCGATCCGATGTCGTTCGATCTCGGCCGTTTTGGACCGCTGCTTGAAAACCATCCGATGTTCCCCGAGCGCGCCAACATCACGCTGGCGCAAGTAACTTCTCCCAGCTCGATCACGACGCGCACCTGGGAGCGGGGCGCGGGACTGACGCTGGCCTGCGGTTCTGCCGCTTGTGCGACCGCCGTTTCCGCCGCTCGCACCGGACGGACCGGGCGCGAAGTCGCGGTGAAGGTTGCAAGCAGCCCCAATCAGGGCGTGCTGACGATCGAATGGCGCGAACGCGACGGTCACGTCATCATGACGGGTCCGGCCGAATGGGAATGGTCGGGCACGCTCGATCCGTCGACGGGTGCGTGGTCGCGCGATGCGGCGCCGGGAGCGGAAGCGCGGTGAGCGGCGTCGAGGTCATCACCTTCGGCTGTCGTCTCAACACCTACGAATCCGAAGTGATGCGGGCGGAGGCCGAGAAGGCCGGGCTCAACAATGCCATCCTCGTCAATACTTGTGCGGTTACCGGCGAAGCTGTGCGCCAGGCTCGCCAGGCGATCCGACGCGCCCGGCGCGACAATCCGCATGCCCGCATCATCGTGACCGGCTGCGCGGCCCAGACGGAAAAAGAGACCTTCGCCGACATGGCCGAGGTCGATGCCGTCCTCGGCAACGAGGAGAAACTGAAGAGCGCTTCCTATCGCGCCCTGCCGGATTTTGGCGTTTCGGCGGAAGAGAAGCTGCGCGTCAACGACATCATGAGCGTGCGCCGGACGGCGCCGCAGATGGTCAAGCACATCGATGGTCATGTGCGGGCCTTCATCCAAGTCCAGAACGGCTGCGACCACCGCTGCACTTTCTGCATCATCCCCTATGGTCGTGGCAATTCGCGTTCCGTGCCGATGGGGGCGGTTGTCGATCAGGCGCGCAAGCTCGTCGAAAGCGGTTACCGGGAGATCGTGCTGACCGGGGTCGACGCGACCAGCTATGGCGCCGACCTGCCCGGCGAGCCGACGCTCGGGCTGCTTGCGAAAACGCTTCTGAAACAGGTGCCCGATATTCGCCGCCTGAGGCTTTCATCGATCGATAGCATCGAGGCGGACAAACATCTGCTCGATCTGATCGCCGATGAGGCGCGGTTCATGCCGCATCTTCATCTTTCGCTTCAGCATGGCGACGACATGATCCTGAAGCGGATGAAGCGCCGCCATTCGAGCGCGGACGCCTTGGCTTTCGTCAACGACGTGCGCCACCTGCGCCCGGACATGAGCTTCGGTGCTGATATGATTGCCGGCTTTCCGACCGAGAGCGAAGAGATGTTCGCCAATGCCGTGCGGCTGGCGGAAGAGGCCAATATCGCGCATCTCCACGTCTTTCCCTATAGCCCACGGCCGGGGACGCCCGCCGCGCGAATGCCGCAGCTTGATCGCGCTCTGGTCAAGGAGCGGGCAGCGCGGCTTCGCGCTACTGGACATCGCCTGCATCAGTCCCATCTCGACGAGATGGTCGGAACGCAGCAATGGCTGCTGGTGGAAAACAACGGTTTGGCGCATACGGAGAACTTCACGCTTGTCGCAGCGGCGGGACTTGCGGCTCGCAGCTTCGTGCAGGCTGTCATCACCGGGCACAACGGCAAACACCTCGACATGCAATTGACGGCCGCCGACGCGGCCTGAGTTTACGGAATCCTCATGGCGTTCAGTTTCATTAAAAAGGTCTTCACCTTCGGCCCGAAGCCGGAGGAAGAGCAGGCGCCGGAGCCGGTCGAGACGAAGGCGCTCGAATCCGAACTGGAGCCGCATTCGCGCGAAGAGAACCTTCCTGTTGCCGCCGATCCTGTTCTGGCGGAGGAGATGGATACGGCCGGCGGTCCCGCCGATGATGCCCCGATCGAGGAGCTTGCCGAGCGGGCCGAAGCGCTCGCGGATGAGGACGACGTTTCCGAGGCCCTGCCGTCTGAGGTGCAGGCGAGCGATATAGGCGTTGTGCCGCTCTCGCTGCTTGAAGCCGAAGCCGAGGTCGATACTCCTGCTGAGAGCACGCTGGAACCGACGGTTCCTGTTGCGTCTTCCCTGCGGCCGGAAATCGGCGACCGGGCAGAGGAAGAAGTCGCGGAAGCAGCATCCGCTGGCGAAACCGAAGAGACGTCGGCTGCAGAGCTCGCAGCGGAAGCCGATGCGGCACAGCAGCCCGTGACCGATCGGGCCTCTCCTGCCGAGCAAGAAATATCTACGCCGGCGGAGTACGACGACGCTTCCAGCGATTCCCCCGCCGCTCCCGTCCTTCCGAAGGGATTCGCCACCGGTCCCGCGGCTTCCGAAGCCACACCTCTGGTGCCTGCGCCAAAACTTTCCTGGTTTCAGCGCCTGCGCGCTGGCCTCGCCCGCACCTCGTCTCAGCTCACCGGCCAGATCGCCGCCCTCTTCACCAAGCGCAAGCTCGATGACGATACGCTGCAGGATCTCGAGGATCTGCTGATCCAGGCCGATCTCGGTGTCGAGACGGCGATGCGCGTCACCGATACGCTCGCCTCCGAGCGCTACGGCAAGGACGTGACCGGCGAGGACGTCAGCCGCATCATGGCAAGCGAAATTGCCAAGGTGCTGAAGCCTGTCGCCAAGCCGCTGCAGCTCGATCTCAGCCACAAACCACACGTCATCCTCGTTGTCGGTGTCAACGGTACGGGCAAGACGACGACGATCGGCAAGCTGGCGGCAAAACTCTCGAGCGCCGGCCTCAAGGTAATGGTGGCTGCCGGCGACACGTTCCGCGCCGCTGCCATCGAGCAGCTGAAGATCTGGGCCGACCGCACCAAGTCGGAGTTCATCGGGACCAAGCTCGGCGCCGATGCGGCGGGTCTCGCCTATGATGCCTTCGAGCAGGCCAAGGCGAAGAAATGCGATGTGTTGATCATCGATACCGCCGGTCGCCTGCAGAACAAGGCGGAGCTGATGGCCGAGCTTGAGAAGATCGTTCGTGTTCTCGGCAAACTCGATCCGGATGCGCCGCATACGGTGCTGCAGACACTTGATGCAACGACAGGGCAAAACGCGCTTTCGCAGGTCGAAATCTTCCGCAACGTGGCTGGCGTCAACGGGCTGATTATGACGAAGCTCGATGGCACGGCCCGCGGCGGCATTCTCGTGGCGATCTCCGCCAAGCACAAGCTGCCGGTCTATTTCATCGGCGTTGGGGAAGGCGTCGACGATCTCGAACCTTTCGAGGCTGAGGATTTCGCGCACGCCATTGCCGGGCTCGGCCAATAATGCCACAGATATGCCGACAAACACGGGCAAGCGTCTCGTGTGGCACAAACGGATTTGAGATAGAATGACGACAGAGAGCGATATTACCCCAAGCGCGGCCGACCGGCATCACCCGATGCTGAAGCTGGCGCTGGAACTTGGCCCGCTGCTGATCTTCTTCTTCGCCAACCTGCGCGGCGCGTGGCTTGTCGAGCGGTTTCCGGCTCTCTCGGAGCTCGGCGGACCGCTGTTCGTGGCAACGGCCCTCTTCATGGGGGCGACGGTGATCTCGCTGATCGTATCGAAGGTCTTGCTCGGGCATCTGCCGATCATGCCGTTCGTGTCGGGCATCGTCGTCGTCATCTTCGGATCGTTGTCGATCTACCTGCAGAACGAGACCTTCATCAAGATGAAGCCGACCATCGTGAACGCGCTCTTCGGCGTTGCGCTGCTTGGCGGCCTGGCTTTCGGCAAGTCGTTGCTCGGCTACGTCTTCAATGCGGCCTTCCAGCTCGATGCCGAGGGATGGCGCAAGCTGACGATCCGCTGGGGCATCTTCTTCCTGTTCCTCGCGGTGCTGAACGAGGTCATTTGGCGCAATTTCTCCGATGATTTCTGGGTTGCCTTCAAGGTCTGGGGTACGATGCCAATCACCATCATCTTCACGATGGCGCAGATGCCGCTCATCATGAAGCACACGGTGACGCCGGCCGGAGAGGCTGAGAAGTGACAGTCGCAGAGGCGCAGACAAGGGTTCGCCATCAGACGTTCTGGTTTGCAGCCTGTCTGCTGGTTCTGCTGACGCAGGTGGTCGTTGAGTATCTGATGGGCCGTACGCCGATCTGCACCTGCGGCTATGTCAAACTGTGGGAAGGCGTCGTCAAATCAAGCGGCAATTCCCAGCACCTGTCGGACTGGTACACGCCGTCGCATATCATCCACGGGTTCATCTTCTACGGCGTTGCCCATCTCGTCCTGCGCGGAAAGCCGTTTGCGGCACGCCTGCTGTTGGCGTTGGTTATTGAGTCGGGCTGGGAGCTGCTGGAGAATTCGCCCATCATCATCGATCGCTACCGCTCGGCGACGATCTCGCTGGACTACTACGGCGACAGCATCATCAATTCGCTGATGGACACGGTGTTCATGATGGTCGGCTTCGTCTTCGCCTCGCGGGCTCCGGTGGCGTTGACGGTGGCGATAGCGATCCTCTTCGAGCTTTTGACCGGCTACCTTATTCGCGATAACCTGACGCTTAACGTGCTGATGCTGATCTGGCCTGTCGAGGCGATCAAGACCTGGCAAAGCGCGATCTGATCAGGAAACAGGCTTGCCCAGCGCCTTTTCCATGGCAGGGAAAAGGCCTTCCTTCAAACTGATATCGTCGAACGGGCCGACTCGCTTGTAGAGGATCGTGCCATCAGGGGCGACGAGATAGCTTTCGGGGATGCCGTAGACACCCCAATCGATGGCGGCCTGCCCCTTGGGATCGACCCCGATGGCCGCAAACGGATTGCCGAGTTCGCCGAGGAAGCGGAGCGCGTTGTCGTTCTTGTCCTTGTAGTTGATTGCAACCACGTTAAGGCGGCTGTCCTTTGCCAGTTCCATCAGGATCGGATGCTCTTCACGACAGGGGATACACCAGGAGGCGAAGACGTTGACGAGCGTCAGCTTGCCCTTGATGGCCCTGTCTGTCAGGGCCGGCCGGTTGGCGCCTTCGAGCGGCGGCAGGTTCAGCGCCGGCGCCTTCGTGCCGATCAGGGCCGAGGGTATTTCCGAGATATCCTTGCCATGGACGCCCTGATCGTAAAGCATCTTTGCCGCTGTGGCGGCGATCCCGGCAAAAACAACCAAGGGGATCAAGGCGACGGCATAGCGTCCAAATCCGCGCTTGGCGGGGCTCGTTTCAGGCGCGGGGCTCATTCGCCATCCTTTGCTCGTGCCGAACGGCGGCGGATCCCGGAAGCCTCAAGGGCTGCAAGTTCCTTGCGGCGAGCGCGGCCGTCGGCCCAGGTCCAAAGGATCACCGCTGTTGTAACAAGCGCAGCAAAACCGTAGGAGCCGTAGACATAGAAAGCGTGTGCCATGGCTATCCCTCGCGGCTCGCCAGGCGGGCAGCCATGCGGCGTTGCGCCGCAACGCGGCGACGCCAGATTTCGTTGCGCATGGCCATGATGTGCAGGGTGAAGAAGAGCGCGGTGAATGCGACGGCCATCACCAGCAGCGGCCGCAGGAATTCCGGATCGATGGCCGGGCCGTCGAGGCGCAGGACGCTTGCGGATTGATGTAGCGTGTTCCACCAGTCAACCGAGAACTTGATGATCGGGATGTTGACGAAGCCAACAAGGATCAGGACGGCGCTGACGCGGGCGGCCTTGGACGGGTCGTCGATGGCGCGATTGAGGGCGATAAGCCCGAGATACATCAGGAACAGGATGAAGACGGATGTGAGTCTGGCATCCCAGACCCACCAGGTGCCCCACATCGGCTTGCCCCAGAGGGAGCCGGTAACGAGGGCAATCAGCGTGAAGGCGGCGCCGAGCGGGGCTGCTGCCTTTGCCGATACATCCGCCAGCGGATGGCGCCAGACGAGTGTGCCGATCGCCGAGAGGCTCATGATCGTATAGCCCATCATGGACAGCCAGGCGGCCGGCACGTGGATATACATGATGCGAACTGTTTCGCCCTGCTGGTAGTCGCCTTCGGTCGTGAAGCTGAGATACAGCCCCACGATAAAACAGAGAGTCGTGAACCCGGCCATCCAGGGCAGGATGCGCGCGGCCAGCGCCAGAAACCGCGTCGGGTTGGCGAGATCGCTGAATTTCGTGATGGCAAGGCTCGTTTCGCTCATGCCGTTTCCTTACCTCGATATGCCTTATGCCGCAATCGAGCGCTCCATCAATCCGACGTGTTGCGGAGCGCCAGTGCCGCCGCCGCCGGGCCGATGACGGCGAAGAACAGCGTGAGCGCGATGAGGATCAGGAAGGGCGGCAGGAAGGGAGAGGGTCCTTCCACCGCCGCATAGGTGGCGCTGACGCCGAAGATCAGCACGGGGATGGTCAGCGGCAGCACTAGGATCGAGACCAGCAGTCCGCCGCGCGGCAGGGCGACGGCAACGGCTGCGCCGACAGCGCCAATGAAGGTAATCGCAGGCGAACCGACGAGCAGTGTCAGCATCGTCGCGCCGATCGCCGTCTCGCTCATGTTCATGAAGAGGCCAAGCAGCGGTGAGGCGATGACCAGCGGCAGGCTGGTGGCGACCCAGTGTGCCAGGCACTTGACCAGCACCGTCAGGACCAGTGGGGTTTCGTGCATCAGCATGAGGTCGAGCGAGCCATCGTCACGTTCGGCCTGAAACAGGCGGTCAAGGCCGAGGAGCGCTGCAAGCAGTGCGCCGATCCAAACGATGGCCGGGCCGATGCGGGACAGCAGTGCGAGATCGGGCCCAACGCCGAAGGGGATGACCGCGACGACGGTCAGGAAGAAGAGGACGCCGATCAGCGCGCCGCCGCCGGCGCGGATGGAGAGTCTGAGGTCGCGCAGCAGAAGTGCGGTCATGCCCATACTCCCCGTCCGGAATGGGCAAATCCCGCCATCCGCAATTCCTGCGCGCCTTCCAGGCCGAGTGGCTGGTGGGTTGCCGCAAGCACGATCCCGCCCTTGTGGCGATGGGTCTCGATCAGTTCGGCAAAGAGGCGGTCGCCGCTTGTGTCCAGCGCTGCGGTCGGTTCGTCAAGAATCCATACCGGCCGGTAGGCGATAAGCAGCTTGGCAAAGGCGAAGCGGCGTTGCTGCCCAGCGGAGAGGTAGCCGAACGGAAGGTGCGTGATCCCCTCAAGCCCTACCGCCTCGGCAGCCTCATCGATGGAAACGGTCGAAGCGTCGTGCGCTTCTCCAAGAAAACGGCGCCAGAAGTCAAGGTTTTCGGCGACTGTCAGCTCGCTTTTCATTGCATTGCGGTGGCCGAGGTAGTGGCTGATTTCGCCGACGCGTCCGTGAGTGTTGCCATGCGAATCGGTGAAGCTCACCGAGCCTCTTTCCTGACGCAGCAGACCGGCGACGACACGGAGCAAAGTTGACTTTCCGGATCCATTTTTGCCTGTCAAAACCAGCGCTTCGCCCGATTCCAGACGAAAGGACACGCCTTCGAAAATCAGGTCTTCCCCCCGGCGCGCGGCCAGATTGGCGATCTCGAGATGCATGACTTTTCCGTGGTTTAATTTTTCAGTCATCGCAATGCAAAAAAATCCGAAATGGGTCACGCACTCTCTGGCACCTTTCTTAGAAATTATCTATAAGACCCGCAACCACGCCAGCGGTCGGCGTGAATTTCATCCTTGCGCCGAACATGGGGCTTCGCTCCACGTGCGGACAGCGGAAATGGCCGTACCCGCATCCTGATGTGCATAAAGTGCATAGGCGTCCGCACGATTGTGTTCGCTATCAGAAACGGGGTCTCTCGTGTCTAAATCTCTTGACAGCTTCAATTGTCGTTCCACGCTCACCGTGAACGGTAAGGACTACGTCTATTACAGCCTTCCCAAGGCTGAGGCGAATGGCCTTCCGGGCGTTTCGAGGCTTCCCTATTCGATGAAGGTTCTGCTCGAGAACCTGCTGCGCTTCGAAGACGGCCAGTCGGTGACCAAGGAGCACATTCTGGCCGTTGCTGAATGGCTCAACAACAAGGGTGCTGTCGAAAACGAAATCGCTTACCGCCCGGCGCGCGTCCTGATGCAGGACTTCACCGGCGTTCCCGCCGTCGTCGACCTCGCCGCGATGCGCGATGCGATGGTTTCGCTCGGTGGCGACCCCGAGAAGATCAACCCGCTGGTTCCCGTCGATCTCGTCATCGACCACTCTGTTATCGTCGATGAATTCGGCACGCCGCAGGCCTTCGCCAAGAACGTTGAGTTGGAATATCAGCGCAACGGCGAGCGCTACCGCTTCCTGAAGTGGGGCCAGCAGGCATTCAAGAACTTCCGCGTCGTTCCTCCGGGCACCGGCATCTGTCACCAGGTCAACCTCGAATATCTCGGCCAGACCGTCTGGACGAAGGAAGAGGATGGCGAGACCATCGCTTATCCGGATACATGCGTTGGCACCGATTCGCACACCACGATGATCAACGGTCTCGGCGTTCTCGGCTGGGGTGTCGGCGGTATCGAAGCCGAAGCGGCCATGCTTGGTCAGCCGGTCTCGATGCTCCTGCCTGAAGTCATCGGCTTCAAGCTCACCGGCAAGCTCAAGGAAGGCGTCACGGCGACCGACCTCGTGCTGATGGTCGTGCAGATGTTGCGCAAGAAGGGCGTTGTTTCCAAGTTCGTCGAATTCTTCGGCCCCGGTCTGGACAACATGCCGCTCGCAGACCGTGCGACGATCGGCAACATGGGTCCGGAATATGGCGCGACCTGCGGCTTCTTCCCGGTTGACGGCGAAACCATCAACTACCTCAACATGTCGGGCCGCACCAAGGACCGCATTGCGCTAGTTGAAGCCTACTCCAAGGCGCAGGGCATGTGGCGCGAAGGCGACGGCTCCGATCTGGTCTTCACCGACACGCTGGAACTTGACCTCGGCGACGTCGTGCCCGCCATGGCCGGTCCGAAGCGTCCCGAAGGCCGCATCCCGCTGGAAAACATCGCCTCCGGTTTCGCCGGCTCGATGGATACCGACTACAGGAAGCCCGGCCAGCTCGCCAACCGTTACGAGGTCGAAGGCACCGACTTCGACCTCGGTCACGGCGACGTGGCGATTGCCGCGATCACGTCCTGCACCAACACCTCCAATCCGTCGGTGCTGATCGCCGCCGGCCTTCTCGCTCGCAACGCCGTCGCCAAGGGCCTGAAGTCCAAGCCGTGGGTCAAGACCTCGCTGGCGCCCGGATCGCAGGTCGTCGGCGAATACCTCACAAAGTCCGGCCTCCAGGCGGACCTCGACAAGCTCGGCTTCAACCTCGTCGGCTTCGGCTGCACCACCTGCATCGGCAACTCCGGCCCGCTGCCGGCGCCGATCTCGAAGACGATCAACGACAAGGGTCTCATCGTTTCAGGCGTTCTGTCCGGTAACCGTAACTTCGAAGGCCGCATCTCGCCTGATGTCCAGGCGAACTACCTGGCATCCCCGCCGCTCGTCGTCGCTTACGCGCTCGCAGGCTCTGTCCAGAAGGATCTGACCAAGGAACCGATCGGCGAAGACCAGAACGGCAACCCGGTCTACCTTAAGGACATCTGGCCGACCTCGCATGAGGTTCAGGACTTCATCCAGAAGTATGTCACTCGCGAGCTCTATGAGACCAAGTATGCCGACGTCTTCAAGGGCGACGAAAACTGGCAGGCCGTCAACGTGCCGGCCGGGCAGACCTACGCCTGGGACGACAAGTCGACCTACGTGCAGAACCCACCCTATTTCGTGGGCATGGGCAAGAAGGGCACGGGCATTTCCGACATCAAGGGCGCGCGCGTTCTCGGCCTCTTCGGCGACAAGATCACTACCGACCACATTTCCCCGGCCGGTTCGATCAAGGCTGCGTCTCCGGCCGGTTCTTACCTGCTCGAGAACAATGTCGGCGTCGCTGACTTCAACCAGTACGGCACGCGTCGCGGCAACCATGAAGTGATGATGCGCGGCACCTTTGCCAACATCCGCATCCGCAATCACATGCTCGGCCCGAACGGCAAGGAAGGTGGCTACACCATCCACTATCCGTCGAAGGAAGAGGAATCGATCTACGACGCGGCCATGCAGTACAAGGCCGAGGGCGTCCCGCTCGTCATCTTCGCTGGTGTCGAATACGGCAACGGTTCGTCCCGCGACTGGGCTGCGAAGGGCACCAATCTGCTCGGCGTGAAGGCGGTCATCGCACAGTCCTTCGAGCGTATTCACCGCTCGAACTTGGTCGGCATGGGCGTCATCCCCTTCGTCTTCGAAGAGGGCACAACCTGGGCAAGCCTCGGCCTGAAGGGCGACGAACTTGTCACCATTGAAGGTCTCGAAAACATCAAGCCGCGTGAAAAGAAGATCGCCAAGATCACCTACGGTGACGGCACGGTGAAGGAAGTTCCGCTGCTGTCGCGGGTCGATACGCTCGACGAAGTGATCTACCTCAACAACGGCGGCATCCTGCAGACGGTTCTGCGCGATCTCGCTGCCTGATTGTTAACAGACTTCCATGACAATGGCCGCCGGAAAGAGATTTCCGGCGGTTTTTGTTTGAACGCGAGGTATCGAATGCCTGCTCACGACGATGTGTTTCGGCTTGGCTTCCACGAAGCTTGGTCTCACCCCTTCGTGACTTTCCGTTTCGATTTAGAACCATTATCTCTACGTTCAGACATCGGAACCTGCGGCGAAGCGAGGCAGTAGGTGCTGAAGAAAAGGTGCATGAATGTCTCCGCGGTTTCTGATTTCTCTGGTTGCAAGTGTGGCGCTTGCCAGCCCACTTTTTGCCCAGGACGCGCCGAAAGGTGTGGTTGAACTCTTCACCTCACAGGGATGTTCTTCTTGTCCTCCAGCCGATGCAGCTTTCCGTAAGCTCGTCGAGGCGGGGGGCGTTATCGCTCTCGCCTATCACGTTGATTACTGGAACTACATGGGATGGGCCGACACGCTGAGTTCCAAGGAAAATACCGAGCGGCAGTATGGTTATGCGCAGTCGATGGGCCGTGCCAACGTCTATACGCCTCAGGTCATCATCAATGGCCGCGACCACGTTGCAGGCGCCGATCTCGGTGCGATCAATAAGAAGATCGATGGCTATGCAGCCGAAGGCATGGGCCTGACAGTGCCGGTGAAGGCTGAGGTGCGCGGCGACCAGCTCGAGATAAAGATCGGGGCAGGACAAGGCAAAGCCAATGTCGTCATGGTCTATTTCAACCGCGAGAAAACCATCGACGTGGAGAAGGGCGAAAACAGCGGCCAGAAGATTGCCTATCTCAACAGCGTTGCCGATGTGGAGACCGTCGGCATGTGGGAGGGCAAGGAAACGAGCTTGACGCTGCCGGCAAGCGTAATGCAGAAGCCGGATCTCGAGGGCTGTGCGATTCTACTTCAATCCTCCACCGCTGATGGTAATCCGTCAGCGATTCTCGGAGCGACGGTTGTCATGGCCGGGAAGAACATCTGACGTTTCATCCGCGTTAGCGGATGGAAAACGGGGCGGCCCGGCTGATCGTATTCGGGGCTGGGGTTAAGGTCGATACGGTCAGCCGGGCCCTTTGGCGCGCTGGCGCCAAACTCGCACACGACCCCTTTGGCAGACCGAATCTGGCAAAAAGATCATGCGTAATTCGTGTGCAACGCGGATCCGAACGGCCCCGCGGCGCAGTCGTGAGGGAATTTCCCTTGCAAATGAGGCGCTGTTTTGACTGAATTGAGGCACGCGGGAGATTGCACAGACTATGATTAATGTGACTGATCGCCTGCTTGCAATTTATATACGCTAAGGCAAACTGTCATTCACCTGTCACAAGCGGAGGCACAGGGAGACTGATGACAGATCAGCAGGATTTGCGGCACGGCGAGAGCCGGTTAGCCGACAGCAGTTCCTCAGTCGTCGTAGATCTCAAGGAATATAAGCAGAGTAGGGACCCAGCGCCGGTCACGTTCCACCGACGCGAGCTCGACGCGATTTTGTGGATTTATGGCCGGATGGTCGGCGAGGGTGACTGGCGTGACTATGCGATCGATCACCTGAAAGACCGTGCCGTCTTCTCGATTTTCAAACGATCGGGCGAACTGCCGCTCTTTCGTATCGAGAAGAATCCGAAGCTCGCCGCCAAGCAGGGTGCCTACTCCGTTATCAATACGCACGGCGTCATCCTGAAGCGCGGGCACGAGTTGCAGCAGGTCTTGAAGGTCTTCAACAAGGTTTTGAAGCTGGTCGAGAAGTAGCTCGGCTCAGGCCTTGAACAGGGTGCCTGGATAGGTCGAGGTGTCGGGGTCCGTCGCAGACCCATCACCCAAGGCGCGCTGCATGATCATCGTATCGAGCCAGCGGCCGTGCTTGTAGCCCGTTCCTTTCAGGCGGCCGGTTTCCTCGAAGCCGAGTGCCTGATGCAAGGCGATCGACGCCGGATGTGCGCCACCGATCACGGCCACCATCTGGCGAAAGCCAAGATCCGTGCAACGTCGGATCAGTTCGGCGAGCAGCAGCCTTCCAATTCCCCTGCCACGTGCTTCTGGCCCCAGGTAGATCGAATCCTCGACCATCCAACGATAGGCCGGCCTCGTGCGGAAGGCCGAGGCATAGGCGTAGCCAAGCAGGCTACCATCCTCATCGATCGCGGCGATATACGGATAGCCCTGGCCGGTGATTGCGGAAAATCGTGCCGCCATCTCGCCCTGTTCAGGCGGGACGATCTCATAGCTTGCGACACCATTCTGAACGGATTCTCGATAGATTGCGGTGATGGTGGGGAGGTCGAATGAAGAAGCGTCGCGGAGGGAGATGGGCATTCAGGCAGCCGGTCGGAAATGACAATGGACTCCTCCAGAAATCACTCTCCGCGTAACCAGGCAACAAAAAAGGCGGCCGAAGCCGCCTTTTTCGATGGCGTTCCTGTTCCTTACTTGCGGTCGCCCATGAACTGCAGGAGGAACATGAAGAGGTTGATGAAGTCGAGATACAGTGTCAGTGCACCCATGATAGCCTTGCGGCCGGCAACATCCGCACCATCGGCTTCGTAGTACAGTTCCTTGATGCGCTGCGTATCGTAGGCGGTAAGGCCCGCGAAGATCAGAACGCCGATCACCGAAACCGCGAACTGAAGCGCGGACGATGCCAGGAAGATGTTCACGATCGACGCGATGATCAGGCCGAAAAGACCCATGATCAGGAACGAGCCCATCGCAGAGAGATCGCGCTTGGTCGTGTAGCCGTACAGCGAGAGCGCGCCAAAGGAGGCCGCGGTCACGAAGAACGTCTGCGTGATGCTCGACTGCGTGTAGACCAGGAAGATGGACGCGAGCGATAGTCCCACCAGCGCGGCGTAGACCCAGAAGGTCGTTTGCGCGGCGGCAACGCTCATCCGGTTAATCCTGAAGCTCAGGAAGAACACGGCGGCCAGCGGTGCAAGAATCACCACCCAACGGAGCGGCGACTGGAAAAGCAATACGCCAAACTGCGTCAGTTGGCCGTCCTGAACGGCGAAATTGAAGCCCAGATAGGCGGCTACACCCGTGATCGCCAGACCCAGCGCCATCAGGTTGTAGACCTTGAGCATATAGCTGCGTAGGCCCTGGTCGATCATCTCGCCAGTCTGTACGCGGCCTTGGTAATTACGAAGGTCAGCCATAGTTTCCTCTTACAAGCTCCGGTGTGGACACGGTGTCGGGCGCAAAAACCCGGGCGCCGCTGCGGAGCCCAGCATGCCTGCAGACAATATGAGCCTTTCGGCTTTCGCAAACAAGGCCCTTGCAACCCGAGATCGGGTTAAATCGCCGTAAGGTGAAGGGAATTTCTCCGTTCGGTCCATCAGAGTTCGCGCAAAACGGGTGCCGCCTTCTGCCCCAGGATGCGCCAAGTGCCGATGAGTCCAATACCGACGGTCAGCACCAGGGCCGTCACGAGCGTCAGGCCGGCGACATCGGGCAGGAAGTGCGAGGAGATGCGCATGATCCGGGTGGTGATGAACCAGGCCGCGACGCCACCGGCAAAGAGCGCAAAGACCGCGGTCGCAGCGCCGAGGATGAGGTACTCGTAGCAGAAGGCACGGATCAGCATTCGCCGCGTCGCGCCCAGTGTCTTGAGGACGACCGCATCGTGGGTACGAGCGCGGTTGCCGGCCGCCAGAGCGCCAGCAAGGACGAGGACCGATGCGATGAGTGCGACCGAGGCGGCGGCGCGGATCGCCGTTGCCAACTGCGCCACCAGGGTATTGACGATGTCGATCGCATCCTTGACCCGCACGCTGGTGATCGTCGGATAGGTGTTTGTCACGGACTTGAGGATCGCGGCCTCCTGGCTGGAGGTCGCCGTCGGGTCGGTGAGCGTCGCCAACCAGGCATGGGGGGCGCCGCGGAACGTATTCGGCGAGAACACCATCACGAAGTTGATGGAAAGCGATTCCCACTCGACCTTGCGCAGGTTTGCGATCCTGGCGGTGATGTTCCGCCCTAGCACGTTGACGGTGACGGTATCGCCGATCTTCAGGCCGAGTTCCTTTGCCTCCTCGGCAGAGAAGGAGACGAGTGGTTCACCGCTGTAATCCTTCGGCCACCACGAACCATCGGTCAAAGATGCATTTTCTGGGATTGCTTCCGAATAGGTGATGCCTCGGTCGCCTCGCAGCACCCATTGGCCGGCCGGCGGCACCTTCCGCTTCGCTACATCCTCGCCGTTAAGCGCGAGGATTCGGCCGCGCAGCATCGGCACCTCGACCAGCTTGCCATCCGGCGAACTGGCTTTGACGACGCTGCGGAATTTCTCGAGTTCCGATCCCTGAATGTCGACGAAGAAGAAGTTCGGCGCCCCAGCAGACATGCGTCCAGTCAATTGTTGCCGCATATTGCCGTCGATCAAGGTAAGGGTCACGAGAAGGGCCAGGCCAAGGCCGAGAGACAGGACGACGGAGGGCGTCAGAGCGCCCGGCCTGTGGATGTTGCCGATTGCGAGCCGCAGGGCTGGCGAATTCACCCGTGGGCTGCGGCGCGCGAGCCAAGCAATGCCGGCTGCGACGAGCCGCAGGATCACGAAGGCAAAGACGATTGCCCCGACAAAGACGATTGCAATGAAGCGATCATAGGCAGTTGCGATCGCGAGCCCGGCGAGGGCAAGCAGAAAGACTGCGGCAAGAAGGATATACGGCCAGGAGGGTAGCCCCCGCGCTTCGAAACCCTGCTCGCGGAAGAGCGCTGTCGCCGGAACCTCGCGGGAGTGTCCGAGCGGCATGATGGCAAAGGCCAGCGTTGTCAAAATGCCAAACAGGACTGCGAGGGCCAAGGCCCCGGGGTAGAATGTCAGGGCGGTGGAAACAGGCAGAAATTGCGCCAGGAATTGTGATGCCACGATTGGTGCCAGCGCGCCGATGACCAAGCCTGCGACCATGCCGCCGAGAGCAATGATTGCGATCTGAAAGAGATAGATCAGCACGACGGTTGCTGCCGGTGCGCCGAGACATTTGAACGTCGCTATCGTTGTGCGCTTGGAATCGAGGAAGGCTCGCACGGCATT
Organism: Rhizobium sp. R693; assembly: GCF_002211315.1. Taxonomy (NCBI): domain Bacteria; kingdom Pseudomonadati; phylum Pseudomonadota; class Alphaproteobacteria; order Hyphomicrobiales; family Rhizobiaceae; genus Rhizobium; species Rhizobium sp. R693. The sequence goes on along the minus strand of NZ_LOKY01000023.1, from coordinate 93,865 downwards.
GGCGACGCCGACTCCACCGACGATCAGCGCTGTCAGTCCGACCAGAGTCAGGAACTGCGAAAACCGCTCAATGTTCTCGGTTAGCGACGGGGCTGCCCGGTCGCTGGTGCGGATTGACCAGCCGGCCGACGGAAATTCCTTCGCGGCCCGATCGCCGATCATAGATCTCTCGGCGGGGTCGTCCATGCGGATCTTGTAGGCGTGTTCGACCAGACTGCCGGTCTGGATGAGGCCGGACGCCTTCAGCGCCTCCCTGCTCACAAGAAGGCGCGGCGCGAAACCGAAGCCTTCCGAAACCGCGTCCGGTTCGGTCTTGATCGTTCCGGTGACGTTCAGAATGACGTTGCCGAGGAGGATTTCGTCACCAATGGAGAGGCCGAGCCGCTCCAAAAGAAGCGGCGCTGCAACTGCACCGTAGGTGCCGCTCTGCCCGGAAAGGAGCGTGTGCAAAGGATAGTTCGGTTGGGCTTGGAAGGTGCCGTATAGCGGATAGGCGCCATCGACCGCCTTGACTTCGACGAGAGCCTGGTCCGAGCCGTCCGGTTTGCGCGCCATCGAGCGCAGGCCTGTTGATACGGACACCTTTCCTAAGCCACGCAGGAAGTCCATCTCCGCTTCGGTGGCCTCGCGGTTGTTGAGCTCGAAGCGTGCATCGCCGGCCAGAATCTCCTGACCTTGCGTCGCGATCGTGTCGGTGATGGACTGCGAAACCGAATTGACTGCCGCAATGGCACCGGTCCCGAGAGCGATGCAGGCCAGAAAAATGTAGAAGCCGCCTAGCCCGCCGCGCAACTCGCGAAGCGCGAGACGGAAGGCGAGGGAGACGCGCGGGCTCAGCAATGTCATGCAATCGCCGCCTCAGGCTGCACTGGCGCGCTATCGCCCTCGATCTGGCCGGAACGAACTCTGATCTGCCTGGAGCAACGCTTAGCGAGTGCAGTGTCATGGGTAACGAGCAGCAGCGTCATGTCGCGCTCGGCCTGTTTGGAAAAAAGGAGATCGGCAATCTGACGGCCGGTGTCGGTGTCGAGATTGCCGGTCGGTTCGTCGGCAATCAGCAACGCCGGCGAGGGCGCAAGGGCGCGCGCAATTGCTACACGCTGCTGTTCGCCGCCGGACAACTGGCCGGGATAGTGGTTCAATCGATCGCCAAGGCCGACAGATTTTAGCTCGCGGCGCGCAATCTCAAAGGGATTGGGAAGGTTGGCGAGTTCCAACGGCACAGCGACGTTTTCCAGCGCCGTCATGTTGGCAATCAAGTGGAAGGATTGGAAAACGATGCCGATGTTGCGGCCACGGAAGTCGGCCACCTCGTCTTCGCTCAGGGCATGCAATGGGGTGCCGCTGACGTTGATTTCGCCACTATCGAGTTTTTCCAACCCGGCGAGCACCATAAGCAGGGTGGATTTTCCGGAGCCCGACGGTCCCACGATGCCGACCGACTCCCCGGCGGCAATCGTCAGGTCAATGCCTTTCAGCACATGGACGGACGCAGCGGCGTTGCCAAGCGTCAAATCGGCGCGCTTCAACTCGATGATGGTTTTTGCCAACAGTATTCGCCCTATATAGATGCCGATCGTCCTGCCAATCTAGGGAAAGCGGAATGAGTTTTAAAGTTGCCGGCCTTCACATCGCCGTCATTGTTGCTTCGCTGACCTTTGCGGTCGCGGCCAGTGCAAGGACAATCAGCCTGGTCGGTTTTGGAGACAGCCTGATGGCGGGCTATCAGCTTCCTCCCGGTGACGGCTTTCCGGAAAAACTGCAAGCAGCCCTGAAAGCCAAAGGGGTGGATATATCAATCGCCAATGCTGGCGTGTCGGGCGACACGACGACAGGCGGTCTTGCGCGAATCGACTGGTCGGTTCCAGACGGCACTGACGGCGTAATCCTCGAACTCGGCGCCAATGATGCGCTGCGTGGCATTCCTCCTGAAGAAAGCGAGAAGAATCTCGAGCAGATGATTGCCCGGCTAAAGGAACGCGGGATAGCCGTTCTCCTTGTCGGTATGCTGGCACCGCCCAACATGGGCGATGACTATGCCGCACGCTTCAACTCGATATACCAGAAACTCGCACAAAAACATGGTGTTGCGCTCTATCCATTCTTTCTGGACGGCGTCGCTCTTGAGGCTGGTTTAAAGCTCGAGGACGGGATGCATCCCAACAGCAAGGGTGTCGATGTGATGGTCGAAAAGATGGAGCCGGCTATCACGCAATTCTTGGGAACGATTTCTACTGTGAAGAATTAGGGGCTTGCACAGGTGCCCAATGCGTGATTCCGTGTGAGCACCTGCAAAAGATTCGGGGAGTGCTCGTTATGCCGAGACTGTTTACCGCCCTCGAAATTCCGCGCAATGCCGCGATGAGCCTTTCATTGCTGCGCGGTGGTCTCCCTGGTGCAAGATGGATCGATGTGGAGAATTACCACATCACTTTGCGGTTCATCGGCGATGTCGATGGACGGACGGCAGACGAAATTGTCGATCGGCTAGACCGCATCGACCGCCCGGAATTCCAGATTCGTCTTGATGGTATCGGCGCATTCGGATCCAAGAAGCCGCATTCGGTTTGGGCTGGTGTCTCGCCTTCACCCGAGATGTACGCCCTCCAGGCGGAAATTGAGCGGATCTGCCAGCGTATCGGATTGCCGCCGGATCCCCGCAAGTTCACGCCTCATGTCACGCTGGCGCGGTTGAAATCGTCGCGAGTCGACGATGTCGTGCACTATCTCGCCGGACGTGGAAATTTCCAGACTTCGGCCTTCACGGTTCCGCGCTTCGTTCTGCTGTCGTCGAGGGAATCGGTCGGCGGTGGGCCTTATCTGACGGAAGAGATCTTCCCGCTCCACGAGGCATTGTCGGTGCCCAGCGTCTCGAGCAGCTTCCTGCAGCCAGCAAAGAGCCTGGCGTAGACGAGTTCGAAGCCGTCGCTGCTGCCGAAATAGGGGTCGGGTATATCCTCGCCGCTTGCCAATGCGAAATCGCCGAACAGGCGGATGTTTGCGGCTCCGGGGCTCATCCGATGCAACTCGGCGATATTCGCGCGATCCATCGCGAGTATCAGGTCGAAGTCGCTGAAATCCTTCGTCCTGATCTGGCGGGCGCGTTGCTGAGAAATATCGATCCCGTGGCCTTTGGCTGTTGCGATCGAACGCCGATCCGGATGATCGCCCTCGTGCCAACCGCCCGTGCCGGCCGAGTCGATCTCGAAACGATCGGCAAAGCCGGACTCATCGACGAGATGCGAGAAGATCCCCTCGGCAAGAGGAGAACGGCAGATATTGCCCATGCAAACAAACAGGATGCTAATGCGTTTCATCTGTGGTCCATGACGGAAGAGAAGGGACAATCGCATGAAACGGGAAAAACTGGAACGGCAAGCCATCGCTACCGAACTCGCCAAGCTTGACGGCTGGTCGCTCGACGACACTGGCACGTCGATATCGCGAAGCTTCAAGTTTCGCAATTTCGTCGAGGCTTTCGGCTTCATGACGGAAGCGGCGCTCGCAGCAGAACGGCTCAATCATCATCCGGAATGGTTCAATGTCTATTCGCGCGTCGACGTGAAGCTCAATACCCATGATGCGGGCGGGCTTACCGAGCTTGACTTCAGACTGGCTGCGGCAATGGAGAAGGCGGCAGCGCCCCGGCTTGATTGAATCCGTTGCCACCATCACCATATGTGCGCATGAATGAGAGGACCGATCGGAATGGACGACGTCAAATTCGGTGAGATCCTGCTGCCGGGCGATGATGATACACAGAGCCGGCGCGAAGAGACCGTGCGCAAGAAATTCTGGCCGACCTTCAAGAAGGCGGTCCGCCAGATCCCGTTCTCACGCGACGTCGTCGCCGCTTTCTATTGCGCCATGGATCCGCAGACGCCGACAAGGGTCCGTGGCGTGCTCCTGGCCGCACTTGCCTATTTCGTCATGCCGGTCGACATGATTCCCGATGTTTTTGCCGTGATCGGGTTTTCGGACGACGTGGCAGTCCTTTCCGCCGCTTTTGCCATGGTCAGCCGGCACCTGCAGCCGAAGCACTATGAAGCTGCCGACCGCGCGCTCGCCGACAAGCCTGAAGGCATGAAGACAATCTAGCCCGGTCTCGGTCAGGCGCTTTCGGCCTCAAGAACCTTCCGGAGCTTTCCGAAGGCAAGCCGGATCCGCGACTTTACGGTGCCGAGCGGCAAGCCCGTTGCCTCGGCGATCTGCGAATGGGATTGGCCGAGAAAAAATGCGGCGCGGAGCATTTCCTGCTGCTCTTCCGGAAGTTGGCTGACAGCGGCGCGTACATGTGCGTCGCGATCGTCATTTGTGAGGATCTCGTCTGCGCCGTTTTCCGCGACCGGCTGCAATGCCGGGTCTGCCTCATCCAGGGTGCGCGTTCTGGCCCGGCGCTGAAGATCGATCCGGCGGTTGCGGGCTATGCGAAAAAGCCAGGTGGAAAGAGACGATCTCGCCGCATCGTAAAATTCAGCCTTGTGCCAGAGCACGATCAGTACTTCCTGGACCAGTTCCTCGGCTTCGCCACTCGACATTCTTTGGCGCAGAAGCCAGGATTTGAGGCGCGGCGCGAAGTAGTCGAACAGCACGGCGAATGCCTCTTGGTCGCGGCGTTCCGCAACGGCCTTGGCGAGGTCGGCGAAGCGCTGTTTCTCCTCGGCATTCATATCCCGTCCAAAGTCCCCTAGCTCGGCGAATTCTCCAACGGATTTCCAACGCTTATTGACGTACAACGGTTTCTAAAAACGTCAAACTCTTGCCTGAATCTTTATGTCTTAGATTCATCCGTGACGATGGTCTGTGTGCGCACGCAGTATCACGTCATCACGGGCGAGGCGCCAGCGCCCGACGTTGACACTTGGGCGAAAATGGCACAGGCAGGGACTTCTCGCAGTCCCTGTTGACGCTTTGGTAACCTGAATTAAGTCAAAATAAAGCAGATCGTGATTATGCGCCGCCCGTTCGCTTCGGGCTCGAATCGCAAGAACCGGCAGGATATCCATGTTTCTTAGAAGTACCGCAATCGCCCTTTCCCTCGTTCTCGCCGGCGCCGGCATTGCATCCGCTCAGTCCAAGAAGTCGCAGCCTGCAGCGCCCGCAGCGCAGCAGCAGGCCACCCCGGCTTCGACAGCGCCGACACGCATCCAGCAGTTCCAGGCCTGGGGCGCCTATTCCTACAAGTCCGGCGCGAACACCGTCTGCTACGTTCTGTCGGTGCCGACGGAGAAGAAGCCCGCCGGCATTGATCATGGTGATAACTTCTTCATCGTTTCGCAGCGCCCCGGTCAGAACATTTCCTACGAGCCGCAGGCAATGATGGGCTACACCGTCAAGGAGAACTCGAAGATCGACGTCGTCATCGACAACAAGACCTTCGTGATGTTCACCAAGGACAAGGCCGGCTGGGTCGAGAATGCAGCTCAGGAGCCGGCGCTCGTCGCGGCCATGAAGACCGGCCACTCGATGACCGTCAACGCGACATCGCGCAAGGGCACATCGACGTCGTACAGCTACTCGCTGTCTGGCATTTCCGCTGCACTGAAGCAGGTTGAAGGCTGCAAGTAAGCTTCCTGCTGCGGTGACGAAATTTCAGAAGGCCGGCCTTGTGCCGGCCTTCGCCGTTTCCATCCATAGTGACGCGGGGCTAAAATGATGCTAAAGGCCCGCGCAACAGCGGATAGATCGCGGTCCTTGCCGTATGCTCCGCATTCAATTTCTGCCACATGCCCTTCGTACCGCAAGTCATCCGGCTTTCCGGGGCGGTAGCATGTTGAATTCGGGATTAGAGCCTATGTCCGTCATGGATGAGATGACTGTTACCAAGCCCTTGGGCGCAGCGACCAGCGGTGTTGACGCTGGATTGAAGCCTTCGCTGATCGGCCTCAGCCGCGAAGAGATGGGCGCTGCGCTGCGTGAAAAAGGCGTGCCGGACAAGCAGATCAAGATGCGTGTCGCGCAGCTCTGGAACTGGATCTACGTGCGCGGCGTCTCCGATTTCGATCACATGACGAATGTCGCCAAGGACATGCGCGAGATGCTGAAGCAGCATTTCACGATTGCGCGCCCTGAAATCGTCGAGGAGCAGGTTTCCAACGATGGCACCCGCAAGTGGCTGCTGCGCTTTCCGGCGCGCGGTGCGGGCCGGCCAGTCGAGATCGAAGCAGTCTACATCCCGGAGGAGGGGCGCGGCACACTCTGCATCTCGAGCCAGGTCGGCTGCACGCTGACCTGTTCTTTCTGTCACACCGGCACGCAACGGCTGGTCCGCAACCTAACTGCGGAAGAAATCCTCTCGCAGCTTCTGCTCGCCCGCGATCGGCTGGGCGATTTCCCAGACCGTGAAGCGCCGCAGGGCACCATCATGCCGGCGGAAGGCCGCAAGGTCAGCAACATCGTCATGATGGGCATGGGCGAGCCGCTCTACAATTTCGATGCCGTGAAACAGGCGTTGCTGATCGCCACCGATGGCGACGGCCTGTCGCTCTCCAAGCGCCGCGTAACACTCTCCACCTCGGGCGTCGTGCCTGAAATCTTCCGCACTGGCGATGAAATCGGCGTGATGCTGGCAATCTCGCTGCACGCCGTGCGCGACGACCTGCGCGACATCCTCGTGCCGATCAACAAGAAGTACCCGCTGAAGGAACTGATCGACGCCTGCCGGAAGTATCCCGGTCTATCGAACGCCCGTCGCATCACCTTTGAATACGTGATGCTGAAGGACGTCAACGACAGCCTTGAGGACGCCAAGGGTCTCGTTCAGCTGCTGAAAGGCGTGCCGGCGAAGATCAACCTCATTCCGTTCAACCCGTGGCCGGGCACAAACTACCAGTGTTCCGACTGGGCACAGATCGAGAAGTTCGCCGATTTCATCAATTCGGCCGGCTATGCCTCGCCGATCCGAACGCCGCGCGGCCGCGACATCCTGGCTGCCTGCGGTCAGCTGAAGTCGGAATCGGAGCGGATGCGCAAGACTGAGCGGCTGGCCTTCGAGGCGATGATGATCGCCAACCATGGCGCCGACGACTGATCAGCAAGTTTGATCCGTTCAGTGTTTTCTAATGATTGATTTCATGGCCTGCTTTTCCTAGAAGCAGGCCAAAATCATGTCTGGAGGATACCCCAATGCGTTCAATTCTGCTTGCTGTCGCGGCCACGCTGGCCCTGACCCTGCCTGCAAAGGCCGAAGACGTAACCGTCGCGGTCACGGCGATCGTCGAGCATCCGGCGCTTGACGCCGCACGCAAGGGCGTCCTCGATGTGCTGACAGCCGCAGGCTATAAGGAAGGCGAGAACCTGAAGTTCATGTTCGAGTCTGCGCAAGGCAACCCGGCAACGGCTGCGCAGATCGCCCGACAGTTCGCAGGCGATGGCCCGAACGTTATCGTGCCGATCTCCACGCCATCAGCGCAAGCCGTCGTTTCCGCAACGCGCGACATTCCAGTCGTCTTCACGGCCGTTTCCGATCCGCTCGGCGCCCAGCTCGTGAAGAACATGGACAAGCCAGGCGGCAACGTCACCGGTCTGTCCGACATGTCACCGGTTGCCGAGCACGTTGCGCTCATCAAGGAAATCCTGCCGAACGCCAAGTCGATCGGCTACCTCTACAATTCCGGCGAAGCCAATTCGGTGTCTTTGCTCGCCGTCCTGAAGACGGAAGCCGAGAAGGCTGGCCTGAAGGTCGTTGAATCGGCGGCCACCAAGTCTGCGGAAGTGCAGGGTGCGGCCCGCGCGCTCGTCGGCCGTGCCGATGCCATTTACATCCCGACCGACAACACGATCATTTCCGCACTGGAAGGTGCGGTTGCCGTCGCCGAGGAAAGCAAGCTGCCGCTCTTCACGGCCGACACGGACTCTGTTTCGCGCGGTGCGCTTGCAGCGCTCGGCTTCAACTACTACGACGTCGGCAAGCAGACCGGCGAAATTGTCGTCCGTATCCTTAAGGGTGAAAACCCCGGCGATATTCCGGTGAAGGTTGCTGCCGGTAGCGATCTCGTCGTCAATAAGGGTGCGGCCACACGCATGGGCGTCACGCTACCCGAAAGCGTCTTGAAGCGCGCGACGAAGACCATCGACTGATCGAAGTAGATTTCAGAACCACCCGTTCAGCCGCTCCCGTTTTACGCGGGGGCGGCTGATGGTATTAGAAGCTTGGGTCCGCTAGAGGCGGGACAAGTCAGAAGAAAGGGCAGGAGCCTTGAGTCAGATCGCATTTTGGGGAGCTGTGGAACTGGGGCTGGTTTATGCCTTCGTTGCCATCGGCGTGTACCTCGCATTTCGTGTGCTGGATTTTCCGGATCTGACGGTTGACGGCTCCTTTCCGCTGGGTGCTGCGGTAACGGCGGTTCTCATCATCGCCGGGGTCAATGCCTGGCTTGCGGCGCTCGTCGCCATGGTTGCGGGTGCTGCGGCCGGCATCGTTACGGCGATGCTCAATGTACGGTTCAAGATCCTCAACCTGCTTGCCTCGATCCTGACGATGATCGCGCTCTTTTCGGTGAACCTGCGCGTCATGGGCAAGCCGAACGTCGCACTGATCAATGCGGATACGATGATCAGCCCGTTCTTTGGTCATGGCCTGCGCGACTTCTACGTTCGGCCACTCTTCGTCGGCGTCCTCGTCGGCGTCGCAGTCATCCTCGTCTGGCGCTTCCTCGAGAGCGACTCGGGTCTGGCAATGCGCGCGACGGGTGCGAATGCCCGCATGGCCCGCGCACAGGGCGTCGACACCAGCCGCCAGATTTATCTCGGCATGGCGATCTCCAACGCCTTGGTTGCCTTCGGTGGCGCGCTGTTTGCGCAGACGAACGGCTTTGCTGATGTCACCTCTGGCGTCGGTACGATCGTTGTCGGCCTCGCGGCCGTCATTATCGGTGAAACGCTGCTCGGTCGGCGCGGGCTGCTGATCGCGCTGATCGGCTGTGTGCTCGGCTCGATCCTCTATCGCATCGCCATCCAGCTCGCTCTCTCGACTGATGTCATCGGGCTGCAGGCGTCGGACCTCAATTTCGTGACGGCGGTGCTGGTGACGATCGCGCTCATCCTTCCCCGCCTTCGCCGCGGAGGCGCTGCATCGTGATTACGCTCAAGGATATCAAGGTCGTTTTCGGCAAGGGTACGCCGCTACAGAAGCAGGCGCTGAACGGCGTCAGCCTGACAATCGAGGAAGGTTCGTTCGTCACCGTCATCGGCTCGAACGGCGCCGGCAAGTCGACACTGCTCGGCGTTCTTGCCGGCGATGTGCTCGCCGGCGAAGGCCAGGTTCTGATCGGCCATACCGACGTCACACGCAAATCGACGGCCGCTCGCGCCGGACTGGTCGCCCGCGTCTTCCAGGATCCTCTGACGGGAAGCTGCGGCTCGCTGTCGATCGAGGAAAACCTTGCACTTGCGGCGCGTCGCGGTGAAATGCGGGGGCTGGTCTCGGCGCTTGGCCCGAAGCGGCGCGAGCATTTCCGCGAGCGGATCGCCGAGCTCAATCTCGGCCTTGAGAACCGCATGCGGGACCGTATGGACCTGCTTTCCGGCGGTCAGCGTCAGGCGGTTTCGCTTGTGATGGCGACGCTTGCCGGCTCCGAAGTGCTACTGCTCGACGAGCACACGGCGGCGCTCGATCCTGGGATGGCCGAGTTCGTCATGGGGCTCACGCAGAAGATCGTTTCGGAACGCAAGCTGACAACGCTGATGGTCACGCACTCCATGCGGCAGGCGCTCGATTATGGCCACCGTACGATCATGCTACACAGTGGCGAGATCGTTCTCGACGTCAGCGGCGACAGCCGCAAGACGCTGCAGGTCGAAGACCTGATCGCGATGTTCCGCAAGATGCGCGGCCAGACGCTGGACGATGACGCACTGCTGATCGGCTGAGGCTAGGCATTCCGGGAAGCCAGCTTCCCGGAGGTCGCTTAACGCGCCTGCGTCAGCAGGATCTTTGCCGCGAAGACGGAGAAGACGCCGGCAAAGGTAAAGTCCATGCCGCGCAAAACCTTTTTGTTGTTCTGCAGCCAGCCGGCCAGCCAGTCGGCCGCAAAGACCACAGCAGCGTTCACAGGCATGCCGATCAGGATGAAGCAGAAGCCGAGAAACAGCAGCTTCTGCGTCACCGTCGGGTCGCCAGCACTGACGAACTGCGGCAGGAAGGTCATGAAGAAGATGATGACCTTCGGGTTCAGTAGGTTGACCCAGAAGCCCGAGGAGACGTTGGCAAGCGGCGTGCCTGTTGCCGCTTCCACCTTGTTGACCGAAAACTTCGAGCCGTAGCGGATCGCCTGGACGGCAAGCCAAAGGAGATAGGCGGCACCGCCGGTCTTCAGGATCAGGAAGGCGGTCGGTGATGCGGTGATCAGCGCTGAGACACCGAAAGCAACCAGCATGGTATGAACGACAATCCCGAGACTGGTGCCGAGGACGACGAAGAGTGCAGCCTTCTTGCCTTGTGCCAGCGCACGGCTGATGGAAAGCGTCATGTCTGGGCCAGGCGTTGCCGCAAGCAGAAGAGTCGCAGCAGCAAAGGCAAGAAGCGTGGCAATGCTGGGCAGAAAATCCATGTTACACTCTGAAAGCCGGAAGAACGTTGGTTGCTTTTATCCGGCTCTCAGAAAATGTCTAATCAAACCTTCTAATACGACCTATTCCTTCTGTTCGAGATAGGCCTTGAACTTGTCGGCATAATCCTTGTGCCAGCGCGACAACGGCGGGCGGTTCTCGATGATGTCCCCCATTGCCCAGGCCAGGCGGCGTTCGTCCACCGGACGGGCGACGTCGTTGTCGGGGCAGAGGATGTAGAAGTCGCCGCGTTCCAGGCTTTCGATCATGAAATCGACGGTCTGTTCCGCAGTCCATGCGGCAGCCGGCTTCTCGGTGCGGTCGCCCTTCGTGAGGCCGGTGAAGACGAAGCCGGGGATCAGCAGGTGGGCGGAAATCTTCGAGCCCTCGGTGTTGCGCAGTTCGTGCTCGAGCGCTTCGGTAAACACCTTCACGCCGGCTTTCGAGACATTGTAGGCCGGATTGCCAGGGGGCGTAGTGATGCCCTGCTTGGAGCCGGTGTTGATGATCAGGCCCGGTTCGCCATGCGAGAGCATGTGCTGGCCGAAGGTCCGGGTGCCGTTGATGACGCCGAGCAAGTTGACGCCGAGGATGCTGTCCCAATTGGCCTGGGCGCTGAAGATCGACGTCTCGGGGCCGATGCCGGCGTTGTTCATGAGAATATGCACGCGACCGAAGCGTTGAATCACGGTCCGTTCAAGCGCTTCCAGGGACTCCTTCTGCCCAACGTCGGTTTCGACGGCGAGCACATACTCCTCTCCCGAGATCGCCTTCAGTTCGTCTGCAGAGGCTGCCAGCCGGTCGCCGCCGAGATCGGCGATAGCAACGCTCATGCCCGCACGAGCGAAATGTTTTGCCGCGGCAAGCCCGATGCCGGAAGCACCGCCGGTGATGACGGCGACATTGGATTTCTTGATGATGTCTTGAATTTTCGTCACGGCCAGCCTCTCCTCAGCATTGTCAGGACGCTGGCAGATATGGGTTGCGCTTTCGGCCTGTCAAACATTATCCGAGCCGCCTATGGTCGCCGTTGCCCTTGCGTCCTGCGCCGATCTCGCTAAAAGTGCCCAGCCATACCGGGCTTGGCGGGTTTGCCGCCGCCCTTTTGCAACGGACCTCATCATCATGGCATCGCACAAAGACGTAAAGAAAGTCGTCCTCGCCTATTCCGGCGGTCTCGACACCTCGATCATCCTGAAGTGGCTGCAGACCGAGCTCGGCGCAGAAGTCGTAACCTTCACGGCCGACCTCGGCCAGGGCGAAGAGCTGGAGCCGGCGCGCAAGAAGGCCGAAATGCTCGGCATCAAGGAGATCTACATCGAGGACGTCCGCGAAGAGTTCGTCAAGGACTTCGTTTTCCCGATGTTCCGCGCCAACGCCGTCTATGAGGGTGTCTATCTGCTGGGCACCTCGATCGCCCGTCCGCTGATCTCCAAGCACCTGATCGATATCGCCCGCAAGACCGGCGCCGATGCGATCGCGCATGGCGCCACCGGCAAGGGCAACGACCAGGTTCGTTTCGAGCTCTCCGCCTATGCCCTGAACCCCGATATCAAGATCATCGCGCCGTGGCGCGACTGGTCGTTCAAGAGCCGTACCGATCTGCTCGCGTTTGCCGAAGCCCACCAGATCCCGGTCGCCAAGGACAAGAAGGGCGAAGCGCCGTTCTCCGTCGACGCCAACCTGCTGCACTCCTCGTCCGAGGGCAAGGTTCTCGAAGATCCGGCACAGGAAGCACCTGAGTACGTGCATATGCGCACGATTTCTCCGGAAGCAGCTCCCGACAAGGCAACCATCATCAAGGTTGGCTTCGAGAAGGGTGATGCCGTTTCGATTAATGGCGTACGCATGAGCCCGGCAACGCTGCTCGCAGCCCTCAACAACTACGGTCGCGACAACGGCATCGGTCGCCTCGACCTCGTCGAAAACCGCTTCGTCGGCATGAAGTCGCGCGGCGTCTACGAGACGCCCGGCGGCACGATCCTGCTTGCCGCGCACCGCGCCATCGAATCCATCACCCTCGACCGCGGTGCCGCGCACCTCAAGGACGAGCTGATGCCGCGTTACGCCGAGTTGATCTACTACGGCTTCTGGTTCTCGCCGGAACGCGAAATGCTGCAGGCTCTGATCGACAAGAGCCAGGAGCATGTCGAAGGCGAAGTGACGCTGAAGCTCTACAAGGGCAACGTCATGGTCACCGGCCGCGAGAGCCCGAAGTCGCTCTATTCCGACAAGCTGGTTACCTTCGAAGACGACCAGGGCGCCTACGACCAGAAGGACGCCGCCGGCTTCATCAAGCTCAACGCGCTGCGTCTGCGCACACTCGCCAAGCGCAACCTCTCGAAGTAACCGAGAGCAGTCGCAAGAGATCGAAGGCCCGCCTCGTGCGGGCCTTTTTCATTCGCCCGCCGTGGCGTGGGAGAGTTCCGCTGCGCGTTGCGCGGCGCGCACGAACCAGACGTAGCTGGTGATCGAAATCAGCGCCATGATCGGGATCACCGTACCGAAGGCGAGCAGCGGCATACCGATCAGCGAACCCGCAACGCCGCCGGCAAAGCCGCCACCCATCTGAATAAAGCCCATCATCGCGGACGCCGAGCCGGCGATATGCGGGAAGGGGTAGAGGCCCGATGTCGTCATATGCGGCGTCAGGAACGCCAATCCGAAGGCCAGGAACGCGATCGGCCCCATGATCGAGAGATACGAGGGCGTGACGAAGTGGACTGACAGCGCGATCATGATGCCAGCGAGCCCGAGGAGGCCAAGCCCGACACGCACCGAGCCGTCACCGCCCAGGCGCGGCGCCGCATAGCGAAGGCAGACGGAGCCGAGGAAGTAGGACCCTGATTGCATCAGCATGCCCAAGCCGAAAGCGGTCGGTGAAAGGCCGACGACCTTGATGAGGATGAAGGGTAGCAGCGTCGCCTGCGCGTAAAGCGCGCCGATCGAACCGCCGAGGACGAGCGAGGCAGAGACGAAGCGGCTTTCCCGGGCAAGCTCCAGATAGGCGCGAAGCAGCGGAACCGGGAGCGCGCGGCGCGGATCCGGCACGCTTGTTTCGCGCATGAAGACGATCACCCCGAGACAGATCAGCAGCCCGAAGCCGATCAGCAGAAAGAAGACCGACTGCCAGCCGAAGGCCGCCAGCGCAAGTCCGCCGATCGTTGGTGCAGCGGCCGGTCCGATGGCGATCATGATGCCGATCAGGTTGATGATGCGGGAGGCTTCCGTCCCGGTGAACTGGTCACGCACGATGGCGCGCGCCACCGTAATCCCGACGGAGGCGCCGATGCCCTGGATCAGGCGGCCGGCGAGCAGCCACTCGATGCCGGGCGCAAAGGCGGCAAGCAGGCTGCCGACGACATAGATGCCGATGAAGAGGAGCGTCGCCGCGCGGCGGCCGAAGGCGTCCGAGAGCGGGCCGGCAAGCAATTGCGCAACCGAGAAGCCGGCGAAATAGACGGAAAGCGTCATCTTGATCGCGGAGTCGGAGGTCCGGAACGCGTGGACGAGTTCCGGCATTGCCGGCGTGTAGATCGACATCGAGATCGGGCCGATGGTTGCGAGAAGCGCTCCGAGCATGCTCGTTCGCCGTTGGCTCATCCGGAATGGGGGCATAGGGTACTCGGTCTTTGGTGACATGCGCGATCCGCGCGAGGGCGGCCGCTCCCCTTCTGTCGGAAGCCGCGTGATACGGCAATTCAAAAATCTGATGGATCGCCATGACAGCTTGACGCCTTTCGATTGGCGCATAAGCTGCGGCTGTCCTTTCCGGAGTTTGTCGATGACGCAATCCTTGCTCGCGGGCGCCTTTCTGGCAGCTCTTCTTTACGTGCTCATTCCAGGGCCTGCTTTCCTTGCGTTGCTTGGCATCGGCGCAGGGCAGGGCCGCCGTGCCGGCGCAATGTTCGTCAGCGGTCATCTGGTCGGCGATCTTCTGTGGGCATCGTTGGCGCTGATCGCGATCATCGGGGCGAAGACGATCGGGACCTTCGTGTTCGACGCGCTTGGTCTTCTCTGTGGCTTCTATCTTGCCTGGATCGGCTGGAATGCCGTGCGGGCAAAGCCGAAGGGTGAGGGGCAGGCGTTGATGGTGGTGGAGCGGCCGTTCCGTCGCGGTCTGATCTTCGGCGTCACCAATCCGAAGGGATATCCAGTCGCGCTTGCGACGTTCACCGCGCTTGTTGCGGGTTCGGCGAGCGCGTTGCAGTTTCACACGCTGCCGGTCCTGCTGGCGGTTTCGTTTTTGGGCTTTATCGTGGCGGACATGATCCTGATCACGATCATTGGCGCGGGAACGGTCCGACGTTTCTATCGTTCGCACGAACGGCTGATCGTGCGCTGCTCCGGTGTTCTCTTCATGGGCTTTGCAGCACAGGCGCTCTGGCATGCGACGCCCGGCCTGCTTGGATGGCGGAAAGCCTGAGATCAGACGTTAAGGAAGCTGACGACGGAATCGAGCCGTGCCACCGTTTGCGGGTCGCCGATCGATGTCGCGATCTGGAGCTGGCCCTTGTAGTAATCCCGGAAATTGAAGCTCGTCGCGTCGGCAATATCGGACAGATCGAGGATGTTGCCTGACGGATCGACCGTCCGCATCGGCAGCGGCTCGGAGATCGCGGCAAACGTATCCTGATCGATCGCGCCAGCATCGAAGCTCTGCCTCGCATATTGGCGCAGTTCGCTGGCGCTGATGGCGGAAAAATCAGGCGTATCCCCGTTCGTTTCATCGATGTGAAATGCCGTCGAGGCCTTCGTCGCCGTGCCGAATTGTGCTTCTAATTCGTTGTAATTGCTAGAATTATCGGAGTTTCTTCTGAAAAGAAAATTCGGCGAAGACCGCACAGAAAGGATTTCCATGACGCCTATCCCCTTGCAAAAGGATGATGCGTGAAGCTACCGCGCATGGCGAACGTACGTCAATCGTTAACGATTAGTTAATTCTTATGCATCATTTCTTGCCATGAACTTTTCGCGGTCCGGCCGGGAGATGAGCGTTTGATCGGCGATACCAATTGCGGATGCGCATCCCTATATTGCCTGTTCAGTTGCCTGCCACAAAGGATCCCCGCATGCCTTCCACACCAGAATTCAACCCGGCACTTATCGAATGGAATGGTCTCCACGGTCTGCCGCGTTTCGATGCCCTCAATGATGGCGACTTCGCTCCGGCCTTTGATGCAGCGCTCGCAGCGCACGAGAAAGAGATCGACGCGATCGCGGATAATCCCGAGGCGCCGACATTCGAAAATACCGTGGTTGCTCTCGAGATCGCGGGCGATGAGCTGTCGCGCGTTTCGGCATTGTTCTGGAACCGGGCGGGCGCGCATACCAATGATATGATCCAGGCGCTGGAGCGGGATATCTCGCCGAAGATGTCGCGCCACTATTCCAAGATCGGCATGAATGCGGCGCTGTTTGCGCGCATCGACGCCTTGTGGGAAGCGCGCGAAAGCCTCGGTTTGACGCTGGAGCAGACGCGGGTGCTGGAGCGGCACTGGAAGGGCTTCGTCAAATCGGGCGCGAAGCTGCCGAAGCCCGAGCAGGAGAAGCTTGCGGGGATCAACGAGAAGCTTGCTGGCCTTGGTACCCAGTTCGGTCAGAACGTGCTTGCCGACGAGAAGAGCTGGGCGATGATCCTTTCCGACGGTCCGGATCTCGACGGCATTCCGGAATTTCTGAAGGATGCGATGGCGGCGGCTGCGCGCGAGCGTGGCGAAGAGGGCAAGTTTGCCGTGACCCTGTCACGCTCGATCATCGAACCGTTCCTAACCTTCTCGGAGCGGCGGGACCTGCGGGAACAGGCCTTTAAGGCCTGGGTTGCGCGCGGCGAGAACGATGGCGCCACTGACAATCGCGGCATTATCAGGGATACGCTTGCGCTCCGCGACGAGGTGGCAAAGCTCCTCGGTTACGGCAACTTCGCTGAATTGAAGCTCGACAATACAATGGCAAAGACGCCTGAAGCCGTGAACCACCTGCTTCGGGAGGTATGGGCGAAGGCGGTCAAGCGTGCCGGCGAGGAAGAGGCGGATATCGCCAATTTGATCGCCGACGAAGGCAAGAACCACGACGTCATGCCCTGGGATTGGCGGCATTATGCCGAGAAGATCCGGGCGCAGCGGTTCAATTTCTCCGAGGCGGAGCTGAAGCCTTATCTGCAGCTTGAGAAGATCATCGATGCCTGCTTCGATGTCGCTGGCCGGCTATTCGGCATTCGCGCCGTCGAGAAGAAGGGCGTTCCAGCCTACCATCCCGATGTCCGCGTCTTCGAGATCCGCGATCGCGAAGACAGGCTGGTCGCGCTCTTCCTCGGCGATTATTTCGCCCGCAGCTCGAAGCGCTCGGGCGCCTGGATGAGCTCTTTCCAGTCGCAGCACAAGCTGCCGTTGAAGAACGGCCGCAATGGCGAATTGCCGATCATCTACAATGTCTGCAACTTCGCGAAGCCCGCCGAGGGCAAGCCGGCGCTACTGTCGCTCGATGACGCGCGCACGCTGTTCCACGAGTTCGGCCATGCGCTGCACGGGATGCTGTCAAACGTCACCTACCCCTCGGTTTCGGGCACGGGTGTCTCACGCGATTTCGTTGAGCTGCCGTCGCAGCTTTACGAGCACTGGCTGACGGTGCCTGCGATCCTGACGCAATATGCCGTGCACTTTGAAACCGGCGAGCCAATGCCGCAGGCCCTGCTCGACAAGGTTCTGGCGGCGCGGACGTTCAATTCCGGCTTCAATACGGTCGAGTTTACCTCGTCCGCGGTCGTCGACATGGCGTTCCACACTCGCGACAAGGTCGAGGATCCGATGGCGGTACAGGCCGAGGTGTTGTCGGAGCTCGGCATGCCGAAGTCGATCGTCATGCGTCATGCCTCGCCGCACTTCCAGCACATCTTCTCCGGCGGTTATTCAGCCGGCTACTATTCCTACATGTGGTCCGAGGTTCTCGATGCCGATGCCTTTGCCGCCTTTGAGGAAACTGGTGACGCGTTCCATCGCGAGATGGCCGGCAAGCTCAAGGATAACATCTATTCCGTCGGCGGCGCGGTCGATCCCGAGGACGCCTACAAGGCTTTCCGAGGCAAGCTGCCGAGCCCGGATGCCATGCTGGTGAAGAAGGGTCTAGCGACCTTCGAAGAACTGTCCGGCAGTGATGCTTGAGGCGATCGCAACAAAACTGTCGTCGAAGTTTCGAAAAACCGTCATGCCATCTTCAAGATGATGACATGACGGCCGCGGTAGGGTCGGTGCGGGAGAATCTCTTCCATTCCCGCAAGCCGGATACGCCATGGCATGAAATTGACCGAGACGACGACCCGCCGATGCTTTCTCTCATCAATGGGCGCGGTCGGCGGATTTGCGGTGGCAGGGCTGGCGATGCCCTATTATGCGCGGGGCTCTTCCGGCCGACCGCTCTTCACGTATGGTGTGCAATCCGGCGACGTCGATGCGAGTTCCGGCGTGATTTGGACGCAGGTGGACCGGCCGGCGCGACTCGCTGTCGAGTATTCAACGAGCGACAGGTTCGCCAATGCGGTGCGCATAGCGCCGATAGACGTCACGCCGCAAACCGGTCTTGCCGGAAAGCTGCTGCTTCGGGATCTCCCGCCCGATCAGGAGATATTTTACCGCTTCTGTGCGGCCAACCTGCAGGACATCAATGATTTGTCCGAGCCAATCCAAGGGCAGTTTCGCACGGCATCGGTGGGCAAGCGTAGCATCCGGTTCGCGTGGTCGGGCGATACGGCCGGGCAGGGATGGGGCATCGACGATGACGGCATGCGCACCTATGCGACGATCGCCTACCATCGCCCGGACTTCATGATCCATTCCGGTGACACGATCTATGCCGACAATCCCATGCCCGACGAGATCAGGTTGCGAGACGGGGGAGTTTGGAAGAACAGGATCGTCACCGACGCAAAGCGCGAGATCGCCCAGACGCTGGAGCAGTTTCGCGGGCAATGGTCCTATAACCTGCTCGATGAGCATGTGAAGGCGCTCAATGCCGTCTGTCCGGTCTTTTATCAATGGGATGACCACGAGGTCTTGAACAACTGGTCGCCCTCGACGGACCTGCGCGACGACGACCGCTACACCGAAAAGTCCGTTTCGGCGCTCGCTGGTCACGCCAGCCGGGCGTTTCACGAGATGACTCCCATCCGCTATGTCGCCGATGAGCCGGGCCGGATCTACCGCAAGGTTTCATACGGGCCGCTGCTCGACCTCTTCTTCGTCGACCTGCGCTCTTATCGCGGACCCAACGGCCATGGCGGTGATGCCACCGTCTCCGATGCCTCCCGTCTGTTGGGCGAGCGTCAAGTGGCGTGGCTGAAGCGCGAGCTGGTGCGCTCGACGGCGACCTGGAAGGTGATTGCCTGCGATTTGCCGATCGGGCTGGTGATCTGGGATGATTACGGCCACCGGACCGGCAGCGAGTCGATCTCCAACGGCGACAATGGCGCCCCGCTTGGCCGCGAATTGGAATTTGCCGATCTGCTACGCTTCATCCGCGATGCCGGCATCTTCAACATGATCTGGCTGACAGCTGATGTGCACTATACGGCCGCGCACTACTACGACCCCGAAAAGGCCAAATTCCACGAATTCCTGCCGTTCTGGGAATTCGTTGCCGGTCCCCTTCATTCCGGTACCTACGGTCCGCAGCAACTCGACATGACCTTCGGGCCACAGGTGAAGTTCATGGAAGCAGCGCCCGGTGGCGCGGAGCAGAACTTGCCGCCGTCGGCCGGCATGCAGTTCTTTGGGCTCGTCGACATCGATGGGCAGACCGAGCAACTGACCGTGAGGCTGATGGACCGGAACGATACTGAACTGTGGCGGATGACGCTTGACCCGCAGATATCGAGTTGACGTCATGCATGGCAGGCAATCCGGCTTTCCCCCTTTCGCAAACGCGAAAAACACTGTATGAGCCGCCCAAATGAAATTGGCGCCTTCTCCCAGCGCGGCGCCCCAGCCTCAGAGATACAGACATATGGCACTTCGCAATATCGCGATTATCGCGCACGTTGACCATGGCAAGACGACACTGGTTGACGAGCTCCTGAAACAGTCCGGCTCGTTCCGCGAGAACCAGCGCGTCGCAGAACGCGTCATGGACTCCAACGATCTGGAAAAGGAACGCGGCATCACGATTCTTGCCAAGGCGACCTCGGTCGAGTGGAAGGGTGTCCGCATCAACATCGTCGACACCCCTGGCCACGCCGATTTCGGTGGCGAAGTCGAGCGTATTCTCTCGATGGTGGACGGTGCGATCGTTCTGGTCGACTCGTCGGAAGGCCCGATGCCGCAGACGAAGTTCGTCGTGTCGAAGGCGCTGAAGGTCGGCCTCCGCCCGATCGTCGCGATCAACAAGATCGACCGTCCGGATGGTCGCCACGAAGAGGTCATTAACGAGGTCTTCGACCTCTTCGCGAACCTCGACGCAACAGACGAACAGCTCGATTTCCCGATCCTCTACGGTTCGGGCCGCGATGGTTGGATGAACGTCAATCCGGAGGGCCCGAAGGATCAGGGTCTTACGCCGCTTCTCGACCTCGTGCTCAAGCATGTTCCCGAGCCGACCGTCCACGAGGGCCCGTTCACGATGATCGGCACGATCCTCGAAGCCAACCCATTCCTCGGCCGCATTATCACCGGCCGCATTAATTCCGGCTCGATCAAGCCGAACCAGGCCGTTAAGGTTCTTGGCCAGGATGGCAAGTTGATCGAAAACGGCCGCATCTCGAAGATCCTCGCGTTCCGCGGCATCGAACGCACCTCGATCGACGAAGCGCATGCAGGTGATATCGTCGCGATCGCCGGCCTCTCCAAGGGCACGGTTGCCGACACCTTCTGTGATCCGGCCGTGACAGAGGCACTGACCGCGCAGCCGATCGACCCGCCGACCGTCACCATGTCCTTCATCGTCAACGACAGCCCGCTGGCCGGTACCGAAGGCGACAAGGTCACCTCGCGCGTCATCCGCGACCGTCTCTACAAGGAAGCCGAAGGCAACGTCGCTCTCAAGATCGAAGAAGCCGAAGGCAAGGATTCGTTCTACGTCTCCGGCCGCGGCGAATTGCAGCTTGCGGTTCTGATCGAAACCATGCGCCGCGAAGGCTTCGAACTGGCCGTGTCGCGTCCGCGCGTCGTCATGCACCGAGACGAGAACGACCAGCTGATGGAGCCGATCGAAGAAGTCGTCATCGACGTTGATGAAGAGCATTCCGGCGTCGTCGTGCAGAAGATGTCCGAGCGCAAGGCTGAGATGACCGAGCTGCGTCCTTCGGGCGGCAACCGCGTTCGCCTGGTGTTCAACGCACCGACCCGCGGCCTGATCGGCTACCAGTCGGAACTGCTGACCGATACGCGCGGCACCGCCGTGATGAACCGTCTGTTCAAGGACTACCAGCCCTACAAGGGTGAAATCGGCGGCCGTACGAACGGCGTTCTCTTGGCAAACGCTGCTGGCGAAGCCGTGGCCTATGCCATGTTCAACCTGGAAGATCGCGGCCCGATGATGATCGAGCCCGGCGAAAAGGTCTACATGGGCATGATCATCGGCATCCACTCCCGCGACAACGACCTCGAGGTCAACGTCTTGAAGGGCAAGCAGCTGACCAACATCCGCGCCGCCGGCAAGGACGAAGCCGTCAAGCTGACGCCGCCGATCCGCATGACGCTCGACCGCGCGCTCTCCTGGATCCAGGACGACGAGTTGATGGAAGTGACGCCGAAGTCGATCCGTCTGCGCAAGATGTATCTTGACGCGAATGACCGCAAGCGCTTCGCCAAGGCGAAAATGGCCTGAGCATCCAAGCGTCTTGAAGTCCCTTAACCCCGGCCATCGTGCCGGGGTTTTTTATTGTGTGCCGCGTCGAATCCGGCTTGTCGCAATAGTTAAATAAGCGTTAAATTTCAGCTGTCGTCCACATGTTAAGTCTGTGGGCAAAAGGCCTGAATGCGCCGTGCGTGTATGGTTAATTGCCGACAATGGGACCAGAGTAAGCGCTATGAAGACGTTGTCGATCGATGTTCGGCGGGCCGAACCGCACGATTCCCGAGCCATATCGGAAGTGCATCGGCTTGCGTGGCAGCACACCTATGCGGGGATCATTCCGCATCGTGCATTGCGGCAGATGATCGAGCGTCGCGGCGAGAATTGGTGGCGCAAGGCTACCCGCGGGCCCGCTACGCTGCTCGTTCTCGACGTCGCTGGTACGGTCGCAGGCTATGCAACGCTCGGCCTCAATCGCGCCCGTGCCCTGCCGCAGGAAGGCGAGATCTACGAGCTCTATCTTCGGCCGGAATACCAAGGGATTGGCCTCGGACACATGCTTTTTGGTGAGGCCAGACGGCTTTTGAAGTCGCTCGGCTGCAACGGACTGGTTGTCTGGTGCCTCGAGGAAAACGAGACTGGCGCGCAGTTCTATCGCAGCCACGGCGGCGTCGACTATTGCGAGGGCATGGAAACTTTCGACCAAAAGCAGCTGAAGAAAATCGGTTTCATCTGGGGTTGAAGCGCCGAGCTTTGAGCTAGGTTTTTTCACCGGAATTGGCTTGCCTGACAGCGTTTTGTCTGTCGCGAAAACTTGCAAATCATATTCAACTTATATAAGTCGCGCCTCATGCTTTTGATCCGCGTGGGGGAACAAGTATGTTGGACGGCTTTTGGACGCGTATCGACCGCATGGGCGATAGGCCGGCCCTGTTGCTGCCGTTTCGACCTGCAATCACGTACAGTGAACTCGCCGATCGTGTTGCGTCGCTAAGCGGTGCGTTGGGCACGAGCAAGAAACTCGTCGCGATCGAGGCCGCACAATCCGAGCATTCGATCATTGCCTATCTCGCAGCCTTTGCTGGCGGGCACGCCGTCGCGTTGCTGCCGCCCGAGGATGGCATGGCGTGGTCGTCCTTCATGGAGCGATTTGCGCCTGAGATCGTCTACCGCCGCGAAGGCAGGCGCTGGCGGTTGATGGAAGCAAACCACAGTTCCAGTGACGCGGCCGTGCATCCTGACCTCGCCCTGATGCTGGTAACATCAGGCAGCACGGGCAGCGGCAAGGCCGTGAGACTGTCGAAGACGGCCGTCGCCGCCAATGCAGAGCAGATCGCCGGCTATCTTGGCCTGCACGCGGGCGATATCGGCGCGCTGGTCCTGCCGCTTCATTACTCCTACGGATTGTCGGTGCTCAATTCCCACCTAGCGGTCGGTGCCGCCGTCTGGATGCCCGGGACATCGGTCCTCGAGCCGACATTCCTGGATGATTTCCGGGCGGCGCGATGCACGAATTTCGCAGGTGTTCCGCATTCCTACGAGCTTCTGGAGCAACGTGGATTTCGCGAACAGAGCTATCCTGATCTTCGCTTCATGACAGTTGCCGGAGGACGCATGGAGCCGGAGACCGTCCGACGCTATCATGGCTGGCTGCAGGGCGAAGGACAGCGCTTCTTTGCGATGTACGGGCAGACAGAGGCCACGGCGCGAATTGCCTATGTCCCCCCTGAGCACCTGCCAGGGAGTGCTGATCGGATCGGGGTTGCGGTGCCGGGCGGTGAACTGTGGTTGGTTGACGACGAGGGCATGAGGATCACGGGCTCGGATATTGCCGGTGAACTCGTCTATCGCGGACCAAACGTGATGCTCGGTTACGCCGAGACGCGCCAAGATCTGGCGGGGGGCGCTGATATCGAGGAGCTTCGGACCGGCGATCTGGCCACGCACGATAAGAACGGGCTGTTTCGAATCACGGGCCGCCTGCGACGGATGTCTAAGATTGGCGGTGTCCGTCTCGGTCACGATGCGTTGGAAACGGCGCTGGCTGTGAAGGGTATTACAGCCGCTGTCGTTGGCAATGACCAGCAACTGCTTGTGGCCTTTGCGGGTCCGCAAGCTGAGGAAGACGTTCGTGAGGCGCTGGCGGTGCTTGCGGGTATCGGCTTGCCGCAGGTGCGCGCAATCGCCACTAAGGAACTGCCACGGCTGACCAACGGCAAGATCGACTACGAACAACTCCGCTTGCGCATGGAAGAGGAGCCGGCGCGCGCGAAAGCAACGGTCATCAGCCTGTTTCGCGAGGTGTTTTTCCCCCAGCAAGTGTCGCCCCAGGACAGCTTTGCAGAGCTTGGCGGAGATTCGCTGCGTTATCTCGAGCTTACGGTCGGTCTCGAGCGGCTGCTCGGCACGGTACCGGATGGTTGGGAAAAGATGAGTGTCGGTGCTCTTTCGGCTCGATCGCATTCGACGAGCGCCCAGCGAACGATCGCCAGCGATATTCTCTTGAAATCGATCGCCATTCTATTGGTCGTGCTGCACCATGCGACGCCGTGGCCCATTCCGGGTGGTGCCGGAACAATGCTCGTGCTGTGCGGATACGGGCTCGCACGCTTTCAATCCCGTGCGCTTTTCGCCGGTGACCTCAGGCGCTTTTTGCGACCGCTTGGTCTCGTTCTCTGGCCCTACTACCTGGTCATTTTCGGTTTCAGTATTGCCTGGGGCGCAATGCCGTGGGCCTCCGTGTTTCTTGTTGGAAACCTCGGCTTCGCGCAGCCAGAGCGGCACGAGATGCTGCCTTATCTTTACTGGTTCGTGGAAGCCTTTGCGCAGTTGTTGCTGCTTTGGGGCGCTCTGTTTGTCGTGCCGCCCGTTCGGCGTTTCGCCGGGAAGGATCCGTTCCGCTTCGGCATGCTGCTGCTGGCTCTTGCAGTGCTCGCACACTTTGTTATCCCAGCGCTTTGGCCAGTTGGCCAAAGGCAGATATTCACTCTTGCCTGGGTGCTGCACCTTGCGGTTTTCGGATGGTGCACGGCTTTTGCGAATTCCGCGGGAAGACGGCTTGCCGTAATCGCCGCTGGATGCGTGGTCATGCCGCTCATGGCCTATACAGGCGGAAACTGGGCGGGTTCATGGATCCTTTACAGCATGCAGGTGCCGGTGCTTGCGGTACTTCTCTATCTGCCTCGGGTGAGGCTGCCGGCGCCGCTGGCTGCCGTCCTCGTTTCGATCGCAACCGCGAGCTATCACATCTACCTGCTGCATCGCATCCTGCCTGAAGCCTTGTTTGATACCGGTAATCCCGAGACCTTCACGGCGCCGCTGCCGGTCGCGATCTCGGTAGCATCCGGCTTGGTGACCGGCATACTTACCTACCGGCTGCAGCGTCGAATGATGCTTGGCCACCACTTGTGGAAAGGGCTGAGGCAACTCGGTCGTCACCTCCGCCACATTCCCTTGAGCCAACAAGTGACGCTGCTCGGGTCCGGCACGACCCTTGCTCACGACCAACACGGAAGTCGTGTGTCGTCTTGAGGGGTGGCTTGTCGACGCCCGCAGGCGGACCTGAAATCCGCACTGGCGTGTTGCGTTGCGGGATGATTCCCAGTATCTGGCAACCATCGACTTAACCTTAGAGGGAAGCTCTATGCGCATTGACGCGATTTCCATCGGCAAGAACCCGCCGGAAGATGTCAACGTAATCGTTGAGGTGCCCGTTGGCGGCCACCCGATCAAGTACGAGATGGACAAGGAAGCCGGTACGCTCGTTGTCGATCGTTTCCTCTATACGCCGATGACCTATCCGGGCAATTACGGCTTCGTGCCGCACACGCTTTCCGAAGACGGCGATCCGATCGACGTCCTGATCGCCAGCACGCGTCCGCTGGTTCCGGGCTGCGTTATCAACGTGCGCCCGATCGGCGTTCTCAAGATGGAAGACAATTCCGGCAAGGACGAGAAGATCATCGCCGTGCCGTCGCCAAAGCTGACGCTGCGCTATGAGAAGGTGAAGGACCACACCGATCTTCCGGAGATCACGCTGAAGCAGATCGAGCACTTCTTCGAACACTATAAGGATCTCGAGCCCGGCAAGTGGGTGAAGATCTACGGTTGGGGTGACTCAAAGGAAGCCGGACAGCTGATCCTTGAGGCGATCGAACGCTACAAGAAGGACAAGGCCTGATCAGTTCTCGATAAGGGCTTTCAGTTTCCTGATCAAATCCTCCGGGTCGCCATCGATCCGGAGGATTTTTTTACGCGAGGTTTCGCCTGAGGCGAGGCTGACCGACGACTTTGCGACGCCAAGCGACTTGGCCAGCAGTGTTACCAACGCCTTGTTCGCCTTGCCCTTCTCAGGAACGGCAGTCACTCTGACTTTGAGGTGGGGCTTGCCCTCGGCGTCCGTCTCCACGCTGTCGATTGCATCGCGTCCGCCATTTGGCGTCAAACGAACCGTCAGAGCTATATGGTCGGTGAATGCGGCCCAGGGCCAGTTCATGCCACCAGCGGGAAGATCGAATTCCACATCAGCGAGCGCACGAAGAAGATGATCAGCAGCAGGATGATTGGCGAGATATCGATGCCGCCGAGGTTCGGCAGCACGCGGCGGATCGGTCGCAGCAGCGGTTCGGTCACGTTGTAGAGGAACATGCCGACCGAATTGACGAACTGATTGCTGGAGTTGATTACGTTGAACGCGTACAGCCAAGAAAAGATGGCGCTGGCGATCAGCACCCAAGTGTAGAGATTCAACGCCAAATCAATGGTTTGAAAAAGCGCAAGCATTGCCGTCTCCAGTTCGTTGTTGACAGACATGTAGACATTGGCGACTAAACGGGCAAGTGCTCTCTCGAAACGCATTGTAAATCATGTTTAACAGCGGCGTCGTGCGTTGGCGTCTGGCTTGTTGTCCTGGAAAACTTCCATGTCCTTTTCGCCAACCGGAGATCGTTTTGCCGCGTTCCGGCATCCGTCTTACACCCGGTTCTTTTTCGCGCGATTTCTCCTATCCTTTTCGCAGCAGATCGTCAGTGTCGCGGTTGGCTGGCAGATGTACGACCAGACTGGCAGCGCGATCTATCTCGGCCTGATTGGCCTCGTGCAATTTCTGCCGTCGCTGGTCCTGATTCTTGTTACGGGGTCCGTTGCCGACCGGCATAACCGACGTGTGATCGCCGCCATCTGCTCGCTCGTCAGCGCCTTGTGTACGCTGGCCCTGCTGTTGATGACGATAACGGGCACGTTCTCGCCGTTACCTGTATTTGCCGTTCTGCTGGTTTTCGGCATCGAGCGCGCCTTCATGTCGCCCGCAGTGCAATCGCTGGCGCCGAACCTGGTGCCGCCGCAGGATTTGTCGAATGCCATCGCCTGGAATTCGTCTTCGTGGCAGCTCGCGGCGATCACAGGGCCCGTTCTTGGTGGTCTCCTCTATGGCGTCAGCCCGCATGCGGCTTACACCGTCGCTGTCGTCTTCGCCGCCCTTGGCGCCGCACTGCTCTATATGATCCCCAAGCCGCCGCAGAAGACGACCGGCGAAGCCAAGAGCTGGGATATGATCCTCGGTGGCTTCCGCTTCATCCGTGTCGAAAAAGTCGTGCTCGGCGCCATCTCGCTCGATCTCTTCGCGGTGCTGCTTGGTGGGGCGACGGCACTGATGCCGATCTTCGCGCGCGATATCCTGACGCTCGGCCCCTGGGGGCTCGGCCTACTACGCTCGGCGCCGGGCGTCGGCGCGATCGCCATGGCGATTTTTCTCGCTGCCTATCCCCTCAAGCATAGTGCGGGCATTGCGATGTTCATCGGCGTCGCCCTGTTCGGCATCGGCACGATCGTATTCGGGTTCTCGACCAGCACGGAACTGTCAATCGCAGCTCTGGCCATCATGGGTGCGGCCGATATGATATCCGTCTATGTGCGGGAGAGCCTGATCGCCCTTTGGACGCCGGACGAATTGCGTGGCCGGGTCAATGCCGTCAACATGGTCTTCGTGGGTGCTTCCAACGAACTCGGCGAATTTCGAGCGGGCACGATGGCTTCCATTTTCGGTGCCGTGCCTGCTGTTGTCATCGGCGGCATCGGAACACTTGCCGTGGCGGCGATCTGGGCAACGAGCTTCCCGAAGCTGCGCAGAATCGACACGCTTGCTGCGCCGGAGCGCCGAGAGCCGGTGTAACGGCCTTCAGGTAGAGACGATGAGCTCCGCTTCGATTTCGACTGGAAAGTTCAGCGGCAGACCGGCAACGCCGATCGCGGATCGGGAGTGACTGCCAACCTCCGGTCCGAACACCTCAATGATCAGTTCGGTGAAACCGTTGATTACGGCTGGCGGATTGGCAAAGCGCGGCGCGCAATTCACCATACCGAACACGCGGCACCAACCGGTAATGCGATCGAGACTGCCCAACTCCCGCTTCAGGCTGCCCAACATGGAAAGAGCTACTTTCCGAGCAGATGCCTTGGCCTCCTCAATGGAGATGTTCTCGCCGACGGCTCCAAACGGGCCGGCGGGCGTGCCATCGGTATTTTGCGGACCATGGCCGGACACGAATGCGCGATTGCCGCGCACATTCACCCAGGGAAATGGAAGGACCATGTTGGAAGGCAGTTTCAGGGGTTGCGGTAGAACCAATCCCATCGCGGCAAGTCTCTGCTCGTAGTTAGCCATGGAACTCCTCCGGAAATAGCTTTGGTCGTCACTGTTCGGGCACGGCAATTCCAAGATCTCATCTCGGATCGGAACGCATTCTTGCTGGTGAGTATCGCCAGAGTGGCAGTGCATGCGATTCTAGCACGACGCGGTGCAGGGCGCACGTTGCTAAGCGGGAAGGGCGGCTTTGGATGTTGCGAAGGATTTGGACGTCTTGCCCTCGAAAACAATATCGAGGAACTCGTTCAACCATGCTTTCAGCGGCGCGTCGAATAGCATGCGCCCTTCCAGATGTTCGCGACCCTGCTGCGCGTTCGGAAGGATGAAGCGATGCGCGCCATGAACCACCCAGCGGTGCATCATCGCGCGTGTCAGCTCGGCATGGAACTGCAGACCCCAGGCATGGCCGTCATAGCGAAAGGCCTGATTGGGATAGGTGTCGCCTTCCGCCAGCAACTCCGCGCCATGCGGCAGGTCAAAGCCTTCGCGGTGAAAATGATAAACCATCCTCGGCCAGTGCATCAGCAGACGGCCTTTCTCGGTCGGGCGTAGCGGATACCAACCGATCTCGGTGGAACCATCGGCATTCGCCTGAACCTTGCCGCCGAGTTGCCTGACCAGCATCTGTGCGCCAAGGCAGATGCCGAGCAGCGGGCGTTTTTCCCTTAGCGGCACATCGAGCCAATTGATCTCCGTCTTGACGAAATCATCCGTATCATTGGCGCTCATTGGTCCGCCGAAGACGACGGCGCCCGCATGTTCGGCAAGCGTCGAGGGAAGCTTATCGCCAAGAACCGGGCGCCGGATATCGAGCCGATACCCCTTCTCGACCAGCAGTTGACCGACCCGGCCAGGGCTCGAGTGCTCCTGATGCAGAACAATCAGGACCGGAGGTTGGCCGGGCTCTGGCAAGCGGTCAGTCGGCATCGTCCTGTACCACCTCGACGTCTGTGACTCGGCGGGCTGCTTCCTGCCGCTTCTGGATCCGCTCGCGCGCGGAAACACCGAGAAGTTCGGCGATGCGCCAGATCGCGTCATCCTCCATCTCGCTGCGCTCGCCATCGGCATACACGATGTCCCAGAGGATCCCGATCAGTTCGAGCCTCTGTTCCGTGTTGAGGTGGCGCTTGAGATCCGAGGTGAAGCGGTAGTAGTCGACAGCATCGCTTTCCGCCTCCTGGCCAGCGGCCATCAGTGCATCGAGTTGCTTGCGGTCGAGCCCGTACTGGTCTTTCAGCAGCTTGCGAAGCCGCTTTGTCTCGCTGTCCTTGACCTGCCCGTCCGCCTCCATGACCTGCATGCAGAGCGCGGCCACCGCGATGCGTGGATCGTCGGGCGCGAAACCTTTCTTTGCATTGTCGGAAGTCAGATTCTGAAAGAATTCCTGGAAGCGTTCGAACATTTAGATCCTGTTTGTCTAGAAAAGGCGAAGCCGTGTCTTGGGTTCTGGCTCTGCCGCTGGATTGCGAACACCGGGATCGTCCGGCAGGCCGCCAAAGAAGGGGCGCGGTTCGGGTGAAGTTGCTGCGTCCGCCGCTTGCTTGCTGGGCGCCGGCGGTTTCGAAGATGGACGCACTGCCTCGGCTATCGTGGCAGCTCGCTCCAGTTCGATGATGCGGTGATCGCTGGCCATGCGTTCGGTGCGACCATCGCGGACGGGCGGCAGTGTTTTCAATGCGCTGTCGATGGAGATCGTTGTGCTCTCATCGACCGTCTTATCGACATGGTCGAACGGTGCCTTCCAGACAAAGGCATCCAATCGACCGGTGACCGGCGAGAGCGGTAACCATTTGTCGGAAACGAAGCCATCCGCCACCCATGCCGGATCGCGCGGCGCCTTGAGCGCCTGCGCTAGCCAATGGCGAATGCGGCCCTGATCGCCGGTTTCGGCCTCCTCGATATCGGCCAGCAGCAGGAAGGCGGCTTCGCGTGGCTCGATACGGGCAGCGGCTTCCGCCTTGGCGCGGGCCTTGGCAAAATCCTGAGTGTCGAGAGCGGCCTGCGCCACGAGAAGCAGGGATTCGACGTTGTTTGGCCGCATTCCCTCCAGACGCTCGGCGCGCTTGAGGCGGTCGGCAGCAGAATCGCCGCTGCGGGCGCGAACATAGGTGCGGCCGATGTCCGGGTGCGGCGCGGACTTCCACGCCTGTTCAAGGACGGATGCCGCCTTGCGCAGCTTGTCTTCGCGGAACAGCGCCTTGGCGGCGATGATTGCGGCGGGTTCGAAGTCGGCGGCGAGCTTGAGGGCATACGTGGCATCATCGCGCGCGCCTGCCGGATCGCTCTCGAGTTTCTCGGTGGCGCGAGCCGTCAGCAAAACGGCACGAAGCCTGTCAGCCTCGGCCTTTTCGATGACACGACCCGCCTTTTGCTGCTCCAGCAGGCGGATCGCATCATCCCAGCGACCGGCCTGACTGCGATACTCGAGCGTTGCCTGGGCGGCCCACTGCAAATAGGGTGCGTTGTCCGCGGCCTTTTCCGCATATTGGCGCGCGGCCTCATTGGCGCCCAGCCGCTTGGCTTCGAGATACAGGCCGCGCAAACCCAGTTCACGAGTTTCCGGATCGTTGGTCATCTCTTCGAACTTGGCGCGGGCTTCGTCGTGACGGCCCTCGATCAACGCGGCCTGTGCCTCGAGGAGCGCGATCAGTGGCTCCTGGTCGGCGCGAATCAAGCCGCGCGAGCGGGCGGCCATCTTGCGGGCCAACAGTGCATTGCCGGCGCCTGCTGCAATCAGGCCGGTCGACAGCGCCTGATAGCCGCGATCGCGCTTGCGGGCACGAAAATAGCGGCTAACCGAATAGGGCGAATTCCAGATTGTCCGCAGCAGCCACCACAGGATCATCACGACCGCAATGAGTGCGATCAGGGCGCTTGCGGCCACGATCAGACGGGTTTGGTAGAGTTGCCCTTCCCAGATCAATGAAAGATCGCCCGGGCGATCGGCCAGCCAAGAAAATCCATAGCCAAGTACGAGGACGAGGACGGCGAATATGACGAGCCTGATCATGCCTCAGCCCTCCTTGCCGGCATTGGAAACGGCCTTGGATAGGGCACTGCCCACGAGATCCTCGACGCGGATGCGGGCTTCCAGCGATTGCTTGAAGGCGGCGGATGCCTGTTTCGCCTGAGCCGGCAGATCGGCCCATTCGGCTGCGGCGCCCGGCAAGTCGCCATTCTTCACCTTGTCTTCCATGCGTGCGGCGATCGCCTCGACGCTCTCACCCTCAATGTTACCAACGGGGCGGACCGTCACCAGCGACTTGGCGCTCGCCATCAACCGGTCGGACCAACTCTGGTTGGCATCGGTCTGATTGATGGAATCGACGATAGCCGTTGCGACGTCCGGCACCTGTCGGACAAGCTCGGCGCGCGAGGGAACGCCGGTCTCCGCGAAATTGCGCAGATCCGCGGTGGCAGGATCATCGGGCGAGACCCCCGCAAAGGTGTCGAGCTCGGCAACGAACGGCCCGCCGCGATCGATCGCCGCCTTCAACGCGGCGGCGGCGATGGCCTTGGCGACGGCGACGTCCTGCCGCGGTTCGTTGAGCTTCTTTTCCGCTTCAGCCAGACGTTGCTCGATATCCGCGTTATTGGAGGTTTTTTGCTCCGAGGCTTGCGTGACGGCGCCACGCAACTGATCGATCTGGGCGGTCAGGTCGGCAATCTTCTGATTGAGAGCGTCGACCGAGGTTGTGTCGGCGGGCACAGCGGGCGAGGTCTTTGCCGTCGCCTCCAACGCTGCAATGCGCTGTTCCAGCGCACCGTTATCGGACGTAGCGGGGGTAGCGGCGAGATTGGCGACCGATTGCTTGAGGCCGTCGATCTCGGCGGAGAAATTGGCGATCTCGGCGGATGGTGTCTCGGGCGTGGACGAACCCGGCAGGTAGCCCGCATATTGAATGGCGCCTGCACCGACAAGCGCGATCAAGCCGCCGACAATACCGGCGGCGATCAGGCCCGATGTGTTGCTGCGCTGCGGGGCGGGCGACGCTGGCAAAACCGACTCATTCGTCGCGAGCTCGGGTTCGGCAGCAGCCTTTGGCGTTTCGTTAGGCAACGGCTCGCTGGTCAATTCGGGTTGCGCCGGAGGCTCATCCGCAGGGCTCACATCCGATGCGCCAGTCGGCTCCTCGGCTTTCGTTTCGGTATCCTTGGCAGAAGCAAATTCCTGCGTATCCAGATCGATTGTGACCGGCTCTTCGGTGTTCTTCGAGTGGCGAGGCGGATTTCCTGGTGCCATGAGATCCTCTTACTTATGCATTGCAACGAAACTAGTCAGTGATGCCAGTCAAGAAAAGAGGTTAGATAAAATTTGGGCGCACAAGGCGTTCAAAGGAGCGACAAAAGGCTGCTCTCCTCCGGCATCACAGCGATGCTGACGGTGCCCCGCAGCGATGCCGGGACCCCTTCGGCAACCGATTTGCTGAGGCAGAGAAGACGTATTCCATCTGTCCGGCCTGACCGCATCCGCACTTCGGCCGCGCGGAAGAAATTTTCGGCTGTTTGGCGTGAATAAAAGAGGATTGCATCCGGCGGTTGCTGCTCAAAGATCGTGTCCAGCGTTTGTGGGGCGATCGGTGTCGGCTCCATCCGGTAGCATTCCGAGACGGTGATCTTCAGGCCGATTTCGTGCGCGCGCTTCTCGAAGGTCTCCGCTCTCGGCGAGCCGGCGAGATAGAGAACCGGGCCGCCTGCCTTTTTCGCGATCGTCTCGGCAAGCTCGGTGCCGCTGCCGCCCGATGCCGTGACGGAGATAAAACCGATCGCTCGCGCTTCTTCGGCCGTCGCATCCCCGACCGCAAAGACCGGGCGTTTGAGATGGGTAGCTAGCTCGACGTCAGGCTTTGCGAGTGCCCTGATCGCTTCGGCGCTGGTGATCGCGATAGTGCCCTTGGTCATACGCAAACCGCGCAACGCCGCATTTGCATCGTGAACCGGTCGTGACAGGGGCAGCAATATCGGTTCGTGTCCCAGGTCGCGAAGACGCCTGGCGGTGCGCTCGCCCGAATGTCGAGGACGGGTCACGAGCACGCGCATCGAGACATCAACTCCAGTCGTCGAAGAAGCTGCTGCCGGCGCGCGCGCGGATCTCCTGCCCGGCACGGGTTCCCAATGCCGCCGCATCGCGCCTGTGGCCATCGACGGTAACGGCATGCTGGTTACGGCCGTCCGGCGTGATGATCAAACCAGAGAAGCGCACCTGGTCACCTTCGCAGACGGCGTAACCGGCGATCGGCGTGCGGCAGGAGCCGTCCAAGGCGGCGAGGAAGGCCCGCTCGCAGGAAACGGCATCGAAGGTTGCGGTATCATTGATGGGAGCAAGGAGCGCGTCGATGCGGGCATCACCAATACGGCTTTCTATGCAGATCGCACCTTGAGCGGGTGCGGGCGGAAAGGTTTCCGCGGCGAGGATATCGGTTATCACCTCGACCTTGCCGAGCCGTTTCAATCCGGCGAGCGCAAGCAGCGTCGCATCGACCTGGCCTTCCTGCAGCTTTCTAAGCCGCGTATCGACGAGGCCACGGAAGGTAATGACGTTGATATCAGGACGCATCCGGCGGATCAGCGCCTGGCGGCGAAGCGACGAGGAGCCGACAGTCGCGCCATGAGGCAGGTCGATCAGCTTTGGCGCTGTGCGCCCGATCACCGCGTCGCGGACATCCTCGCGCGGCAGGTAGGCGGACAGACAGAGCCCCTCGGGAAGCTGTGTCGGCATGTCCTTGGCGGAATGCACGGCAATGTCGAGGTCGCCGCTCGCAAGCTGCTGCTCCAACTCTTCCGTGAAAAGTCCCTTGCCGCCGATCTCGGCCAGTGAGCGGTCGGTGATACGATCGCCCTTGGTGCTCAGCACGACGACTTCGAACATCTCTTCCGGCAGCCCATGCGCCGCCATCAGCCTGTCACGTGCTTCGTGAGCCTGAGCGAGCGCCAGCGGGCTGCCTCGAGTGCCGATCCGGAAAGGTTTTGTTTGCATCCGCATTGATCCGTTGTTACCGGAGTTCCTCGTAAACAGGTTTAAGACCCATCGCAATCAACGATCAGGTTTCATGGCGCCCTTTCTACGCATCCTCGGCATCGAAACAAGCTGCGACGAAACCGCAGCGGCAGTGGTCGAGCGAGCTGTCGACGGGCAGCCGACGGTGCGTTCGGACGTCGTCTTGAGCCAGCTCGAGGAGCACAGCGCTTATGGCGGTGTTGTACCCGAGATCGCCGCCCGCGCCCATGTCGAGGCTCTCGACACGCTGATCGATGAAGCCTTGAAACGCGCCAATGTGTCGCTCTCCGATATCGATGCCATCGCGGCAACCTCGGGGCCGGGCCTTATCGGTGGCCTGCTCGTCGGCCTGATGACCGGTAAGGCGATCGCCAAGGCGTCCGGAAAACCGCTCTATGCCGTCAACCACCTCGAAGGGCACGCGTTGACGGCGCGGCTGACGGATGGGCTTGCATTTCCCTACCTGATGCTACTCGTGTCCGGCGGCCACACCCAGCTTATTCTCGTGCGCGGCGTCGGGCAATACGAGCGTTGGGGTACGACGATCGACGATGCGCTCGGCGAAGCCTTCGACAAGACGGCGAAATTGCTGAGCTTGCCTTATCCTGGCGGGCCGGCGGTTGAGCGCGCGGCCAAGAGCGGTAACCCGGACCGCTTCAATTTTCCGCGACCTCTGGTCGGGGAGGCGAAGCTCAATTTCTCGTTTTCCGGTCTGAAGACAGCCGTGCGTCAGGCGGCAACCGAGATCGCGCCATTGACCGAGCAGGATGTCGCGGACATCTGCGCCTCCTTCCAGAAGGCGATCTCACGAACGCTGAAGGATCGCATCGGTCGCGGGCTCGCGCGCTTCAAGGCGGAGTTCCGAAATGTCGAAGGCGGACCGGCCCTGGTGGTTGCCGGTGGGGTCGCGGCCAATCTGGAGGTTCGCAGTACCTTGCAGTCGCTGTGCGACAAGCATGGCTTTCGTTTCGTAGCGCCGCCGCTGCATTTGTGCACGGATAACGCTGTGATGATTGCCTGGGCAGGTCTGGAGCGAATGGCAACCGACGTCGAGCCGGATGACCTCGATGTGCAGCCGCGCTCGCGCTGGCCACTGGATTCCAATGCCGAGACGTTGCTTGGCTTCGGCAAGCGTGGAGCGAAAGCATGAGCGAAAAGATTGCCGTCGTCGGAGCTGGAGCTTTCGGAACGGCGCTTGCCGCAGTGATTGCCCTGACGGAGAGCAATGCGGTAACGCTTATCGGCCGAGACCCGGAGCTGATCGCCGACCTGAAGGCCGAGCATCGGCATGGCGCCGCCTTGCCGGGCATTGCGTTGCCGGAGTCGCTAGACTTTTCCGCCGAACCGGACGCGATCGGTGATGCCGACATCGTGCTCTTCGCGATGCCCTCGCAGGCGCAAGCGGACGCAGCGAGGCAGTACCAGCCTTATCTCGCAAGCAATGCCATTGTTGTCACCTGTGCCAAGGGCATCGAGCGGGCAACCGGCAACCTGCTGACCGACATGCTGGAGCGCGAAATACCCGGCCACGCGATCGCTGTGTTGTCCGGACCCGGCTTTGCTGCCGATATCGCGAAGGGATTGCCGACGGCGATGGCAATCGCCGCGGCGGATATGGATGTCGCCGAAAGGCTGGCCCATGCGATTTCCGGGCGGACGTTCCGGCTCTATGCCTCGTCTGACCGGATCGGCGTCCAGCTCGGCGGAG
This sequence comes from Rhizobium sp. R693, assembly GCF_002211315.1. NCBI lineage: Bacteria > Pseudomonadati > Pseudomonadota > Alphaproteobacteria > Hyphomicrobiales > Rhizobiaceae > Rhizobium > Rhizobium sp. R693. The sequence goes on along the minus strand of NZ_LOKY01000023.1, from coordinate 58,186 downwards.
CGCTGAAGAACGTTTTGGCGATTGCCTGCGGCATCGTCGAGGGGGCCGGTATCGGCGACTCTGCACGAGCGGCGCTGATTGCGCGCGGACTTGCCGAAATGTCGCGCTTTGTCGTCGCCAAAGGCGGGCAGGCGGATACGGTGCGAGGGCTCTCTGGCCTCGGCGACCTAGTGTTGACGGCGACCAGCCATCAGTCGCGCAACCTGCGCTTCGGCATTGCGCTCGGTCGCGGCGAGACCGTCAATCCCGCCCATGGCGACCTCGTCGAGGGCGCTTTTGCGGCAGCAGTGGCGTCACGTCTGGCGCAGTCGCTCAACGTCAGCATGCCGATTACCGATGCAGTTTCGGCTATCATCGAAGGTAAGCTCGGTATTGCCGAAGCCATCGATCAGCTCATGACGCGTCCGATTACGACTGAATAGGAGTTCCGATATGCTTTTTGCTCTCCTCTGCAAGGATAAGCCCGATCACCTCAATGTCCGCATGGAGGCACGGCCCGCCCACGTGGAACATCTCAACAAGCTCAATGCCGAGGGTGTGCTGAAGATGGCCGGACCGTTTCTCGATGGCGAGGGCAAGCCGTGCGGCAGCCTCGTCATCATTCATGCCGATACGATCGAAGCAGCCAAAGCGCTGGCGGACAACGATCCCTACACCAAGGCCGGGCTTTTCGAGAGCGTCGACATCAAGCCCTTCAATTGGGTCTTCAACAATCCGGAGGCATGAGCGTGGCGCATTGGCTCTACAAATCTGAACCGTCTGCCTGGTCCTGGGAGCAGCAAAAGGCGGCCGGCGAGAAGGGCACGGAATGGACCGGTGTCCGGAACTATCTTGCCCGCAACAACATGCGGGCGATGCAGCTGGGCGACAAGGGGTTTTTCTACCACTCCAATGAGGGTCTCGAGATCGTCGGTATCGTCGAGGTCTGCGCTCTGTCGCATCCGGACTCGACCGCCAAGGGCGACGACCGCTGGGACTGTGTCGATATACGTGCCGTCTGCGACGTGCCCAAGCCGGTTTCATTGAAGGACATCAAGGCCAACGAAAAGTTCGCCAAGATGTCGCTCGTCACCTCCATGCGCCTGTCGGTGCAGCCGGTAACGGATGAGGAGTATCTGGAGATCTGCCGCTTGGGCGGCCTCGACAATCCACCCCGCTGAGCAGTCGTTGAAAACCGATCCCGAAATCTTCATCCGCGCTAATACCAGCGTGATGACGCCGCCGCATGTGCCGGAAATTCGATTGCACTTGGCGGACGAAGCCCATGACCTGTGGCTGAAAACGGAAGAGGAGCTGGCGGAAATCGGCCTGCCGCCGCCCTTCTGGGCGTTCGCCTGGGCGGGCGGTCAGGGTTTGGCGCGGTACATACTCGACAATCCTGATATCGTTGCCGGCAAGCGCGTTCTTGATTTCGCCACAGGTTCCGGCCTCGTGGCGATTGCGGCAAAGATGGCGGGAGCGGCCAAAGTCGTTGCTGCCGATATCGATCCGTGGACCGAGACCGCTGTGCGGCTGAATGCTGGCCTGAACAAGGTCGAGGTGGACTTCACCGGTGCCGATTTGATCGGCGGCAAGGTCGAGACCGATATTCTGCTCGCCGGCGATGTCTTCTACGACAGCGATTTTGCCTCTTCCATCATTCCATGGTTCGAGACGCTCAGCCGCCAGGGCCTCGCCGTCCTGATCGGCGACCCGGGACGCAGTTACCTTCCCAAGGAGAACCTGGAATTCTGCGCGGTCTATCAGGTTCCGGTCACCCGGGCGCTTGAAGACAGCGAGGTGAAGAAAACGACCGTTTGGCGTTTCACGGCCTGATCACACAGACGCCGGCCTCGTAAGAGCAACTGCTGCTCTTTGTCGTGACGTCGATCACCTTGGCCATTGGCGCAAGCGCTACGCTTGGTCTGGAACCAGGGAAACTATAGCCACTAGCGGTCACATACGTCCCACCATTGGTATCGTAGGCGTACGACGAGCCCGCATAGGTGCCGCTGACGCCTCCGCCCTGCGGTGGTTGAACGAGGACGATGACATTGCGTCCGCCATAGCCATATCCATAGCCATTGCTGCCGCGATACGGAAATGAAGCGCGCTTGATCAGAGGCGTGTAACCGGGGCGATGGCCGGGCCCACCGTATCCATCCGAGAAACGGATGCGTCCATCGTTCCATCCACGAAAGGGACGCCCGACGATTGTAGGCGCATGGTGCCTCATGAATCCCTTGCCACCGTGGCGAAAGAACGAATTCCTGCCGAAATCGTCCGCCGAGGTCGGCAGCGCGATCAAAGCGGCAGCTGCGAGGGACACGAGCGTGGAGATGATTTTCAGCATCGCGCGAATCTCCGAAAATGAGATGGTTAACAAAGCGTTAACAGCAAAATGCGCCAAAAGTCGTCCGTTGTCCAGAAGACGTCGCAGCGTGCCGCCTGCATCGAGCACCAGCCGGGGCGTCAAGCACAGTTCGCGCCACCCAGAGACGCAAATCGATTAAATTAAATTGGGGGTGCAATTATACTTGTCGTTAGGGGCTTACGTGATTAAACGTCGCCATTGATGCGACGCACACAAACAAATTTGTCATTCGTGTGGTCGCCTTGAATGCTCCCGCATGTAGGAGCGCAGAGAAGACGCCGCGAGGTTCTGATGGCGAATGTGACAAATAATCGGCCCCTGTCGCCGCATTTGCAAATTTACAAACCAATCCCCACCATGATCATGTCGATCGTTCACCGTATCACCGGTGGCGCACTCTACGTGGGCACGCTGCTGGTCGCCTGGTGGCTGATCGCGGCTGCGACTGGCCAGGCCTACTATGATTGGGTCAATTGGATCCTCGGCAGTATCGTCGGCAAGCTCGTACTGCTCGGTTATACCTGGGCATTGCTGCACCATATGGTTGGTGGCTTCCGTCACTTCGTCTGGGATCTCGGCTACGGCTTCGACAAAGAAGTCTCGACCAAGATGGCCCAGGCTTCCATCGTCATATCGCTCTGTCTGACCGTGCTGGTCTGGGTGATCGGCTTCCTTATTCGTTTCTGAAGGTTGTTCTCATGGATATGCGCACCCCTCTGGGTAAGGTTCGCGGCCTTGGCTCGGCCAAGGAAGGAACCGATCATTTCTGGCGCCAGCGCGTCACGGCGGTTGCCAATGTGCCGCTTTTTCTCTTCTTCATCATCTTCATGATCGTTCACGCAGGCGAGCCATACGCCGACGTGGTTCACGCGCTGTCGAACCCGCTCGTTGCGGTTATCATGGGCTTGATGGTCGTTTCCGGCGTCATCCACATGCGGCTCGGCATGCAGGTCATCATCGAGGACTACGTTCACGGCGAATTCGCCAAGATCGGCCTGTTGATGCTGAACACCTTCTTTTCGATCCTGATGGCGGGGCTCTGTCTCTTCGCCATTCTGAAAATTGCATTCGTAGGATAACCGTATCATGGCACCGACTTCACCCGCTCAGAATGGGAAGGCCTACAAGTACGTTGATCACTCGTATGATGTGATCGTCGTTGGCGCTGGCGGCGCTGGCCTTCGCGCCACGCTTGGGATGGCCGAACAGGGTTTCCGCACCGCCTGCATCACCAAGGTATTCCCGACCCGCTCGCACACGGTCGCGGCCCAGGGAGGCATCGCCGCCTCGCTGCAGAACATGACGCCGGACAGCTGGCAGTGGCACCTCTACGACACCGTCAAGGGTTCCGACTGGCTCGGCGACGTCGACGCCATGCAGTATCTCACCATGGAAGCGCCGAAGGCGGTCTATGAGCTTGAGCACTACGGCGTTCCCTTCTCGCGTAACGAGGAAGGCAAGATCTACCAGCGCCCGTTCGGCGGCCACATGCAGAACTTCGGCGAAGGCCCGCCGGTCCAGCGCACCTGCGCCGTTGCCGACCGTACCGGCCACGCCATCCTGCACACGCTCTATGGCCAGTCGCTGCGCAACAACGCCGAGTTCTTCATCGAGTATTTCGCGCTCGACCTGATCATGTCGGATGACGGTAGCCGCTGCACCGGCGTCGTCGCCTGGTGCCTCGATGACGGCACGATCCATCGCTTCGCCGCCAAGATGGTAGTGCTGGCGACCGGTGGCTATGGCCGCGCCTACTTCTCGGCGACGTCGGCGCACACCTGCACCGGCGATGGTGGCGGCATGGTGGCACGTGCCGGGCTGCCCCTGCAGGACATGGAATTCGTGCAGTTCCACCCGACCGGCATCTACGGCTCCGGCTGTCTGATCACCGAAGGCGCGCGTGGCGAAGGTGGTTACCTCGTGAATTCCGAGGGCGAGCGCTTCATGGAACGCTACGCCCCTTCGGCCAAGGATCTTGCCTCGCGCGACGTCGTTTCGCGCTGCATGACGCTTGAGATCCGCGAAGGCCGCGGCGTTGGCAAGAACAAGGACCACATCTTCCTGCATCTCGACCATCTCGATCCGGCCGTTCTGCACGAGCGCCTGCCGGGGATTTCCGAGAGCGCGAAGATCTTCGCCGGCGTCGACGTGACGCGAGAGCCGATCCCGGTGCTGCCGACCGTTCACTACAACATGGGTGGCATTCCCACGAACTATTGGGGCGAAGTGCTGAACGCCGACAGCTCCAATCCGGAACGCATCATCCCCGGCCTGATGGCGGTCGGTGAAGCTGGTTGCGCCTCGGTGCACGGCGCCAACCGCCTCGGCTCCAACTCGCTGATCGACCTCGTGGTCTTCGGTCGGGCGGCCGCGATCCGCGCCGGCGAGGTCATCGACCGCGCGGCACCGGTGCCGCATCTGAACGTCGCTGCCTGCGACAAGATCATGGATCGCTTCGACAGCCTGCGTAACGCCAGCGGCGGCACGCCGACAGCCGTGCTACGCGAGAAAATGCAGCGCGCCATGCAGGAAGACGCCGCCGTGTTCCGTACGCAGGAATCGCTGGAATCGGGCTGCAAGCGCATTTCGGCCATCTGGCAGGAGATGCGTGACATCAAGGTCACCGACCGCTCGATGATCTGGAATTCCGACCTCGTCGAGACACTGGAACTGCAGAACCTGATGGCCAACGCCATCACCACGATCTACGGCGCCGAAGCCCGCAAGGAGAGCCGCGGTTCTCACGCCCGCGAAGACTACACGGAAGGCGCATTCGCTGGCCGCGACGACGTCAACTGGCGCAAGCACACGCTCGCCTGGGTCAACGAGTCAGGCGACGTCAAGCTCGACTACCGCCCGGTGCACACCGAGCTCATCGCAGAGGGTATCGATCCCAAGAAGATCGCGCCCAAGGCTCGCGTGTACTAAGAGGAACTGGACATGGTTGAACTCGCACTTCCCAAGAACTCCCAGATGCGCGAAGGCAAGGTGTGGCCGAAGCCGGCTGGCGCCAAGAATACCCGCGAATTCCGCGTTTACCGCTGGAGCCCGGATGACGGCCAGAACCCGTCGATCGACACCTTCTACATCGATGTCGACGATTGCGGCCCGATGGTGCTCGACGGCCTGCTCTACATCAAGAACAAGATCGACCCGACGCTGACGCTGCGCCGTTCCTGTCGTGAAGGCATTTGCGGTTCCTGCGCGATGAACATCGACGGCACGAACACGCTCGCCTGTACCAAGGGCATGGACGAGATCAAGGGCTCGGTGAAGATCTACCCGCTGCCGCATATGCCCGTGGTCAAGGATCTGGTTCCCGACCTCACCAACTTCTACGCCCAGCATCGCTCGATCGAGCCGTGGCTGAAGACGGTTTCGCCGACGCCGGCCAAGGAATGGAAGCAGAGCCACGAGGATCGCCAGAAGCTCGACGGCCTTTATGAGTGCATCCTGTGCGCCTGCTGCTCGACCTCCTGTCCGAGCTACTGGTGGAACGGCGACCGATATCTCGGTCCGGCCGTTCTCCTGCAGGCCTATCGTTGGCTGATCGACAGCCGCGACGAAGCAACCGGCGAGCGTCTCGACAATCTCGAGGATCCGTTCCGCCTCTATCGCTGCCACACGATCATGAACTGCGCGCAGACCTGCCCGAAGGGTCTGAACCCGGCCAAGGCGATCGCCGAAATCAAGAAGATGATGGTCGAGCGCCGCGTCTGATCGATCCAGCAAGAGGGCCGCAAATGCGGCCCTTTTCTTTATCCGATCACGAAGCCTTGATTTACCCGGGATTGCGCCAAATTTGTCTCGCGGCTACGGCGTTGCTCCCACATAGACACAATTTCTCCTCGCGCTGGCTTGATTCAATACAGCCTTTCAAGATAATTCCGCCGTGATTGCGCGGCAACTTCAGGACAATACTGGAAAAATCAGGAGTATCATGATGCAGTTCAGACATATGGCGACAGGTCTCGTGGTTATTCTGTCGTTAGCTGGCTGCCAGCGCACCGCATATAATGATGCAAGCTATTCTGCTCCGGCGCCGCTCACCGCCCAGCCGGTTCCCTCGGTTCAGGGTGGGCAGCTTCCGCCGCCTTCCGGCTCTTCGCAGTTTCCTGCCGCTCCGACGGCCTCGGCACCTGTCGCTGGCGGTCAGCCCGGCGCGATGGCGGCGAATGCGATGGACGTCACCAAGGAATCGATGGTCGGCAGCTGGCGCGTCAACGGCTCCTGCGACATGTTCCTGACGCTTACCAATCTCGGCAGCGGCTCGCGTGGCGGTACGCGCGGCTGCGTTGGCGAGCTGACGGCGATGGGCTCCTGGGAAGTTTCCGGCAAGCAGGTTCTCCTGAAGGACCGCAGCGGCAACCAGATCGGCAGTGTCTATAAGACAGCCGACAATGCCTTCAGCGGCCAGACCAATACCGGTCAACCGATCAGCCTCAGCCGTTAAAAAAGATTGGGCGGCGAAGGCCGCCGATCCTGCATAGGCGGACCTCCTTTATGCAACCCATGCCAGACTACTCCCTGAGCGTCAGCGAACAGTTGAAGTCGCTGACGGTTTCGGGCGCGCTTCAAATCGATTCGGCCCAGATGCATGTGGCGAAGTGCCTGGATCGGGTGCTGTCGGGATTGAAGCAGCGACGGCCGGCGGCAAAGGCGAGCGCTCTCGGCTGGCTTTTCGCCAACAAGAAGAAGCCATCGGAAACGGTTAAAGGGCTTTACATTCACGGCAGCGTCGGTCGCGGCAAGACGATGCTGATGGATATGTTCTTCGGGATGGCGCCCTGCGCGAAGAAACGGCGCGCGCATTTCCACGAATTCATGACCGACGTGCACAATCGCATTGCGGCGCATCGCCTGAAGCTCAAGCAGGGTGAAACCAAACAGGCCGATCCCATTCCGGTGGTCGCCGCTGCGCTCTATGATGAAGCCGAACTGCTTTGCTTCGATGAATTCACCGTGACTGATATCGCCGACGCGATGATCCTCTCGCGGCTTTTCTCCGAACTTTTCCGCCGTGGATGCCTGTTGGTCGCGACCTCGAATGTCGAGCCGGACAATCTCTACAGGGACGGCCTCAATCGAAGCCTGTTTCTCCCCTTTGTCGATCTTCTGAAGCAGTACGTGGAGATCGTCACTCTCGACTCGCCGACCGACTACCGGATGGAGAAGCTCGACAGTCAGCCGGTCTATCTGACGCCGCTTGATGCCCGGACCGAGATGGCCATGGATGCCTCCTGGATGCAGGCGCTGCATGGCCGCAGGGCGCACTCGCTGGAAATTCCGATGAAAGGGCGGACGATCCACGTGCCGCTGGCCGTCGACCGCCTGGCGCGGTTTTCCTTTGCTGATCTCTGCGAGAAACCCCTTGGTGCAGCTGATTTTCTCGCCATTGCCGAACGCTTTGATGCCATCTTCGTCGATCACGTACCGTTCCTTGGTCCCGAAAAGCGCAACCAGACGAAGCGCTTCATTATCCTGATCGATACGCTTTACGATCATGCAGTGCGGCTCTATCTGTCCGCTGCAGCGATGCCTGAAAATTTGCTGACACAAGCGCGTGGTACCGAGGGCTTCGAATTTGACCGCACTGTCTCGCGCCTTTTTGAAATGCGCAGCGATGAGTATCTGGCCTTGCATCAGGGATGTCGTGCCGCGGAGTAACGTTTCGGTGACAATTTATCTTACGTTTACGTAAGAATTTTATGATCTAAACGATTGAATTTCCTTGCTCAAAAATAATCGTTTGCCATTTTTTGGCTTTGGAGCTATGCGATTGCGGCATTGGGCGAGGCCCCTCCGCGCGTCGCCTGACGAATTTTGATCGCAAAGGAAACAGCGAAATGGCGCGTAACAAGATCGCACTCATTGGTTCTGGCATGATTGGTGGCACGCTGGCGCATCTCGCCGGCCTGAAGGAGCTGGGTGACATCGTTCTCTTCGATATCGCCGACGGCATTCCTCAGGGTAAGGGCCTCGACATTGCCCAGTCCTCTCCGGTCGAGGGCTTCGATGCCAATCTGACGGGCGCCAGTGACTATTCCGCGATCGAAGGGGCGGACGTCTGCATCGTCACCGCAGGCGTTGCTCGCAAGCCGGGCATGAGCCGCGACGATTTGCTCGGCATCAACCTCAAGGTCATGGAGCAGGTCGGCGCCGGCATCAAGAAGTATGCCCCGAACGCTTTCGTGATCTGCATCACCAACCCGCTCGATGCGATGGTCTGGGCTCTGCAGAAGTTCTCCGGCCTTCCGGCCAACAAGGTCGTCGGCATGGCCGGCGTTCTGGATAGTTCGCGTTTCCGCCTGTTCCTCTCCAAGGAATTCAACGTTTCCGTCCAGGATGTCACCGCGTTCGTTCTTGGCGGCCACGGCGACACGATGGTGCCGCTCGCTCGCTATTCGACCGTTGCCGGCATCCCGCTCACCGACCTCGTCACCATGGGCTGGGTCACCAAGGAGCGCCTCGAAGAAATCATCCAGCGCACCCGTGATGGTGGCGCTGAAATCGTTGGCCTGCTGAAGACCGGCTCGGCCTACTACGCGCCGGCTGCTTCCGCGATCGAGATGGCTGAATCCTACCTCAAGGACAAGAAGCGCGTTCTGCCTTGCGCAGCGCAGCTCTCCGGCCAGTACGGCGTCAAGGACATGTATGTCGGCGTTCCCACCGTCATCGGTGCCGGCGGCGTCGAGCGCATCATCGAGATCGACCTCAACAAGGCCGAAAAGGAAGCCTTCGACAAGTCCGTCGCTGCTGTCGCCGGCCTGTGCGAAGCCTGCATCAACATCGCGCCTGCGCTCAAGTAATCAGTCGGCGTGCTGACGCAATCCAAACAGGAATAGACCCATGAATATTCATGAATATCAGGCCAAGGCTCTGCTGAAGGGCTATGGCGCGCCGGTCGCGAAGGGCGTGCCGATCCTCAAGGTCGAGGAAGCCGAAGCTGCCGCCAAGTCGCTGCCGGGTCCGCTCTACGTGGTCAAGAGCCAGATCCATGCTGGCGGCCGTGGCAAGGGCAAGTTCAAGGAGCTCGGCCCCGACGCCAAGGGCGGCGTTCGCCTTGCCAAGTCGATCGACGAAGTCGTTGCTCACGCCAAGGAAATGCTTGGCAACACGCTGGTAACGGCGCAGACGGGCGAAGCCGGCAAGCAGGTCAACCGCCTCTACATCGAAGACGGCGCAGACATCGACCGCGAACTGTATTGCTCGCTGCTGGTCGACCGCTCGGTTGGCCGCGTTGCCTTCGTCGTATCGACGGAAGGCGGCATGGACATCGAAGCTGTTGCTCACGACACGCCTGAGAAGATCCACACGATCGCCATCGATCCGGAAACCGGTGTGACGGCTGCTGACGTTGCTGCGATCTCCAAGGCTCTCGAACTGACCGGCGTTGCTGCCGAAGATGCCAAGTCGCTGTTCCCGGCGCTCTACAAAGCCTTCGGCGAAAAGGACATGGCGCTGCTCGAGGTCAACCCGCTGATCGTCATGAAAGACGGTCACCTGCGCGTTCTCGACGCCAAGATGTCCTTCGACGGCAACGCGCTGTTCCGCCATGACGACGTCAAGGCGCTCCGCGACGAGACCGAGGAAGACGCCAAGGAAATTGAAGCTTCCAAGTGGGATCTCGCTTACGTCGCTCTCGACGGCAACATCGGTTGCATGGTCAACGGCGCCGGTCTCGCCATGGCGACGATGGACATCATCAAGCTTTACGGCAAGGAGCCGGCGAACTTCTGCGACGTCGGCGGTGGTGCTGGCAAGGAGAAGGTCGCTGCGGCCTTCAAGATCATCACTGCGGATCCGAAGGTAGAGGGCATCCTCGTCAACATCTTCGGCGGCATCATGCGTTGTGACGTCATTGCCGAAGGCGTTGTCGCGGCCGTGCAGGAAGTCGGTCTGAAGGTTCCGCTCGTCGTTCGCCTCGAAGGCACCAATGTCGAGCTCGGCAAGAAGATCCTCAACGAGTCAGGTCTGGCGATCACCGCGGCTGATGATCTTGACGATGCGGCGAAGAAGATCGTCGCGGCGATCAACGGCTGAGGACTGATCATGGCCTTCCAGTCCACGCCCTCTGCTGCTCATCTCCGTCTCAACGCCTTTGCCGGCGTTTGGGAAGGGGAAGAGCATGTGGCAGCGTCGGCGTGGACCACGGAGGGCAAAGCCTGTGCCGAACTCTCCGCTGAGGCGCTCTTCGGCGGGTTCTTCCTGGAACAGCGCTATCGCCAGACGCGCGAAGGCGCCGTTTCGTTCGAAGCTCGCAACCTCTTCGGTTTCGACGGGTCAGAGCAGGCCTACAAGCTCTACCAGTTCGATACCGTGGGTTTCGTGCCGCCTTCGCCCGCTTCTGGCGAGTGGAGCGACATCGAGCTCGTGCTGACGAAGACTTCGCCGCGCGGTACACAGCGCACCGTATTCACATTTGAAAATGAAGACCGCTACCGGATGGGCGTGAGCTTTTCGCCTGCAGGCAGCGACACCTGGCAGGAGGTCGTCAGCGGGATCTACCGTCGCACGTCCCCCACGTCTTCCAACCTCTCCTAAACAAAGGCCTCGCATGTCCATTCTCGTCAACAAAGACACCAAGGTTCTCGTTCAGGGCCTGACCGGCAAGACCGGCACCTTCCACACCGAACAGGCGCTCGCCTATTACGGCACCAAGATGGTCGGCGGCATTCACCCGAAGAAGGGTGGTGAATCGTGGTCGTCTGGCGTCGACGGCACCTCGCTGCCGATCTTCGCCTCTGTCGCCGAAGCCAGGGACAAGACCGGCGCCGATGCGACCGTCATCTACGTTCCGCCGGCAGGCGCCGCCGATGCGATCATCGAAGCGATCGACGCCGAGATCCCGTTCATCACCTGCATCACCGAGGGCATCCCGGTCATGGACATGGTGCGTGTGAAGGCCAAGCTCGACAAGTCGAAGTCGCGCCTGCTCGGCCCGAACTGCCCGGGCATCCTGACGCCGGAAGAGTGCAAGATCGGCATCATGCCGGGCTCGATCTTCCGCAAGGGTTCGGTCGGTATCGTCTCGCGTTCCGGCACGCTGACCTACGAAGCCGTGTTCCAGACCTCGAACGAAGGCCTCGGCCAGACGACGGCTGTCGGTATCGGCGGCGACCCGGTCAAGGGCACGGAGTTCATCGACGTGCTCGAAATGTTCCTCGCTGACGAAGCCACGACCTCGATCATCATGATCGGCGAAATCGGCGGCTCGGCTGAAGAAGACGCGGCACAGTTCCTGATCGATGAAGCCAAGAAGGGCCGCAAGAAGCCGATGGCCGGCTTCATCGCGGGCCGTACGGCGCCGAAGGGCCGCACGATGGGTCACGCAGGCGCCGTTGTTTCCGGCGGCAAGGGTGACGCAGAATCGAAGATCGCGGCGATGGAATCGGCCGGGATCAAGGTGTCGCCGTCCCCGGCTCGCCTCGGCAAGACGCTGGTTGAAGTCCTCAAGGGCTAATCCATCCATACCTCGGGCAGCGGCGTTCACCGCCTGCCCGGGGCTCGACTTCTAAAATGGAATGAGCCGCGGACAGGCGGCTAACGACAGATGCGGCAAGCCGGTCGAGTATCCGGCGGAATCACAAGTCAGGAGGCGGACGAAGGCGTCCGCGTGTAACCATGGCACGGCAAGAAGCCAACGAGCAGTTTCAGATTACCTCGTTCCTGGATGGCGCCAATGCTGCCTATATCGAGCAGCTTTATGCGCGTTATGAGGAAGACCCGAACTCGGTCGGCGAGGAATGGCGGTCCTTCTTCAAGGCGCTGGAAGACAATCCGGAAGATGTGAAGAAGGCGGCCAAGGGCGCGTCCTGGCGCAAGGCAAATTGGCCCCTGCAGCCGAAGAGCGACCTCGTTTCGGCGCTCGACGGGGATTGGGGCGCTGTAGAGAAAATCATCGAAACCAAGGTCAAGGGCAAGGCGGAAGCAGCCGGCAAGCCGACCGATGGCGCCGACATCCTGCAGGCGACGCGCGACTCCGTCCGCGCCATCATGATGATCCGCGCCTACCGCATGCGCGGTCACCTGCATGCCAAGCTCGACCCGCTCGGGATTGCGGCACCTGTCGAAGACTACAAGGAACTGTCGCCCGAAGCTTACGGTTTCACCGAGGCCGACTATTCCCGCAAGATCTTCATCGACAACGTTCTCGGCCTCGAATACGCCACCCTTCCCGAGATGATCGAGATCCTCGAGCGCACCTACTGTTCGACCCTCGGTGTCGAGTTCATGCACATCTCGAACCCGGAAGAGAAGGCTTGGATCCAGGAACGGATCGAAGGTCCGGACAAGGGCGTCGCTTTCAGCCCTGAGGGCAAGAAGGCCATCCTCGCCAAGCTCGTCGAAGCCGAAGGCTACGAGCAGTTCCTCGACGTCAAGTTCAAGGGCACCAAGCGTTTTGGTCTCGACGGTGGTGAATCGCTCGTCCCGGCACTCGAGCAGATCCTGAAGCGTGGCGGTCATCTCGGCCTTCGTGAAGCCGTGTTCGGTATGGCCCACCGCGGCCGTCTGAACGTGCTCTCGCAGGTCATGGGCAAGCCGCACCGCGCGATCTTCCACGAATTCAAGGGCGGCTCCTACGCGCCTGACGAAGTGGAAGGCTCGGGCGACGTGAAGTACCACCTCGGCGCCTCCTCCGACCGTGAGTTCGATGGCAACAAGGTTCACGTCTCGCTGACGGCCAACCCCTCGCACCTCGAAATCGTCGATCCCGTCGTCATGGGCAAGGCTCGCGCCAAGCAGGACATGGGCGCCACCGTGTGGGATGGCGACATCATCCCGCTGTCCGAGCGCGCCAAGGTTCTGCCGCTTCTGATCCATGGTGACGCGGCTTTCGCTGGCCAGGGCGTGATTGCCGAAATCCTCGGCCTCTCCGGCCTGCGCGGCCATCGCGTTGCCGGCACGATGCATGTCATCATCAACAACCAGATCGGTTTCACCACGAACCCGGCCTTCTCGCGCTCGTCGCCCTATCCGTCCGACGTTGCCAAAATGATCGAAGCGCCGATCTTCCACGTCAACGGCGACGATCCGGAAGCGGTCGTCTATGCGGCCAAGATCGCGACCGAATTCCGCATGAAGTTCCACAAGCCCGTTGTGGTCGACATGTTCTGCTACCGCCGCTACGGCCACAACGAAGGCGATGAGCCGTCCTTCACGCAGCCGAAGATGTACAAGGTCATCCGCGCTCACAAGACCGTGCTGCAGATCTATGCGGACCGTCTTGTTGCAGAGGGCCTCGTCAGCGACGGCGAAGTCGAGAAGATGAAGGCCGACTGGCGTGCCCACCTCGAGCAGGAGTTCGACGCCGGCCAGAGCTACAAGCCCAACAAGGCCGACTGGCTGGATGGCGAGTGGTCGGGCCTGCGCACGGCCGACAATGCCGACGAACAGCGCCGCGGCAAGACCGCCGTTGCGATGAAGACGCTCAAGGATATCGGCCGCAAGCTTTCGGAAATTCCGGAAGGCTTCCGCGCGCACCGCACGATCCAGCGCTTCATGGAAAACCGTGCCAACATGATCCAGACGGGCGAGAACCTCGACTGGGCGATGGCTGAGGCGCTTGCCTTCGGCTCGTTGGTCGTCGAAGGTCACAAGATCCGCCTGTCCGGCCAGGATTGCGAACGCGGCACCTTCTCGCAGCGTCATTCGGTTCTCTATGATCAAGAGACGGAAGAGCGCTACATTCCGCTCGCGAACCTGTCGTCCAACCAGGCTCGTTACGAAGTCATCAACTCGATGCTTTCGGAAGAAGCGGTCCTCGGCTTCGAGTATGGCTATTCGCTGGCTCGTCCGAACGCGCTAACGCTCTGGGAAGCCCAGTTCGGCGACTTCGCCAACGGTGCGCAGGTCGTCTTCGACCAGTTCGTTTCGTCGGGCGAACGCAAGTGGCTGCGTATGTCGGGTCTCGTCTGCCTGTTGCCGCATGGCTACGAGGGGCAGGGTCCGGAGCATTCCTCGGCCCGCCTCGAGCGCTTCCTGCAGCTTTGCGCAGAAGACAACATGCAGGTTGCCAACGTCACGACACCGGCGAACTACTTCCATATCCTGCGCCGGCAGCTGAAGCGTGACTTCCGCAAGCCGCTCGTTCTGATGACGCCGAAGTCGCTTCTGCGCCACAAGCGGGCCGTTTCCAGCCTTGCGGAACTGGCCGGTGAGTCCTCCTTCCATCGCCTGCTTTGGGACGATGCGGAGGTTATCAAGGACGGCCCGATCAAGCTGCAGAAGGATGCCAAGATCCGCCGCGTCGTCATGTGCACCGGCAAGGTCTACTACGACCTCCTGGAAGAGCGCGAAAAGCGCGGCATTGACGACATCTACCTGCTGCGCGTCGAACAGCTCTATCCGTTCCCGGCAAAGGCGCTCATCAACGAGCTTTCCCGCTTCCGGAACGCAGAGATGGTCTGGTGCCAGGAAGAGCCGAAGAACATGGGTGCATGGTCGTTCATCGACCCGTATCTGGAATGGGTGCTCGCCCATATCGATGCGAAGTACCAGCGCGTCCGTTACACCGGCCGCCCGGCTGCCGCTTCGCCGGCCACGGGTCTGATGTCCAAGCATCTGTCGCAGCTCGCCGCATTCCTCGAGGATGCGCTGGGCGGCTAAGGGATCGGGGCGATGGCATATTTCTTCCTCAGACTTGTGCCGCCTCGTCCTCGCTTCCCGCATGACGCGACCGGAGAGGAAATGGCTGCGATGAGCCGCCATGCCGCTTATTGGCACCGCAACGCAGAAGAGGGATTGGCGATTGCCGTCGGTCCCGTCTTCGAAGGCGAGGGAGCCTGGGGCATGGCAGTCGTTTCGGCAGCGGATCAGAAGGCGGCGCAAGCGCTTGCCGATGCCGATCCGATCATCCAGTCCGGTTACGGCTTTCGCTTTGACATATTGCCAATGCCCTCGATCATTCTCCGGCCATCTGCTGCCGGAAACGAATAAACGAACACAAGCAAATCAGGATTTGAACAATGGCCACAGAAATCCGCGTTCCAACTCTCGGTGAATCCGTCAGCGAGGCAACCGTCGGTACCTGGTTCAAGAAGGTCGGCGACGCCATCAAGGCTGACGAGCCGATTCTCGAGCTTGAAACCGACAAGGTGACCATCGAAGTGCCGGCACCGGCTTCCGGTACGCTGTCCGAAATCGTTGCCCAGGCTGGCGAGACGGTCGGTCTCGGCGCACTGCTCGGCCAGATCGCAGCAGGCGTCGGTGCCGCTGCTGCCCCGGCCGCTCCCGCCAAGGCTGCCGAGCCCGCTGCTGCGGCACCTGCACCAGTCGCCGCTGCTGCTGCGCCGGCTGCTTCAGTCTCCGCCATGCCGCCCGCACCGGCTGCCGCCAAGATGCTGGCCGAGAACAATCTGTCGGCCGATCAGATCGACGGTAGCGGCAAGCGCGGCCAGGTTCTGAAGGGCGACGTGATTGCTGCTGTTGCCAAGGGCATCTCCGCTCCGGCAGCCGCTGCCGCTCCCGCCGTTCCGGCTGCTGCCCGCGGCCCGTCGACGGTAGAGGACGCCGCTCGCGAAGAGCGTGTGAAGATGACGCGCCTGCGCCAGACGATTGCCAAGCGCCTGAAGGACGCCCAGAACACGGCCGCCATGCTGACCACTTACAACGAGGTGGACATGAAGGCGGTCATGGACCTGCGCGCCAAGTACAAGGACGTCTTCGAAAAGAAGCATGGCGTGAAGCTCGGCTTCATGGGCTTCTTCACCAAGGCGATCACCCATGCGCTGAAGGAACTGCCGGCTGTTAACGCTGAGATTGATGGTACCGACATCATCTACAAGAACTTCTGCCACATCGGCATGGCCGTCGGCACGGACAAGGGCCTCGTTGTTCCCGTCATCCGCGACGCTGACCAGATGTCGATCGCTGAAGTCGAGAAGGAACTGGCACGTCTGGCAAAGGCTGCCCGCGACGGTTCGCTTTCGATGGCCGACATGCAGGGCGGTACCTTCACGATCACCAATGGCGGCGTCTACGGCTCGCTGATGTCTTCGCCGATCCTGAATGCGCCGCAGTCCGGTATCCTCGGCATGCACAAGATCCAGGACCGTCCGGTTGTCGTCGGTGGCCAGATCGTCATCCGTCCGATGATGTATCTCGCGCTTTCCTACGATCACCGCATCGTCGACGGCAAGGAAGCCGTGACCTTCCTCGTTCGCGTGAAGGAAAGCCTGGAAGATCCGGAGCGTCTGGTTCTCGATCTCTAAGCATTCGACTGGGCCGCGCGAGCGGCCCTTTCCACCTCAGCGGGGCGCGCGATGTCGCTGGCAATCTCCACAGGGCGTAAGACCAAGATGCCTCCCCTTGCCAAAGGCAGGGTGGGGGCGTCGCTCGCGTTCTTGTTGGCGTTGCCTGCGATCGCTGTGGCGGCTCCCGACTGCAGCCAGGCAAGTGCTGTCTACGCAGATAGGGATGGCGCCTACGAGTTGCGCTTCACGCCGATCAATTCGGAAGCGGCGGCTGCCAGCAACCGGTTCAAGCTGAAGGTGCTGAAGACCTCGATCGAGCTCGACGGCTATGTGATGCCGTCAGACGATCCGGAACGCGCTGTCGGTATCCTGATGTTCAAATGCCCCGGTGGCGACGTGACGGGCGCCGATCTGGACGCTTGCACGATCTGGCGGGGCACGATCTACGGCGCGAATGCCAAGGGCGAGATCGAGAATCTGCAGTCCGAAGCCGCGGCAGCCGCCGAGAATATCTTTCTGCCGGGTCTCGGTCCGGCGATCCGCCAATCGCAGATCTGGGGCAACGACAAGGCGACGGTTGCGCCGTGGGATGTCCTGGCATTCACGGAGTGCGCGAAATGACAGAACGACCGGTCCTTCTTGTTACCGGCGGTAGTCGGGGTATCGGTGCTGCGGTCTGCCGGCTCGCTGCCCGCCAGGGTTGGAACGTTGCTGTGAACTACGCCGCCAACCGCGCGGCTGCCGACGCTATCGTCTCGGAGGTCAAGGCCGAGGGCGGTGACGCCATCGCAATCAAGGGCGATGTCGGCAGCGCGCAGGATATCGTTTCGATGTTCCAGACAGTCGAGAAGCACTTCGGGCGGCTGGATGGACTGGTCAACAATGCCGGCATCGTCGATGCCCAGCAGCGCGTCGACGAGATGAGCGTCGAGCGACTTGAGCGGATGATGCGGATCAACGTGACCGGCTCGATCCTATGCGCGGCCGAAGCCGTCCGCCGCATGTCGTCGAGGCATGGCGGCAATGGCGGGGCAATCGTCAACATCTCGTCGATGGCAGCCGTTCTGGGCTCGGCCTCGCAGTATGTCGACTACGCCGCATCGAAGGCCGCGATCGATACATTCACCGTGGGTCTGTCGCGCGAGGTGGCAAATGAGGGCGTGCGTGTGAACGCTATCCGCCCCGGTGTCATCGATACCGACATTCATGCATCCGGCGGCCTGCCGAACCGCGCACGCGACCTGGCGCCGAGCATTCCGATGCAGAGGCCCGGCACGGCAGAGGAGATCGCCGATGCGGTCCTCTACCTTCTCTCGCCGACGGCTTCCTATATAACGGGCGCCATACTCAATGTTAGCGGCGGCCGTTAGGACGCGGAGACCATATCGCCATGCAATACTTCCTTGAGTTTCTCGGCCTGATGGCCGTCTTTTCGATCTTCATCGTCGTACCGGGCGCCGACTTCGCCGTCATCCTGCGCCAGAGCATCGTGCATGGCCGCCGTGCCGCCATGATGACCGGCCTCGGCATGGGCTTCTCACTGCTCTTTCACATCAGCTACACGATCCTCGGCCTTGGCCTGATCGTCTCCAAGTCGCTGATGCTGTTTGCCATGATCAAATGGGCCGGCGTCGCCTATCTCGTCTACCTCGGCATCAAGTCCTTCCGCGAGCCGGGCTTCAAGGTGAATGAGATCGAGGTGACGGACGAAGATCGCAAGCCGATCTCGGCGCTCAAGTGCCTCGGGATGGGCTTCATCACCAACGCGCTCAATCCGAAGCCGGTCCTGTTTTTCCTGTCGCTGTTCTCGACGCTGGTGCACCACGATACCCCGGCGCTTATCCAGTTCAGCTACGGCATCGGCATGGCCACCGCACTCGTCGTCTGGTTCGCCGGCGTCGCCACTTTCTTCACCGTAAAGCCCATTCGCGACCGCTTCATAGCAAGCGGCAAATGGTTCAACCGCATCACCGGCGCCGCACTGGTCGGCTTCGGTTTCCGCCTCGCGCTCGCTCGCGCGGCTGACTAAGCAAATAACGAAAAAGGAAAAGAAACAATGTCCTACGATGTGATCGTTATCGGAACCGGCCCCGGCGGCTATGTCGCTGCCATCAAGGCAGCGCAGCTCGGCCTCAAGGTCGCCGTCGTTGAAAAGCGTGCAACGTTTGGCGGCACCTGCCTGAACGTCGGCTGCATCCCGTCCAAGGCGCTGCTGCATGCCTCCGAAATGTTCCATCAGGCTGGCCATGGCATGGATGCGCTCGGCATCGAGGTCGCGGCTCCGAAGCTGAACCTTGAAAAGATGCTGGCGCACAAGGATGCGACGGTAAAGGCCAACGTCGATGGCGTTGCCTTCCTCTTCAAGAAGAACAAGATCGATGCCTTCCAGGGTACCGGCAAGATCGCATCGGCCGGCAAGGTTTCCGTGACCGGCGAAGACGGTAAGGTCCAGGAAATCGAAGGCAAGAACATTGTCATCGCGACCGGCTCCGACGTGGCCGGCATTCCTGGCGTCAAGGTCGATCTCGACGAGAAGGTGATCATTTCCTCGACGGGTGCGATCGCTCTCGAGAAGGTGCCGGAAACGATGATCGTCGTCGGTGGTGGTGTCATCGGCCTCGAGCTCGGCTCTGTCTGGTCGCGCCTCGGTGCCAAGGTCACCGTCGTCGAATATCTCGACACGATTCTCGGTGGCATGGATGGCGAAGTTTCCAAGCAATTCCAGCGCATGCTCGCCAAGCAGGGTGTCACCATCAACCTGAGCTCCAAGGTGACGGGCGTTGAGAAGGGCGGCAAAGGTGCCAAGGTTACCTTCGAGCCGGTCAAGGGTGGCGATGCACAGACGCTCGAAGCCGAAGTCGTTCTGATCGCGACCGGCCGCACGCCCTATACCGCCGGCCTCGGTCTGGAAGAAGCAGGCGTCAAGCTCGACAATCGTGGTCGCGTCGAGATCGACGGACACTTCCGCACCAACGTTCCTGGCATCTACGCGATCGGCGACGTGGTGAAGGGTCCGATGCTGGCTCACAAGGCTGAAGACGAAGGCGTCGCGCTTGCCGAAATCCTCGCCGGTCAGCATGGCCATGTGAACTACGACGTCATTCCGAGCGTCGTCTACACGCAGCCGGAAGTCGCCTCCGTCGGCAAGACGGAAGAAGAGCTGAAGGCTGCTGGCATCGCCTACAAGGTCGGCAAGTTCCCGTTCACGGCGAACGGCCGTGCGCGTGCGATGCTCGCGACTGATGGCTTTGTGAAGATCCTGTCCGATAAGGAAACGGATCGCGTCCTCGGCGGCCATATCGTCGGCTTCGGCGCAGGAGAGATGATCCACGAGATCGCGGTTCTGATGGAATTCGGTGGTTCCGCGGAAGATCTCGGCCGCACGTGCCACGCGCACCCGACCATGTCGGAAGCGGTCAAGGAAGCGGCTCTCGCCGCCTTCTTCAAGCCGATCCATATGTAATATTAAATTTTGGCAATGCGGGGTGGGCTGCTTGCTTCACAGCAGGCGGTCCATTTACCTTAGAACGGTTCTAATTGCTGTTCTGAGGATAGATACATGCCTATCGACTCTCGTGATGCATATAGCCTTCCGCAGCGGCTGCTGCATTGGGTGATGGCGCTCATGATCTTTTTCAACCTGCTGTTCCCGGATGGTATGAACGCCTGGAACCGGACGGTCCGCCGGGGTGGTATCCCCTCGGCCGATCAGATTGCGTCTGCCAACGTGCATGCCTATGTCGGCATTGGCATTCTCGTTCTCGCAATCCTGCGTGTTTGCCTGCGCCTTATTCAGGGAGCGCCGGCTGAACCGGCAGCGGAACCGAAGATATTCCGGATTGGCGCCAAAGTCGCGCATATCGCGCTCTACCTGTTGATCTTCCTCCTGCCGCTGACCGGTATGGCGGCGTATTATCTGGGGGTCGATATTTCCGGCGAGCTTCATGGCGGTATCTTCAAGGCGGTGCTGTGGGCCGTAATCACCGCACATGTTGCTGGCGCGCTTGCCCATCAGTTCTACTGGAAGACCAATGTTCTCAGGCGAATGACGGTCGGGCGTTAGTTGACAGCCGTCAGCGTGAAGCCCTGCTTGCGCAGCAACTCGATGACGCCGCCTTCGCCGGGAAGATGGAGCGCGCCGACGGCCATGAAGACGTTGCCATTAGCAAGAATCGGGGCTGCTCGCTCGGCCATCACCTTGTTGCGGTCGAGAATGATGCGCTGTTCGAAGGCTGCATAGTCGCCGTCCTCATCCTCGCCATCGGGCGAAACGGTCTTCAGCATCGGAATGGTCATGCCGATATCGCCGGAGAGGTAGAGATCGGTCATGGTTTCCACCACGTCGTTCATCTTGGAACCCAAGGCCAGCGTCTCGATCAGTGACTTCATGTGGAATTCGGTCGGCAACTCGGCCATTGCCTGCAGCTGCTCAGCAAGTGTTTCCAGGCCTTTAACCTGCTTGCCCTCGGCAACCGCATCTGCAGCAATCTTCTGGTCAAGGAACTGTACGCCCTTGGCTTTGCGGGCCATTTCGCAGCTGGGAAGGGCAACGACACTCGAGATCATCCATGGCCGCATGCGCGAGACCGCGGCAAGCGGGATGCCACGTTGCTTCAGGCCGTCTTCCAGACGAACGTAGTCATCGTGAGACAGAAGCTTCTCAATCGTCGTCCCATCGGTGAACATCATCAGTTCAGGCTTCATCAGCAGAGCGGCGGAAGCCTTTTTCTCGTCGAGGATCTCGTCGGATTCGATGACGATAGCGTCGGCAGCGTCGTGGGCGGCCTGCGTGCGCGGCGGGAGCGTCAGCACCCGCGGATCGGTGACATGCATGCTGCCAAGCAGCCAGGACGGTTTCACGCCTGGCTTTTCGATCTTCCAGAAGATGCCCTTGCCGTTCGGCACGGCATCCGCTTCCTTGACCACCTCGGCATAGCGCGCGGGGTCGCTCTGCTTCAGATCGGTCAGGATATTGTGGCCGGTGCAGCTGGCGTCGTCTGCGGCGGCAGCCGGGGAGACGGAAAACAGGACGGCGATCAGCGTTGCCGCAAGCAGCATGTGAAATGCGGCGATCAGCCAGAGCAGGAGATTGCCCAGCGATGCGATGTGCAGGCTGCGGTGGCCGATGGAGATCGTCATGATGGTGTTCCGGTCACTGTGATCGCTAAGCTCTACGCTCAGCGTGCGGATATTCCTTTAAGAGAAGCCGTTAACAAAAGATTACGCCCGAGGATGGGCACGGTCGTAAACTTCGAGCAGACGGGATGAATCCACACCCGTGTAGACCTGGGTGGTGGAAAGGCTGGCGTGGCCGAGCAGTTCCTGAATGCTGCGGAGATCGCCGCCGCCCGCGAGAAGATGGGTCGCGAAGGAGTGCCGTAGCGCGTGTGGCGTCGCTGTCTCGGGCAGCCCAAAGGCACTGCGCATCTTTTGCATGGTGCGCTGAATGATGGCGGCCTGCAGCTTTCCGCCGCGCGCTCCGCGGAAAAGAGGCTGCTCGCCGTCGAGATGGTACGGGCACAGCGATCGGTATTTCCCAACCGCTTCGGCGACGACGGTGAGCAGCGGCACGAGGCGGGTCTTGTTGCCTTTACCGGTGATGCGCAACGTGGCCGCGCCACGGTTGAAATCGTCGGGTGTCAGGTCGAGCGCTTCGGAGATGCGCAGACCGCAGCCGTAAAGAAGGGTGAAGACGGCGGCGTCGCGCGCTGCGATCCAGGGTTCCTCGTGCAGTTGCGCCTCATCACTGACGACTGTGATCGCCTGCCTGTCGGACAGGGGTTTCGGCAGCGACTTCGGCTGCTTCGGCGAGCGGATCGCGCCGGCGCCGGCGGCATTCACCAGCCCCTTCTTTTCGAGGTAACGCAGCAGCGATCGCAGCCCGGCAAGATTGCGGCCAAGCGAACGCGCGCCCGATCCCTCCTTGCGGCGTGCGGCGAGGAATGCGCGGAAATCGGCAGGCCGCAGCGCGTGGATATCTTTCAGCGTCGCGGGGCCTGCGAGATGACCGGTGAGGAAGGTCAGGAACTGGCGGGTGTCGCGCTCATAGGCGTCGAGCGTGTGCTCGGATAGACGCCTTTCGTTGGCAAGGTTACCGAGCCAAGCTGTTCGTTCCGCCATCAGTTGTGGGTCGGCGATGATCAGGAGTTCGTTCACGTCTCACGCCCTTGAATTTGCCAATTCGGCTGCCAATTCTGAAGGGACGATAGTTATGGAATTGCTAATACCGACCAAGTGGCTGTCACGTTTCCATCATAATAATCGACCTAACTGGTTTCCCAACGACTCAGGATCTTGCATGCCACGGCGCCACCCCACGACCGCTTTCGGACAATTCGCGGAAGCGATCGCCCTCGTCTCCCATGGCAAACCGGGACATATCGTTGATACGCTGATCGCCGAGCGCGGACAAAGGATCGTGAAGCATCCACTTTGGCCGGTCATGCGCCCCTTCCTCTACACTCTCTTGCGCTACAACAGGGCGGTCAGCTTCGCCAATGACGTTGCAAACATGCCGGGCTTCCAATGTTTCGAATACATGAGCAAGCTGTTGAAGCTCGATATCAATGTCAGGCATGGCGAACGCATTCCTGATGCCGGCGGCTTCATCCTGGTCAGCAACCATCCGACCGGCATCGCCGATGGTGTCGCTGTGTTCGATCTACTGAAACACAAGCGGCCCGACGTGATGGTGTTTGCGAACCGTGATGCTGTGCGTGTCAACCCGCGCTTTGCCGAGGTCATCATCCCGGTCGAGTGGCGTGAGGAGCACAAGAGCAAGCTGAAGACCCGCGAGACATTGCAGATCACCAATCACGCCGTCAGGGAAGGCAAGGCAACGGTGCTTTTTCCCTCGGGACGTATCGCCTATTGGGCAAACGGGCGCCTGAATGAGCGTCCGTGGAAAACCTCCGCCGTCGGCCTTGCGCGCAAGTACAATCTGCCGATCCTGCCGGTGCACATGACGGCGCGTAACTCTGGCCTGTTCTACTGGTTCGCGAAGTGGTCGACCGAGCTTCGGGACATGACGGTGTTTCACGAGCTTCTGAACAAGCGGGGCGACCGTTTCGACTTCGTGGTTGGCAATCTGATTCCGGTGGAGCATCTCGACGGCGATATCAACGAGGTGACCAAGGCGTTGGAGGACCATACCGTGCATGTGCTCGACGCTGACGGCGATGCGCAATTCGTGCCGTTGGTCCCGCCGGCAGAGGCGGAACCGGCGAGCGCCCGTTCAATTCCCTGATCGGATCGGCTAAGGCAAGGCATGCTGCTCCGCTCGATGTTTGCCCAGAATTACCGGTCCCTGCGCTCGGTCCGCCTGGATCTTTCGAATTGGTGTTGATGACCTTACAGGTTTTCTTTTTGCGCCGATCCGGGCATGGTCTCGCCCGATGAGCACAGATTCGTCCGATCTCTTTGGAGCGCTGTTTGAGACGCCGCCGGCAAACCGCACGGTTCCGGTGCTCGTTCCCATGCCTGCGCCGAAGCCATACTCCTATGCCGTGCCGGAGGGTATGGCGGCCGAGCCGGGATCGGTCGTACAGGTGCCGCTTGGCCCAAGGCAGGTGATCGGCGTCGTCTGGGACGGCGGCGAGGATGGGGTCGATCCCAAGAAGTTGAGGCCGATCAGCCATGTCTTCGATTGCCCGCCTCTGACCAAGGAGATGCGCGACTTCATCGATTGGGTTGCGAGCTATACGCTGTCGCCGCCTGGGCTCGTGGCGCGAATGGCGTTGCGCGCGCCAAATGCCTTCGAGCCGGAGCCGATGGTGGAGGGACTGCGATTCGTCGGCGGCGCACCGGAGCGGATGACGCCAGCGCGCGCCCGTGTGCTCGATATTGCCGGCGATGGCCTATCCTGGACGCGAAGCGGGCTTGCCCATGCCGCCGGTGTGTCGACCAGCGTCGTCGACGGCCTGGTCGGCCAGGGGGTTTTCGAGACGGTGTTCCTGCCGCCGCCGCCAGTGGTGGCAAAGCCCGATCCCGATTTCGTGACCTCGCGCCTTGAAGGCCCGCAAAGGGAGGCGGCGGACGAGATTCTTGCCGAAGTTCGAAAGGGTGAATTCGCCGTTTCGCTGATCGACGGCGTGACCGGCTCGGGCAAGACGGAGGTATATTTCGAGGCCATTGCGGAAACACTGAAGCGTGGCAAGCAGGTGCTGATCCTGTTGCCGGAGATCGCGCTGACAGCGAGCTTTCTGGAGCGTTTTCAGGATCGCTTCGGCGCCAAGCCCGCCGAATGGCATTCCGATCTGGCGCCACGCACCCGCGAGAAAGTCTGGCGCCAGGCCGTCACGGGCGAGGTTCGTGTCGTGGCCGGCGCGCGCTCGGCGCTGTTCCTGCCGTTCGAGGATCTTGGTCTGATCATCGTCGATGAAGAGCATGATCCGGCTTACAAGCAGGAAGACCGTGTCTATTACAATGCGCGCGACATGGCAGTTGTGCGCGCCCGCATTGGCGATTTCCCCGTGGTTCTGGTTTCCGCCACGCCCTCGGTCGAGAGCCAGGTCAACGGCCAGAGCGGCCGCTACAACATCGTTCATATGCCGACCCGCTTCGGTGACGCGGCGTTGCCGGATCTGCATCTCATCGACATGCGCCGCCACGCGCCCGAGCGCGGCGGTTTCCTCTCGCCCGTTCTCATCCGTGCGATCGGCAAGACGGTCGAGAAGCAGCAGCAGGCGCTTCTCTTCCTCAATCGGCGCGGCTATGCGCCGCTGACACTTTGCCGGGTTTGCGGTCACCGCTTTCAGTGCCCACAGTGCTCCAGCTGGCTCGTCGAGCATCGCTTCAAGAAACAGTTGCAGTGCCATCAGTGCGGCCATGCCGAGCGCACGCCGGAAGCCTGCCCCGAATGCGGAACCCTCGATCACCTTGTTGCCTGTGGCCCCGGCGTCGAGCGTATCGCTGAAGAGGTGGAGCGTCACTTTCCCGAGGCACGGACGATCGTGCTCTCGTCCGACATGATGGGCGGCGTCAAGCGGTTGCGCCTCGAGCTCGAGGCCATCGCCAAGGGCGAAGCCGATATCGTTATCGGCACACAGCTCGTCGCCAAGGGGCATAACTTCCCGCTGATGACGCTGGTCGGCATCGTCGATGCTGATCTCGGCTTAGCCAACGGTGACCCGCGCGCTGCCGAACGCACGTTCCAGCTCCTGTCGCAGGTGACGGGCCGCGCTGGCCGTACCGGCTTGAAGAGCCACGGCCTCCTTCAGACATACCAACCGCAACATCCCGTCATGCAGGCGATCGTGTCGGGTGATGCGAGCGCCTTCTACGAGCGCGAGATCGCCGAGCGGGAGCGTGCCATCCTGCCGCCGTTCGGACGGCTGGCGTCGGTCATCGTCTCGGCGGACACGCGCCACGACGCGGAAAACCATGCTCGTGGAATCAGGAACGCCGCGCCCAACGTTTCCGGCATCTCCGTGCTGGGTCCTGCGGAAGCGCCGCTTGCGCTGGTGCGAGGTCGCTATCGCTTCCGCCTCCTCGTGCATGGACGGCGAAACTCCGACATGCAGGCGTTCCTCAGGGCGATGCTTGCGCAGGCGCCCAAGGAGCGCGGCTCGGTACATGTGCAGCTCGACGTGGACCCGCAAAGCTTCCTGTAGATCGTTTCCTGGTGGGCTTTTGCGTCGCACCACAATCATGCCATAAGGACGGCGAAGCAGGGGATTCGGGGCGGTCGAATGGACTTTTATTTTCCAACGGAACTGGGTGAACAGCTCGCCTTCGCGGCAGCCGCTTTCACGGCACTGGCGGGCTTTGTCATCATGTTCGCGCCGGGCTATGCGATGCGGTTGTTTGGCTCGATGCCGCGTGAGGGCCGGCGCGACGGCTATGCCGAGCAGCGCTCCGTCGGTGGCTTCTATCTCGGCTTCGGTCTCTCGGCCATCATGTTGGCACAGAACTGGATCTACATGGCGCTCGGCGCCTCGTTCGCCATGGCTGCATTTGCGCGCATCATCTCGCTCCTGTCAGATAAGGGGAGCACTATTCTCAACTACTTACTTCTGGTTGCGCAGATCGTTCTGGCGGCGCTTCCGCTCGCCTATGTTTTCGGTTTCTTTTCCGCTTGAGTTGAGCTGATATCACTCGGTTCAGGCTCTTTGTTTCTGGGCTTTGAGCATTTTTGCGTTAGAAATCGATGCGAAAGCCGTATTCGGGCGTTACGCGTGTTGCGAGTCCGAACATCCTATGTTAGACGGACCCCGAATTTCGGAAGAAGCAAGAGGCTTCTCTTGCGATTTCTGGGGGAAATCATAACGAATTCAAGATCCTAGGTCAGGCGCCCGCCGGGGACCGGATTCTTGAGTTGAAATCAGGGAAATTTGGGCCAGTGGCAGACACATCCCAGCTTACTTCTGGTGTTGCAGAGCGCTATGCCTCGTCGCTGTTCGAGCTTGCGCTCGAGCAGGGCGCCGTTGAAAGCGTCACCAAGGACCTCGATCGGTTCCAGGCGATGCTCGACGAGAGCGACGACCTGAAGCGTTTCGTTTCGAGCCCTGTTTTTTCGGCCGACGACCAGCTCAAGGCGATTGTCGCCATTAGCGAGAAGGCTGGAATCAGCGGCTTCTTCGCAAATTTCCTGAAGGTCGTGGCGCGCAACCGTCGCCTCTTTGCCCTCCCGGGCATGATCAAGGCCTTCCGCATCATTGCCGCAAACCAGCGTGGCGAAATTACCGCCGAGGTCACCTCGGCCCATGCGCTGACTGCGGCGCAGGAAACCGAATTGAAGGCGGCGCTCAAGGGCGTCACCGGCAAAGACGTGGCGATTGCCGTCACGGTTGATCCGTCAATTCTTGGTGGTCTGATCGTGAAGGTCGGGTCCCGTCAGATTGATACGTCTCTTCGTACGAAACTCTCTACCCTTAAGCTTGCATTGAAAGAGGTCGGCTGATGGATATCCGCGCGGCGGAAATTTCCGCAATTCTCAAAGACCAGATCAAAAACTTCGGCAAAGAGGCAGAAGTCTCGGAAGTCGGTCAGGTTCTCTCCGTCGGTGA
This sequence comes from Rhizobium sp. R693, assembly GCF_002211315.1. NCBI lineage: Bacteria > Pseudomonadati > Pseudomonadota > Alphaproteobacteria > Hyphomicrobiales > Rhizobiaceae > Rhizobium > Rhizobium sp. R693. The sequence continues at coordinate 30,632 of NZ_LOKY01000023.1, read as the reverse complement.
CGGTATCGCTCGCGTTTACGGTCTGGACAATGTTCAGGCAGGTGAAATGGTCGAGTTCCCCGGTGGCATCCGCGGTATGGCGTTGAACCTGGAATCGGACAACGTCGGTGTTGTTATTTTCGGTTCGGACCGCGACATCAAGGAAGGCGACACCGTCAAGCGGACCGGCGCCATCGTTGACGTTCCGGTCGGTCCGGAGCTGCTTGGCCGCGTTGTTGACGCTCTCGGAAATCCGATCGACGGCAAGGGCCCGATCAACTCGACCCGCCGCGCGCGCGTCGACGTGAAGGCTCCGGGCATCATTCCGCGCAAGTCGGTTCATGAGCCGATGTCGACCGGCCTCAAGGCTATCGACGCGCTCATCCCGGTCGGTCGTGGCCAGCGCGAGCTCGTCATCGGTGACCGCCAGACCGGCAAGACCGCGATCATTCTCGACACGATCCTGAACCAGAAGGCTATCCACGACAACGGCCCGGACGGCGACAAGCTGTACTGCGTCTATGTCGCTATCGGCCAGAAGCGTTCGACCGTTGCTCAGTTCGTCAAGGTTCTCGAAGAACGCGGCGCAATGAAGTACTCGATCGTTGTTGCCGCAACGGCTTCCGATCCTGCTCCGATGCAGTACCTGGCACCGTTCGCCGGCTGCACGATGGGCGAATACTTCCGTGACAACGGTCAGCACGCGCTGATCGGTTACGACGACCTGTCCAAGCAGGCGGTTGCCTACCGTCAGATGTCGCTGCTGCTGCGCCGCCCGCCGGGCCGCGAAGCTTATCCGGGCGACGTTTTCTATCTGCATTCGCGTCTCCTCGAGCGCGCTGCAAAGCTCTCCGATGAAAAGGGCGCTGGCTCTCTGACGGCGCTGCCGGTCATCGAAACCCAGGGCAACGACGTTTCGGCCTTCATTCCGACTAACGTGATCTCGATCACCGACGGCCAGATCTTCCTCGAAACCGACCTGTTCTATCAGGGTATCCGTCCGGCCGTAAACGTCGGTCTGTCGGTTTCGCGCGTCGGCTCCGCCGCGCAGGTCAAGGCGATGAAGCAGGTTGCCGGCTCGATCAAGGGTGAGCTCGCCCAGTATCGCGAAATGGCCGCCTTCGCTCAGTTCGGCTCGGACCTCGATGCCTCGACGCAGCGCCTCTTGAACCGCGGTGCACGCCTGACCGAACTCCTGAAGCAGCCGCAATTCTCGCCGCTGAAGACGGAAGAACAGGTTGCGGTGATCTTCGCTGGCGTCAACGGCTACCTGGACAAGATTCCGGTCGCACAGGTCGGCAAGTTCGAACAGGGCCTTTTGTCGTACCTTCGCTCGGAAGGCTCGGCCATCCTCGACACGATCCGCACGGACAAGGCAATCAGCGATGATACGAAGGGCAAGCTCACGGCTGCCATCGATGGCTTCGCGAAGTCCTTCGCCTAATCGGACCTAAAGGACGGATAACGGATGCCTTCACTTAAGGATCTGAAAAACCGGATCGCCTCCGTCAAGGCGACGCAGAAGATCACCAAGGCGATGAAAATGGTCGCCGCGGCGAAGCTTCGGCGTGCCCAGGAGGCGGCCGAGGCCGCGCGTCCGTACTCGCAGCGCATGGGTGCCGTTCTGGCAAACATCGCCGGTGCGATGACGGAGGCTGACGGTGCGCCGGCGCTGATGACCGGCAACGGCAAGGACCAGGTTCACTTGCTGGTCGTCTGCACCGCCGAACGCGGTCTGTGCGGCGGCTTTAACTCGCAGATTTCGCGTTTTGCGCGCGATCACGCTCGCAGGCTTCTCGCTGAAGGCAAGACCGTCAAGATCTTTACGGTCGGCAAGAAGGGCTACGACGTTCTGCGCCGCGAATTCGCTTCGCTCATCGTCGAGCGCAAGGAATTGCGTGATGTGAAGAAGGTCGGGTTCGAAAATGCTGACCAGATCGGCAAGCGCATCATCGACATGTTCGAAGCCGACGAGTTCGACGTCTGCACGTTGTTCTATTCAGAATTCAAGTCGGTCATTTCGCAGGTTCCGACGGCTCAGCAGCTCATCCCGGCATCGGCCCCAACGGCTGTTGTCGAGGACGCGGCACACGCCGGCGCAGTCTACGAATACGAGCCGGATCCGGCATCGATCCTCGAGGATCTGATCCCGCGCAACATCTCCGTTCAGATCTTCCGCGCGCTCCTTGAGAACGTTGCCGGTGAGATGGGCGCCAAGATGAGCGCGATGGACAATGCAACGCGCAACGCTGGTGAAATGATCAACAAGCTGACGCTCAACTATAACCGTCAGCGTCAGGCTCAAATCACCAAGGAACTCATTGAAATCATTTCGGGCGCGGAAGCGCTCTGAGGTTAGGGAAAAGAGGGTAAGATAATGGCTAAGGCAGCTACCCCCAAGACTGCGGCAGGCTCTGCCGGCAAGGTCACGCAGGTTATCGGCGCCGTCGTGGACGTTGCTTTCGAAGGCGAACTGCCGGCGATTTTGAATGCGCTTGAGACGAGCAACGGCGGCAACCGACTGGTGCTCGAAGTTGCGCAGCACCTCGGCGAGAACGAAGTTCGCACGATCGCCATGGACTCGACCGAAGGTCTGGTTCGCGGTCAGGCGGTTTCCGACACCGGCGCTCCGATTGCCGTTCCGGTTGGTCCGGAAACGCTCGGCCGTATCATGAACGTCATCGGCGAGCCGGTCGACGAAGCTGGTCCGCTGGTTACCGCCTCCAAGCGCGCCATCCACCAGGACGCGCCGGCCTATGTCGATCAGTCCACGGAAGCACAGATCCTCGTTACCGGCATCAAGGTCGTCGACCTTCTCGCTCCTTACGCAAAGGGCGGCAAGATCGGCCTGTTCGGCGGCGCAGGCGTCGGCAAGACCGTTCTGATCATGGAACTGATCAACAACGTCGCCAAGGCGCACGGTGGTTACTCGGTCTTCGCCGGCGTGGGTGAGCGTACCCGCGAAGGCAACGACCTCTACCACGAAATGATCGAATCCGGCGTTAACAAGCATGGCGGCGGCGAAGGCTCCAAGGCTGCTCTGGTTTACGGCCAGATGAACGAACCGCCGGGCGCACGTGCACGTGTTGCTCTGACCGGTCTGACGGTTGCTGAAAACTTCCGTGACCAGGGCCAGGACGTTCTGTTCTTCGTCGACAACATTTTCCGCTTCACGCAGGCAGGTTCCGAAGTCTCGGCTCTGCTCGGTCGCATTCCTTCGGCCGTTGGTTATCAGCCGACGCTTGCCACGGACATGGGCCAGATGCAGGAACGCATCACGACGACGACGACCGGCTCGATCACCTCGGTTCAGGCCATTTACGTTCCGGCCGACGACTTGACCGACCCGGCTCCGGCAACCTCGTTCGCCCACCTGGACGCAACGACCGTTCTGTCGCGCTCGATCGCTGAAAAGGGTATCTACCCGGCCGTTGACCCGCTCGACTCCACGTCGCGCATGCTCGACCCGATCGTTGTCGGCGAAGAGCACTACGAAGTGGCTCGTAAGGTTCAGTCGACGCTGCAGCGTTACAAGGCTCTGCAGGACATCATCGCGATCCTGGGCATGGACGAACTGTCCGAAGAGGACAAGCTGGCCGTTGCCCGCGCACGTAAGATCGAGCGCTTCCTGTCGCAGCCGTTCTTCGTTGCTGAAGTCTTCACCGGTTCGCCGGGCAAGCTCGTCGCTCTCGAAGATACGATCAAGGGCTTCAAGGGTCTGGTCAACGGCGAATATGACCACCTGCCGGAAGCTGCCTTCTACATGGTCGGCTCGATCGACGAAGCTATCGAGAAGGCCAAGAAGCTGTCCGCAGCTGCCTGATGAGCGACGCTCTTAACGAGATCTTCTGCTGCGACAGCCTTCGGGAAGTCGCAGCAGAGCTTCCCGCACCGGCCGCTCCGACGATCTACAGATCGGACGATGGCAAGGTGATGATGGTGGTGGGACTGATCCAGACCGAGGAAGGTCTTGGATATCTCGATCAAGCGATAGCGCACTGCCCGTTCTGCGGGACCAAATTGCAAGATACAGAAGCCGCCGAGAAGGTAAGTCACTGATGGCTGACAATTTCAATTTTGAACTCGTGTCTCCCGAGCGCCTGCTCCTTTCGGAGATGGTGACCGAAGTTGTCATTCCGGCAACCGACGGCGAGATGACCGTTATGGCAAACCATGCCCCGACGATGACGACCATCAAGCCGGGCATCGTCAGCGTTCGTTCCGCCAACGGCTCGAAGCAGGACTACGTGGTTTTCGGCGGTTTCGCCGATATTCTGCCGACCGGCTGCACGCTGTTGGCTGAATCCGCGGTCATTGTTCAGGATCTCTCGAAGGATGAATTGACGCTTCGCATCGAAGCGGCGAAGAGAGAAATCGAGGATGCTGTGCATCACGAGCACAAGTCGCGTCTGGAACACTACATCATGGAACTGACGCACCTGCAGGGTGTGATCGATCAGGATTGATCCGCACGAACTCCAGCATCGAAGCGGCCTTCGGGCCCCTTCGGGCCGCTTTTTTGTTTTCTAGTGGTTGCCGGCGTCGTGGACGGTTCGCAGCTTCCCGCAAGCGAAGCGCTCGTTTATAACACCTCAAGTATACTTGAGGTCGAGCTATGGAAGAAAACTCCAACAATCCGTTCAGGAAGCTGCTGACGGTTGGCGAAGTCGCCGAACGGAGCGGTCTTGCCGTCTCTGCCTTGCACTTCTACGAAGCCAAGGGCCTCATCTCCAGTATTCGCTCGCGTGGAAACCAACGCCGCTTCGGTCGCGATGTGCTCCGCCGTCTCGGCATCATCAAGGTGGCGCAGCGTGTGGGCGTTCCCTTGGCGGAGATTCAGGCTGCTTTCGATACTCTGCCGCAGGGCCGCACGCCGACCGCTACGGACTGGCAGCGCTTGTCTGCCCTCTGGAAGGAGGATCTCGACACACGTATCGGTCGCCTCATTGCCCTGCGGGACCGGTTGACGGATTGCATTGGCTGTGGTTGCCTCTCGGTTGAAAGCTGCCCGCTGCGCAATCCCTATGACCGGCTGGCAAAAGATGGGCCGGGTCCGCGTCTGCTGGAAGCCGACGACTAGGCAACGTTTCCCGCTGCATCATAACAAGCAGAGCCGCAAACGGCTCGATCACGCCGTGGAGGACTCGATGTTTCACCCCAAACTGTTCGAAAGCCGCAACGTGGTTGTGACTGGTGGGGGGAGGGGTATCGGCCTGGAAGTGGCGCGGCAATTTCTCGATTGCGGGGCGAGGGTGCTGGTGCACCTCGGCCGCGGCGCTGAGCGTGATCTGCCTGATTTCCTACTAACGGCGGAAGAAGACCGCCGGGCCTTTCTCGTAACAGCCGATTTTTCCACGCCGGGCGGCACCAGCGGATTTGCCGAGAAGGCCCTTGCAACCTTCGACCGTGTCCATGTGCTTATCAATAATGCCGGAACCATGGTCGGCCGCTTTCCGGCAGGGGATCTGAGCGACGAGCAGTACCAGACGATTGTGCGGCTGAATCAGACCTCGGTCGTTGAGATAACACGCGCGCTTATCCCAGCATTGAGAGCATCGCAGGAGGCGGCAATCGTCAACACGGTCTCCATTTCCGCGCTGACGGGCGGCAGTCCCGGCTCGGCAATCTATTCGGCGTCGAAGGCATTTGTCGCAACCTATTCGAAGGCGCTCGCAAGGGAGCTCGCGCCCGATGGCATTCGCGTCAACTGCGTCTCGCCGGGAACGATCGAAACCGACTTCCACCAGCGATATTCGTCGCCGGAGAAGCTGGAGCAGACCCGCAAGGCCATTCCCCTGCAGCGATTGGGCACCTCCGAGGATTGCGCGCCGGCATACCTCTTCCTTTCGGCGCCGTCTCTTTCCGGGTACATCACCGGGCAAGTGCTCGAGATCAACGGCGGTCAGCTCATCTGCTGAGTTGCGGGACTTTTTTTGGTATTTTGGCAGATCCAAACAGCTGGCTGCTGCGAATATGTTATGATTTAGCTTCCTACATATTGTTTTTGCAACCAGAGATGAAGAATGCACTTGCCTACACCAAGACCGGGTATGCCTGGTCGGGATCTGCAGAAGCTTTCTGCAAGAGCGCGAGAAGCGGGCGACTTTCTCAAGGCACTCTCCCACCACACACGGCTAGTTATTCTTTGCCTCCTGACCGAGGGAGAAAAGACGGTGGGCCAGCTTGAGGAAAGCCTCGGCATTCAGCAGGCAATGGTGTCGCAGCAGTTGGCGCGCCTCAGACTGGACGGGCTCGTCGCCAGCCGTCGTGACGGTCGCATGATTTATTACAGCGTCGCCCATCCAGACACGACCACGCTGCTGCATTTTCTGTTCGGGATGTTTCCCGAAACACAGGACAATTGACAATCGGCCTTGCCGACTGCTCTCTCTGACCTGAAGGCGGCAACGTGCCGCAGCTCGGCAGAGAGACCGAATGATCGATAAGCTGGAATTCTTTATCGCGCTCGCCAATGAGAAGCACTTCGGCCGTGCCGCAGAAGAGTGCGGCATTTCACAGCCGACGTTGTCCGCTGCCATCCGCCAGCTTGAGGATCAGCTTGGCGTGATCCTCGTGCAGCGTGGCTCGCGTTTCCAGGGGCTGACACCCGAGGGTCAGCGCGTGCTCGAATGGGCGCGGCGCATCGTCGGCGATGCCCGCACGATGCGCGAAGAAATGCGGGCCGCCCGCAAGGGGCTGTCGGGACATATCAAGATCGCCGTCATCCCGACAGCGCTCGCTATGTTGCCGCGCATCACAACGCCGTTTCAGGAGCGGCATCCGGATGTGACCTTTTCCATCGTGTCCCGCAATTCTCTGCAGGTGCTCAGCATGCTGGAGAATCTCGAGATCGACGCCGGCATTACTTATCTCGAAAACGAGCCGCTTGGGCGCGTGACGAGCGTGCCGCTCTATGCCGAGCACTACAATTTGATAACCGCCGCCGGCAGCCCTCTATCCGATCGTGACAGCGTCACCTGGAAGGAAGTGGGCGGTCTTCGGCTTTGTCTATTGACGGCGGACATGCAGAATCGCCGTATCATCAATCATCACCTGGCCGAAGCTGGCGTTACTGCGCATCCGACACTCGAGTCCAATTCGATGATCGTGTTGTTCTCGCATGTCCGTACCGGACGCTGGGCCAGCATCATGCCGCGCAATGTCGCGAAATCATTTGGCTTTCCCGCCGAAATACGCATGATTCCGATTGTCGAGCCGCGTGCGCACCATCTTGTCGGTCTGGTTGCGACGCATCGTGAGCCGTTCACGCCCTTGGTTTCCGCCTTGCTGCATGAGGCTCGGATTCTCGCCGAAGAGCTGGAATCTTGATAGGAATTTTCTATCGTTTGACGGAACATCATTATTGATCGCTTCGTCCATCCCTGAGAAGGTTCTATAATGAACGGACGCGAGCGGTTCTGTCGGCCATAGGGTTCTGAGGAAAGCCCGCCTGCCCAGGCCCGCGACGTGTAACTTGCAGGCCGTGGGAGGGCTGCTGATGAATATTCATGTCGCCAAGGGCGATATCGCAACGCGCACCACAGCGATCATCGATCAACTCAAGCATCTCGAAGGCCCGCTGCTGCCGATCCTCCACGAGATCCAGGGTGAATTCGGCTACGTGCCGCAGGAGGCCCTCCCTATCATTGCGGAGGAACTCAATCTTTCGCGGGCTGAGGTGCATGGCGTCGTCACCTTCTACCATGACTATCGCGATCACCCTGCTGGCCGGCATGTGTTGAAACTCTGCCGCGCCGAAGCCTGCCAATCGATGGGCGGCGATGCGCTGGCCGAGCGCGTGAAGGCGCTGCTCGGCATCGACTGGCACGGCACGACGCCTGACGGAGCGATCACCCTCGAACCCGTCTTCTGTCTTGGGCTCTGTTCGTGCTCGCCGTCCGCGATGATGGACGGCGAGGTTCATGGCCGGGTGGATACTGCCGATCTCGAGGCGCTGATTTTGGAGGCCCGCCGATGACCATCAGGATCTATGTTCCCTGTGATGCCGCGGCCTTGGCATTGGGTGCCGAACGGGTGACGAAGGCAATCTCGGAGCAGATTGCGGCGCGCGGGCTTGACGCCAAGATCGTGCGCAACGGCTCGCGCGGCATGCATTGGCTGGAGCCGCTGGTCGAGGTTGAAGTCTCGGGCAAGCGCATCGGCTACGGGCCGGTAAAGGCAAAGGACGTTGTTTCGCTGTTCGATGCCGGATTGGTCACCGGCGGGGATCATCCCCTCTGTCTTGGTGAGGTCGAGGAACTGCCGTTCCTCAAGCGTCAGACGCGCTTGACCTTTGCCCGCTGCGGCATCACCGATCCGCTATCGCTCGATGATTATGAAGCCCATGGTGGGCTCGCCGGCTTGCGTCGTGCTGTTTCGATGCGGCCTGCCGATGTCGTCAAGGAGGTCACCGATTCCGGCCTGCGTGGCCGTGGTGGCGCGGGTTTCCCGACAGGGATCAAGTGGAAGACGGTGCTTGATGCGCCGGGCGAGCGCAAATACATCGTCTGCAATGCCGACGAAGGCGACAGCGGCACCTTCGCCGACCGGATGATCATGGAGGGCGATCCCTTCGTGCTGATCGAAGGTATGGCGATCGCTGGCCTTGCGACCGGCGCGACCAAGGGCTTCGTCTACACACGCTCGGAATATCCGCATGCGATCGCGGCGATGAGCCGGGCGATCGATATTGCCCGCATCGCCGGAATACTCGGCACGTCGGTTCTCGGCTCGGGCAAGACCTTCGATATGGAGGTTCGTACCGGTGCGGGCGCCTATGTCTGCGGTGAGGAGACGGCGCTTTTGAACAGCCTCGAAGGCAAGCGCGGCATCGTGCGCGCCAAGCCACCGCTACCGGCCCACAAGGGTCTCTTCGACTGTCCGACCGTTATCAACAATGTCATTTCGCTCGCCTCCGTGCCGGTGATCATGGACAAGGGAGCGGCCTATTATCGCGACTTCGGCCTTGGCCGGTCGCGCGGCACCATTCCGATTCAGATCGCCGGCAATGTGAAGCATGGCGGTCTGTTCGAGACGGCATTCGGCATTTCGCTTGGCGACCTGGTTGATGACATTGCCGGTGGAACCGCATCCGGGCGACCGGTGAAGGCGGTTCAAGTCGGCGGACCGCTCGGTGCGTACTTCCCGCGCGCTCTGTTTGACACGCCATTCGACTACGAGGCTTTCGCGGCCAAGGACGGGTTGATCGGTCACGCCGGCATCGTCGTTTTCGACGATACGGCTGACATGCTAAAGCAGGCCCGGTTTGCGATGGAGTTTTGTGCCGTCGAAAGCTGTGGCAAGTGCACGCCCTGTCGCATCGGCTCGACGCGTGGCGTCGAGACGGCTGACAAGATCGCGCGCGGCATCGAGCCGGAGAAAAACCGCGAGTTGCTTGCCGATCTCTGCAACACAATGAAATTCGGGTCGCTCTGCGCCCTCGGGGGCTTCACACCCTATCCTGTGATGAGCGCCATGACGCATTTCCCGGAAGATTTCGTTCCCATACCTCTTATCGAAGCGGCGGAGTAAGACCTATGCCTCTCGTCCACGAAACCGATTACGGCACGCCAGCCTCGACCTCTGAAACCATGGTAACGCTCACCATCGACGGCAACCAGGTGACGGTGCCGGAGGGAACATCCGTCATGCGCGCATCGATGGATGCGGGCATCGAGATCCCGAAGCTCTGCGCCACCGATATGATGGATGCCTTCGGCTCCTGCCGGCTGTGTCTCGTCGAAATCGAGGGCAGGGCCGGTCTGCCGGCCTCGTGCACAACGCCGGTTGCACCTGGCATGGTGGTCTCGACGCAGACGAACCGGCTGAAAGATGTCCGTCGCGGGGTGATGGAACTCTATATCTCCGACCACCCGCTCGACTGTCTGACCTGCGCTGCCAACGGTGATTGCGAGCTGCAGGATATGGCGGGCGCCGTCGGTCTGCGCGACGTGCGCTATGGCTATGATGGCGACAATCACGTCAAGGCGCGCAACAACGGCGATCTCAATCTCAAATGGGCGCCGAAGGACGAATCCAACCCTTATTTCACCTTCGATCCGGCAAAGTGCATCGTCTGCTCGCGCTGCGTGCGCGCCTGCGAGGAAGTGCAGGGCACGTTTGCGCTGACCATCGAGGGGCGTGGTTTCGATTCGCGTGTTTCGGCCGGCATGCATGAAGATTTCGTCTCGTCGGAATGTGTTTCCTGCGGCGCCTGTGTCCAGGCCTGCCCTACGGCGACGCTGATCGAAAAGTCGGTGATCGAGATCGGTCAGCCAGAGCATTCGGTGGTTACGACCTGCGCCTATTGCGGCGTCGGCTGCTCCTTCAAGGCGGAGATGCGGGGCGAAGAACTGGTGCGCATGGTGCCCTGGAAGGATGGGCAGGCGAACCGTGGGCACTCCTGCGTCAAAGGCCGCTTTGCTTATGGTTATTCCAGCCATAAGGACCGCATTCTCAATCCGATGATCCGCGAGAAGATCACCGATCCCTGGCGCGAAGTGACCTGGGACGAGGCGTTCGCGCATGTGGCGTCGGAATTCCGCCGCATCCAGTATCAATATGGGCGCGACTCCGTCGGCGGCATCACATCGTCGCGCTGCACCAACGAAGAAACCTATCTGGTGCAGAAGCTGGTGCGCGCCGGTTTCCGCAACAACAACGTCGACACCTGCGCTCGCGTTTGTCATTCGCCGACCGGCTATGGCCTCGGCCAGGCCTTCGGCACTTCGGCCGGCACACAGAACTTCGACAGCGTCGAGAAGAGCGATGTCGTCGTCATCATCGGCGCCAATCCGACCGATGGCCACCCGGTCTTCGCCTCGCGCCTGAAGAAACGGTTGCGGCAGGGCGCCAAGCTGATCGTCATCGATCCGCGCCGCACCGACATCGTGCGCTCGCCGCATGTTGAAGCGTCCTATCACCTCCCACTGAAACCCGGCACGAACGTCGCGATCCTGACGTCGCTCGCGCATGTCATTGTGACGGAAGGACTGTTCAACGAGGCCTTCATCCGCGAACGTTGCGACTGGTCGGAGTTCGAGGACTGGGCAAGCTTCGTTGCCGAGCCGTATCACAGCCCTGAAGCGTCGGAGAAGTTCACCGGCGTTCCGGCCGATCTGGTGCGCGGTGCCGCGCGTCTCTATGCCACGGGCGGCAATGGTGCGATCTACTACGGCCTCGGCGTCACCGAGCACAGCCAGGGCTCGACCACTGTCATGGCGATCGCCAACCTCGCCATGGTGACCGGCAATATCGGCCGCCCGGGCGTCGGCGTGAACCCGCTGCGCGGCCAAAACAACGTTCAGGGCTCCTGCGACATGGGCTCCTTCCCGCACGAGCTGCCCGGCTATCGCCATATCTCCGATGACGCGACGCGCGACATCTTCGAGAAGCTCTGGGGCGTCAAGATCAGCAACGAGCCGGGCCTGCGCATTCCGAATATGCTGGATGCGGCGGTCGACGGAACGTTCAAGGGCCTCTACGTCCAGGGTGAGGATATCCTGCAGTCCGATCCTGATACGAAGCACGTCGCGGCCGGCCTTGCCGCCATGGAATGCGTCGTCGTTCACGACCTCTTCCTGAACGAGACGGCGAACTACGCGCATGTCTTCCTGCCGGGCTCCAGTTTCCTTGAGAAGGATGGGACCTTCACCAACGCCGAGCGCCGCATCAACCGCGTTCGCAAGGTCATGAGTCCCCGCAACGGCTATGCCGACTGGGAGGTCACGCAGAAGATGGCGCAGGCCATGGGCCTTGCCTGGAACTACACGCACCCTTCCGAGATCATGGATGAGATCGCCGCGACGACGCCGAGCTTCGCGCTTGTCTCCTACGACTACCTGGACAATGTGGGCTCGGTGCAGTGGCCCTGCAATGAGGCACATCCACTGGGCTCGCCGATCATGCATGTCGACGGGTTCGTCCGCGGCAAGGGCAAGTTCATCCGCACCGAATATGTCGCGACCGATGAGCGGACGGGACCGCGCTTCCCGCTGCTGCTGACGACCGGGCGCATCCTCAGCCAGTACAATGTCGGGGCGCAAACGCGTCGCACGGAAAACGTTGTCTGGCATCCCGAGGACCGCCTTGAGATCCATGCGCACGACGCCGAACAACGCGGGATCCGTGATGGCGACTGGATAAAGCTGATGAGCCGCTCGGGTGATACGACGCTGCGCGCGCTGATCACCGACCGGGTTGCGCCCGGTGTCGTCTACACGACCTTCCATCATCCGGATACGCAGGCGAACGTCATCACGACCGACTTCTCCGACTGGGCGACGAACTGCCCGGAATACAAGGTGACGGCCGTGCAGGTTTCGCCTTCCAACGGTCCGACCGACTGGCAGCGCGACTACGACGAGCAGGCCCGCCAGAGCCGCCGGATCGTGAGCAAGCTGGAGCCCGCGGAGTGATGATTGACCGCCCGACCCGCATTGCTGTCAGACGCACCGCCCGCAGCGGCGGTCTGGTCATGCCGGGCGAGCGGCTCGTTCCCGAGGAGGTCCCGATCGCTTTCTCCTATGGCGGCGGCACGCATGCCGTGATGATGGGAACGCCCGGCGATCTCGAGGATTTTGCCATCGGCTTCAGCCTCACCGAAGGGATCATTTCCGATATCGGGCAGGTCGCGGGGATCGAGATCGTTGAAAGCGAGAAGGGCATCGACATCCAGATCTCTCTGGTCGACGAGGCTGCTGCTGCGTTGACAGCCCGGAGACGCAGCATGGCCGGACCCGTCGGCTGCGGGCTCTGCGGGATCGAATCGATCGAGCAGGCCGTCCGCAAGGTTCCTGATGTTGGCGCTGTGTCGCTTCAGGTGACTCACCGCGATATCGTCCAGGCCGTTTCGTTGCTGAACGGGGCGCAGCCCCTACATCGCGAGACGCGCGCCGTACACGGCGCCGGCTTCTACCTGCCTGGCAGGGGGCTGCTGGCGGTGCGCGAAGATGTCGGCCGGCATAACGCGCTCGACAAGCTTTGCGGCGCGATCGTTCGTCAACGGCAATCCGGAACGGAAGGCATGGTTGCAGTTACCAGTCGCCTGTCCGTCGAGATGGTGCAGAAGGCTGCAATCCTCGGCAGCTCCGTACTCGCGGCCATTTCCGCGCCGACCGCACTTGCTATTCGAACGGCCGATGAAGCCGGCATGACCCTCGTTGCGCTCGTGCGTGGCGAGGACTTCGAGATTTTCACGCATCCGCACCGCATCCAGCCAGGAAGCATCTCCGATGTCGCATGATACCCAGTCGAAACTAGTCTACATGGCCAATCAGATCGCGACCTTCTTCAAGAGTCAGCCGGAGAGCGAAGCTGCGCAGGGCGTGGCGACGCACATCAACAAATTCTGGGAGCCGCGCATGCGGCGGCAACTGTTCGAGATCCTGGAGGGTGATGCCCATGGCCTCAGCCCACTCGTTATCCAGGCTGCACCGTTGATCAAACGGCCTGAACCGGCCGCGAGCGCACTTAACTGACCTCGCTGGCGAAGGCGGGCTGTAGCCGCCTCTGGCCAGTCCACCATCACCGCTTTCCCGTATTGCATTGTCGACAAAAAAGCCGCCTCGAAGGCGACTTCTTTCATTTGGATAAGGGGCTAAATCAGGCGGCGAGATCGTCTGTCTCGCTTTCCTTGAACATCTTGGCGAGGTTGAGGAAGCAGATCATGCCGTTCTCCGAGGCGATGATGCCCTCGCAGAAAGCCCGATCGAAGGAGGCCGTGACTTCAGGAACGGGCTGAACCTGGCTGGAGGAGATAGTGAGGATGTCCGAGACGCGATCGACCAGCATGCCGATGACCATGTTGTGGACTTCGGCCACGACAATGGCGCTGCGCTCATTGGCGACCGTGCTCTTCATGCCGAGCTTGAAGGCAAGATCGATGATCGGGATTACCGAGCCGCGCAGGTTCATGACGCCGATGACGTCGGCCGGCGCATGCGGGATCGGCGTTGACGGTGCCCAGCCGCGAATTTCGCGGATTGTCGTCGTCTTCACGCAGAATTCCTGATCGTGCAGTCTGAAGGCAATGATCTCCAGCGTATCGCCGCTGAAGTTCGTGGAATTGATCGTAGCCATTAGTATTGTCCCAACCGTCAAAAGCCAGGGCAGAAGCAACCGGGCCACCATTGGCGCGGATGGACTTTGCCTTCAAACCGCGCGTGCTCTCCTGAGGAGCAGTATCGATACGGTTACTCCGGACCTTAACGGAAGAGTGTTGCCCAAATCTAAATTGAGGCAGCTGATTTTTGGTCAGGTGGAAACGGTAGGCGCCGCGTCATCATTCGTGGATCGTCAAGGAGAATTGCGTCCGGTTTGATGGCGAGGATGCGCTCAAGGCCATGCTGGTCGACCTGGCCCACCGGAAAGGGCGGATATTCCCGCAGCGCGATCGAACGAGGTTGCCCAACCATGACAGCAACGCGCATCCCTGCCTCACGAACCGTGTCAGATAGTGCCGGTGTCGCCGACGCTTGCCACAATCTGAACCAGTCGGCTCCGGCTGCGCGGGCCGCATCAGCACAGGCAGGATCCTCGAGAAATGCCAGGATTGCGATGTCCTTCGACAGACGGCGGATGCTGTCGATCAATGCAATACTGCGCAGTCCAATGAGCGTGCGTCGCATTGCATCATGTTGCGCAACGTCGTCAATGATTTGCGCAATCTGGTCCTCGTGGCTCAGCTTGATGTCCAACAGGATGCCCAAAGGATCAGAGGCTTCCAACGCTTCCCCAAGGGTCATTACGCTTGGCAGCAGGCTGCGCAGTGTCGCAAGATCGAGATCCGATACGGCCCGTGGGTCGTTGCAGAGTCGATGGAGGTCCGGATCGTGGACGCAAACGAGGGCGCCATCCCGCGTCAACCGGATGTCAGTTTCTATCGCGTCAGCTCCAGCTGCCACGGCAGCCTTGAAGGCAAAGATGCTGTTTTCTGCAGCCAGCGCTGCACCCCCGCGATGGGCTACCGCAAGCGGTCCGCGGTCCGGCGCGCCTTTCCACAGGTCTATGGCCATATGTTCCCTTGCAGCGACCTCGACTCATTCGATCGGGCTCACCTTAGGTTTGAAATAGCCGCCGTACCACTTGTCTTTTCGCGGCGCTCCGGCGCTAGGCGAGCGTCTTTTCGATCTGCTCCACCGCCCAGTCGACCTGGCTCTTGGTGATAACAAGCGGCGGGGCGAGGCGGATGGTGTTCTCGTGTGTGTCCTTGGCAAGCAGGCCGCGATCCTTGAGCGTGTAGCAATACTGGCGGGCGCCGCCGGCTTCCGGCACGAGTTCGACCGCCATCATCAGTCCGCGACCGCGCACGTCCTTGACGATGTTGGAGCGAATGGAACGCAGCCCTTCCAGGAAGTAGTCGCCCATCTTTTCGGCGTTTTCGATCATGCCTTCTTCGGTCAGAACCTTGAGTGCAGCGCGCGCGACGGCGCAGGCAAGCGGATTGCCGCCGAAGGTCGAGCCGTGCTGCCCGGGCTTCAGGACACCGAGCACTTCGGAATTGGAAAGCACGGCCGAGACCGGATAGAAGCCACCGGAGAGGGCCTTGCCGATCAGCGTCACGTCGGCCTCGATCCCCTCGTGCTCTTCGGCCAGCAGCTTGCCGGTGCGCCCGAGGCCAGTCTGGATCTCGTCAAGGATCAGCGTCACCTTGTTCTCGGTGCAGAGTTCGCGCACGCGCTTGAAGTAGCCGGTCGGCGGGATGATAACGCCGGCCTCGCCCTGGATCGGCTCGATCAGGGCAGCGACGGTGTTCTCGTTGATGGCGGCGGCGAATGCTTCGGCATCGCCGAACGGAACTGTCCGGAAACCAGGCGTATAGGGACCGAAGCCGGTGCGCGCATCGGGATCCGTCGAGAAGCTGATGATGCTTAGCGTGCGGCCATGGAAGTTGTCCGCGCAGACGATGATTTCGGCCTTGCCATCCGGTACGCCCTTGACCTCGTAGCCCCACTTGCGCACTGCCTTGATGGCGGTTTCGACGGCTTCGGCGCCCGAGTTCATCGGCAGGATTTTGTGCGAGCCGGTCAGCGCCGCGAGTTCTTCGTAGAGATGCGCGAGCTGGTCGTTGCGGAAAGCGCGTGAGGTCAGCGTCAGCTTGCCGGCCTGCTCGACCATGGCGGCCAGGATCTTCGGATGGCAATGTCCCTGGTTCACAGCCGAATAGGCCGACAGGCAGTCGAGATACCGCTTGCCGTCGGTATCCCAGACGTAGACGCCTTCGCCCCGTGTGAGGACGACATCGAGCGGCTTGTAATTGTGGGCGCCGAGGCGCTGTTCGGTATCGATCAGGTTCTTGGAATTGCTCATGTCTGTTCTCCTCAGGCGGCGCGAGTCGGACGGTCGAAGATGCGGCGGCCAAAGAGGCTTGCGGTCAGCTCCACCAGAATCCGGGCACTTTTGCCGCGGTCGTCGAGGAACGGGTTGAGCTCGACGAGGTCGAGCGAGGAGACGAGGCCGCTATCGCAGAGCATTTCCATGATGAGATGCGCTTCACGGAAGGTCGCGCCGCCGGGAACCGTCGTGCCGACGCCGGGTGCGATCTCCGGATCGAGGAAATCAACGTCGAGGCTTACATGCAGCAGGCCGTTTGTATCGGACACGACGCCAAGGATCTGGCGGATCGCCGCAGCGACGCCTTGTTCGTCAAGCCAGCGCATGTCGAAGACGTTGACCCCATGCTCCTTGATGAGTTCCCGTTCAGACGCATCGACCGAACGGATGCCGACCTGAAAGACGTTGCGTGGATCAACAAACGGGCGATCCTTCGGCAGGATCTCGGCAAGTTCGGCCTGGCCGCAGAAATAGGCGACTGGCATGCCGTGAATGTTGCCGGAGGGAGAGGAATCGGGCGTGTTGAAGTCGGAGTGGGCGTCAAGCCAAAGGACGAAGAGCGGCCGGCCCTGTTGGGCGGCGTAGCGCGCCATTCCGGACACAGTGCCCATCGAGAGGCTGTGATCGCCACCAAGGATCAGCGGAAAGCGTCCGGCTGCGGCGGCCTCATAGACGCCGGCTTCGAGTGCGCGGGTGAATGCGCCGACGACACGCAGATTGTGGGCTTTCGGATGGTTCGGCAGATCACGTGCAGGAACGACATGCACGTCGCCGGCATCGACCACGTCATGGCCAAGATCGATCAGCGTCTGATCGACGCCTGCGATGCGAAGTGCCGCTGGACCCATGCCGGCGCCTCGGCGTCCGGAACCTTCTTCCAGCGGGGCTCCAATAAGCGTAACCGATCTTGCTTGTGGCTGCATGCGTTCTCTCCAACTCGTGTTTTCCGAAGGCATATTGAGATATCGGCGCGGCGACAAATAGATGAAAAAGTGCCGATAATGCGCTATGATTGATCAGTTTGATAAGTGCTTTTTGACAAAGTGACGGCCATGGACGATCTCGATCAAGAACTTCTCAGCGCTTTGCGACATAATGCGCGCACACCGGTTTCATCGCTGGCGGCAATGACCGGTGCATCGCGTGCGACGGTCGCGGCGCGCATCGACCGGCTGGTTGCCAAGGGCACCATAACCGCCTTCACGGTCCGCACGGGCCATGAAACCCGCGCGGCGGGTGTGCGCGCGATCGTCATGATCGAAGTGCTCGGCAAGCTCGCGGACAAGGTCGCCGATCAGCTTCGCGGTCTGCCGCAGGTGCGTGCGCTGCACAGCACCAACGGGAAATGGGATTTCATTGCCGAACTCGAGGACCGCGATCTCGTCTCCTTCGACGAAACGCTGCGCCGGATCCGGCTGATCAATGGCATCAATACCACGGAAACCAACATCCTGCTGAAGACCAGCAAGACCAGCTTCTAATACTCGTGCTCGTAGACGACGCCGGCCTCCCCTTCGCCGTCGCCGCCCGCCCCGGCACGCAGCTTCACACCCCGACCGACGTCGAAATTGATGATCGCCTTGGCGCCGCCCTTGCCGGTGGTCTGCTGCAGTTCGAAATAGGTCCGGTCGTTGAGATAGCGGCCGACGCTGACGCTGGTTCGGCCCTTTGCATCGGTACTGACGTCGAAATCGTCGACGCCAAGCTGGTTGCGCAGACCCTGGAACAGAGATCCTGAACGACCGCCGGCCAATTGGGCGACAGCATCGGCGAGCTGGGCGATCTGAACCGGAGACAGTCGCGACATCGACTGCCCGAAGATCAACTGCGCCAGAACCTCGTCCTGTGGCAAGGCTGGCGACGAAGAGAAGGTGATCGAGGGATCGGTTGCCAGTCCGGTTACATCGACCGTCAGCGTCGTGGAGCCGGAGGTCGAGCTCGCTTCCATATCAAGCGCAGGGGTCAGATCGCCGGCAAAAGTGATGCGGCTTCGGCTGGTGAAATCGAGGCGCCGATTCAGGATCGTCAAGCGACCGCGGCGCATGGTGAAGCCGCCCGAGACGATCGGCTCTGCCGCCGTTCCCCTGATCGTGACGCTGCCACCGAGTTCAGCATCGATGCCGCGGCCACGCACGAAGATCTGTGAGGGAGCGTCCAGCTGAAGATCGAGATTGATGGTGTTGGATTTTGTGCGCGCGCCCTGTTGCGTCTCGTCACGCAACTGCGCGAGAACCGCTTTCGGGGCGTTTACGTGCCGGATGTCGATTTCGCGCAACGACGTCGGCAGTCTCTCGGGGACCGTGATCGAGGCTCTTTCAAGCCGCAGCCTGCCATTCAAGGTGGGGTTGGCGAGCAGCGGACCACGAAGACCGAGCGTGCCGTCAACGGTTGCCACCACGAGTGTTCCGTCGACATAGACGGCCCTGTCGAGCTTGACGTCGATGTTGGCAGGGAAGTTGGAGGCCGGCTGTATCCCGACGCTGCCCGACACCGAGACGCTGCCACCGCTGGCAAGCTGACCTGTGAGCCGCGAGATCACCGCCTCATTGCCGTTGAACCGGATATCCGCAGTCAGATTGTTGATCGCAAGGTTGCGGCGGACATCGACGAACCTTGCGCCGCTCGTCGTCACAGTGCCGTTGATGGACGGAGCGGCGGCAGTTCCGCTGATCTGCAGATTGAGATTGGCCGTGCCGTCGGCAACGAATCCCTGGGCTGCAAGCTGCGTGCTGAGCACGGCGAATGGTAGATTACCGGAAAAGCGCATATCGAGCGCACGATTGCCGGTAATGGTAACACTGCCGCCGCCCCGCAGGGAGAGGCCGCTGTCGCCGGCCAGATTCGTATCAATCGTCAGCCGGTCGTCTTTCAGCCTTCCATTTGCAGCGACACTCAGGGGCGAAAGTCCGGCGCTTCTGGTCTGGCTGGTGGCAGCGCCCCTCCAATCGAGGTCGAAGTCCACAGCCGGCAAAGGCAGCTTGCCTGATGCCTTGACCGAGCCCGAAATGTTGCCTTCGGCAGCCAGCCCCGGCACGAATGCGTTGGCAAGGCCGGCAGGTAGGTTGGAAATGTCTGCATCCACCGCGAGCGATTGGGCATCCTGTCCAGCGATGACGAAGTTGCCGCCGGCCTTCATGGACACGCCGTTGCCGCTCAAATTCGTCGTGAATTCGAGCATGCCGTCTGCAAGCTTTCCGTTGGCGCTTGCCGAGAGTGGCCGGATGCCGGATGCCCTCGTCTGCGTGGTCGCAGCGTCCTTCCAATCCAGCTTGTAATCGATGATCGGATTGACGGGCGTCCCCGACGTTTTCGCCGTTCCTGATATTGTTCCTTCCGCGCCGAGGTTCGGGACGAAGCCATTGGCGAGGCTTGCAGGCAGATCCGCGATGTCAGCGTCGACCGAGAGGCCCTGGACGCTGGCGCCTTGCAGGTTTGCCGTTCCCTTTGCCTTTAGCAGGGTACTGCGACTGCTGTTCAACGTGGCGTCAAAGGAGATCTTGTTGTCGGCGAGGTTGCCGGCCGCATTCAGCCGAAGACCGGAAAGGCCGGCAGCCCTCGTCTGACGGGTCCCGGCATTGTTCCAATCGAGCTTGAAGTCGACCGCAGGAATGGGGAGCGAGCCGGAGGCGGTCGCCGTGCCGGAGATCGTTCCTTCAGCCCCGAGATCAGGCATGAAGTTGTTCGCCAGCGCGGCGGGAAGGTTGCTTAGCGTCGCATCCGCCTGCAGGCCCTTCACGACCGTTCCCTCAACCGTAACCTTGCCCTTCGCCTTCAGAGCAGAGCCGCCATCGCCGTCGAGATTTGTCTCGAAATCGAGGGTGTTGTTGGCGAAAGTGCCCTTGGCACCGAGCGCAAGGGCGGAGAGGCGTGCCGCCTTGGTCTGGGTGGTCGCGAGATCCTTCCAGCTGAGGTCGAAGTTTGCCGTTGGCTGTTGCAACGTTCCGGAGGCGGACGCCGTGCCGGAGATCGTGCCGCTGGCGCCGAGGTTCGGAACGAAGGCGTTTGCGAGGCCTGCGGGAACGTTGCGTATCGTCGCGTCCGCTGTCAGGCTCTCGATTTTTGTTCCCGCCAGCGAAACGTTGCCGGAGGCGCTCAATGCCACGCCGCCATTCGCCGACAGCTCGCTCTGCACGGTCAATTTTTCATCCGCGAAGTTGCCTTTTGCCGTCAGAGTGATGCCGGCCAGGCGGGCTGCCTTCGTGTGGCTCGTCGCGGCGTCCTTCCAGGCGAGATCGAAGGTCGCTGTCGGTGTCGGCAACTTGCCAGAGGCCGACACCGTACCCGATATCATGCCCTCAGCGGCAAGATTCGGGACGAAACCGTTGGCCAGAGCAGCGGGAATGTTGGCGAGTTGCCCGTCAATTTTCAGCGTCTGGGCGTCGGCGCCGGCAACGACGAAATTGCCGTTCGCCTGTATAGACATGCCGCCGCTAGCGCGCGCATCAGCGTCGAAGTTGAGAATATTGTCCTTGAGGTTGCCACTTGCCGTCAGCCCGAGCGATGAGAGCTTGGCACTTCTGGTCTGGCTCGTTGCGGCGTTCTTCCAATTCAGCTTGAAGTCGACCGCAGGGGCGGGCAGCTTTCCGGCTGCAGTGACGGTGCCGGAGATCGAACCTTCGGCGGCAAGCGCGGGAACAAGTGCATTCGCCAATCCGGCCGGTATGTTGACGATATCGGCATCGACCTTCAGCGATTGCGCATTCGGGCCGCCCGTCACGACGTTGCCGCCCGCTTTCAGCGATACGCCACCTTTGCCCGCGAGGTTCGTTTCGAAATTGAGCGTGTTGTCGGCGAATGTCCCGTTTGCAACGATCGCCAGTGGCGAAAGACCGGCGCCCTTCGTCTGGCTGGTGGCCGCGTCCTTCCAATCCAGATCAAAGTTGGCAATCGGCGCTGCCGGCGTGCCGGTCACGGTAACCTTGCCCGAGATCGTGCCTGCGGCATCGAGTTGCGGGACGAAGCTATTGGCAAGGCTTGCCGGCAGATCCCGTATGTCAGCCTTGATATCCAGAGTTTCGCCGACCGTACCGCTGACGTGAACCGAGCCGTCGCCGGTCTTCAGTTCCACGGCGCTCAGCGTCACGGTGCCGCCACTGATCGAAACCTCCGACGGTGCTGCAAGCTCTACCGGAATGTTGCGGGGTTTCGCCAAGAAGCGGTCGAGGCGAAGCAGCGTCGTGCCGGCGTTCACCTCGACGCTGCCGGATGCGACCAACGGATTGGCGTCATAAGTGGCGCCGAGATCGAAGTTTGTCCGGTTTTGCTGCTGCGTGAAATTGAGCGCCAGGCTTTCCGCCTTGTTGGGCCCGGAGGAAAGCTCTTGCGCCGTGATTGTGCCCGTCGCGGCAAAGGCCTTGAGGTCGGTAACCGCGACGTTGATATCAGGTCCGACGACGGCAAACGTATCGCGCTTCAGGCCGCTGCCGGACGCGACAACTTTGAGGGCGATCTTACCGTTGTCGTTGGCGATATCGACCGATCCCTTCAGGTCACCCTGCGCCTTCTGTCCGCCCAGTGCCGCGAGAAGACCGATATCAGGGAAGTCAAACGTCGCCTGTCCGGTCGGCGCGAAAGCAGGAGATAGTTCGATATGGCCCGTCAGGCGATTGTTGCCGACGTCGGCGGCGATCGACGGAAGTTGCACTTTCCCGTCCACCACTTGAACAGCCGTGGCGATATTGATTGGCTGCTCGTCGATCGTGCCCTTGGCGGTGATGTCAGCCTGTGGCGCCTTCGGGTCCGCGCTTCCGGAAACGTTGATGTCAAGCTGCTTGACCTGCCGGCCCGCCATCATCAGTGACGGCCCTTTGATATTGGCTGCCACTGCGAGTGCGGAGATATTGCCTTTTGCGCTCAGCTGATAATTCAATTCGCCCGCTGCGCCTTGCAGCAGGGTCTGAATATCTGGAACGCGGCCTGAGAGATTGGCATCGAGCATGTCTTCGTCGAGCACGACCCCGCCGGTGGCCTCGAGAGCGTTCGACTTGATGGAAAGGTTCGAGATGTTGAACTTCGAGGGAACCGTTCCCGCGACCTGGCCCTCAATCACGATCGGTGCGTTGAAACGCGTGGCGACGGCAGGCGGCAGAGCCGCCGGCTGGACGGTCAGCTTGACGTTACCGGTCATCGAGCTGGCGCTTAATTTGTAGGAACCGTTGACGCTTGCGTTCGCAGCCGCGCTTTCGATCGTCGCGCCATTGAAGCCAAGCGCATCGGCCGAGATTTGCAGTGGCAACGTTATCGTGACTGGGGCTTGAATTGCCCGGTTGATGTCGGGATTGACGAATGAGGCGTCACCGGCGGCGAGGGTAATCTGAACACTTCCCGAGCGACCGGCGAGATTGAAGTTGTCGCTCTTTGCCGTGAGCTTCACATTGCCGATCGTTGCCTGCGGCAAGGCCGCGGAATCGAGGGAAGCGCTCGCATTCAAGCGCGAGGCCTTGGCGTCGCCGGTCAATGAAAGATTGATACCGGAGATGAGGAAACGCGCTTCGCCGTCTGCGAGCGGCCAACGGAAATCGACCGGTCCCGACGTTCCCAGGAGATTGGCGTTCAGGCTGTTGTTGTGCTTTGGATCCAGAGTGCCGGATGCGGCGATGACAACGGCTCCGGTGGCGAGATTGCCGGTTTGGATGTCGATCTTGCCCCTGTTGTCGAAGTTCGCGGCGACATCGATGTTCGTCTGCCCGGCAAACAGCGGCCGGAAGGCGGCCGGGAGCAGAGAGCTGAGATCGCCGCCACCCTTAAGGTCAAGGTGGTGCAGGTTCTCAGGCGTCAGCGTATGGTGTGCTTCGATCGAGGCGCGCTGCTGTCCGTCCAGCGCGGCCTGGAGTTGGCCTCGCCAATCCGAAATCGGTCCGTCTCCGGTAAGCCCGATTTCCAGGGCAGGGTTATCAGGGAGTGCCAGCAGGCCTGCGAGCAGTCCACCCTTCGGTTCGGTCAGCTTTGCCTTCAGTCGCAACTGATTGCGATCCGGCATGAAGGCGGCATCGGCGATCAGCTTTGCATCCGGAACATCGTGACGATGAACGTTGATCGATGCGTTCGCACCTTCGTTGTCGGCGCGCACGCTGCCGTCCGCTGCCAGCGAGAAGGCTCGCCCGATCAGAGACTGGGCAAGGCTGATTTCGGGCAAGGCAATTTTGTCGATGTCGATCTTGATCGGCAGCGAAAAGCCGCTGTCGCCTTCGCCTGCCGCGGCTGGACGCGACGGGAGCGTCCGGACGGGTTGCCGCAGGATATGGATTGCCGACGCTTCGACACTTCTGGCGTGGAATCTGCCAGTCAGCAGCGCCAGGGGATTCCAGTCTATGGCAAGCCCGTCGATCTGCGCGAAGACGCCCTTCGTGTCAGAGAGCACGATCTGGCTCGCGCGCAGTCCGCCGGTCAGCAGCCCCTCCGGTTCTTGAACCTTGATGGTCATATCCCGGTTCGAGAGGCTTGAGGCGACCCTGTCGGTGACGATGCGCGCCCCAAAGGATGTGAAGCCCAAGACACCGATGGCGATGGCAAGCAGGACCAGGGCGGCACCAGCGGAGTACCCGAGCAGCCGCACGATCCAGTTCAAGATTTTCGCCAGTGTCTGCATGGTCGCGGACATTACTCCGTTTCTATGACGGCTCAAGGCGAACGAAGTGCCACGAGCCGCGAGTGCGTTTAGAATGACTGACCGATGCCGGCATAGATGCCGTAATCCGTGCCACCCTCGTACTTGTTGAGCGGTACCGCGAAATCAAGCCGCAGCGGACCAAACGGCGTCGCGTAGCGAATGCCGATGCCCGCACCGGCCCGAACGTCGGAAAAGTCGGGCGCAATGTCGGCCGAAACCGTCCCAACGTCGATGAAGGGCACGATGCCGATCGTATCGGTGATCTTCACCCGCGTCTCGAACGAGGCAGTGACATAGGAGGCGCCACCGGTCTCTTCGTTGTCATCGTTTCGCGGCGAGATTTCCTGGTAGCCGTAGCCGCGCACCGAGCCACCGCCGCCGGCAAAGAATCGACGTGTGGCGGGAATGTTCTGGAGGTCATCCGCCCCCAGAAGAAAGCCCGCGGAGAGCTTGCCGGCGAGAACGATACGGTCTTCCGCCCCCAGGCCATGATAACCTGAGATCGAGCCCTCGAATCCGGAGAAGAAAGTCCCGTTATAAGCCTCGTAGCTTGGCGTTGCCTTCAGTGTCGCCCGATAGCCTTCGGTCGGGTCGAACTTGTTGTCGCGGGCATCGCGCTCGTACAGGAAGGGCAGTGAGAAGGTCAGGTAGCTGTTGTTGCCGAAGGCATCGTCGTCGCGTTCCCAGCTCACCTCGCCGGAACCAGTGATCGTATCCAGATCGGATAGCTCATAGGAGAGCCCGAGAGAGGCGGTAACGAGCCTTGCCGTGTAGGCGTCGGGATTCTCGGTCTTGGCCAGGATACTGGCCCGTAGGGTCGCGGCCGGAGAAAACGCGCCAGGTTTGGTGAAGCCAACGCCGGCTGAGTAGTCGAGATCGCCAATGTTGGTCGTTTCGCCCAGTCGGCCTACGGATCCTTCGATGCGTAGCGATTCGGCTTCTCCGAAAAGATTGCGATGGCCCCAGTAGCCGTTGATGCCGAAGCCGTCCGTTGTCGAATATTGAGCGCCGACGCCGAGGTAGCGCTGCTTGCCTTCCGACACCTCGATGGTCATCGGCAATGTCCCGTCCGGTGCCAAAGCGTCTGCCTCATGAATGGTGACGCTGGAGAACACCCCCAGCGCGCGCAGTCGGTCACCGGCCTTTTTCAACGCCTCGGGTGAGTACTGTTCGCCCCTGTTCAGCCGCGAATAGCGCTGGATGAAGCCAGGGCGAACGGCCTTCTCGCCGGTAACGCCGACATCGCCGACTGGCGCGACCGGGCCGCCCTCGGCGGCGAGAACGACATCGACGGTATCCGTCCTGTGGTCGGCTACGACTTTGCGGGTCGTCAGCTTCGCCAGGGGTCGGCCTTCGCTTTTCAGCTGTTCGACGATCCTGTCCCCGGCCTTGATGATCGTCAATGAACCGGCTGTGTCGCCCGGAGCAAGATCGTAGTCTGCCGGATTGCGGCCGGCAGCGTCGCCGCCGAACTGCACTTCGCGGACCTTGAAGACCGGGCCTGCTGCGACATTGATTGTCACCGGAACCGGGCGCGAGCGATTGAAGGTCGGATTAGGCGGAAGGGCGTCTATATCGCGGCCATCGACCCTGATCGTCACCACGCCGCCGTAGCGAGCCTTCTCGAAGAGGGCGGCGAGCAGCCGTTCACGGTCGTCCCTGGCCTTGATCACGACTCCGAGGTCGCCTGAGACGGGCCGGTCCTTGTCGCCTACCAGACGGGAACTGTTTTCCAGCGCTTCCTTGAGATCGGGATCGTTCGCGTCGGTTGTCAGCGTTACGTCGTAGCGAACCGGATCAGGCACTTGATCGCTGGCGGAGTCGTCATCCTTGCCCCATAAAGTGATACCGAAAAGTTTGAAGGCGAAAGCGTCCGAGACGACAGCCGGCGAAAATGCGAACGCAGCCGCGACGACCAACATGGTGCCTACGCGCCGATACGCTATACCCGGTTTCGGTGCCGTCCCTCTGATTTGCATCCGCCGCTTTTGGTTACACAAGAATTAGGCTTCGCGCCCCCCGGCCGGCGGCAACCTTAGCGGCAAAATTCCTCGACGTGTACCGTTTTGAATCGCTTAGCCGCTGAAATGGTGGAAAAAATGAAAAATCCCGGGCTGTAAACCCGGGATGTCGACATGATTTTGCGTTGGCTCAATAGCCGCCGCGGCAATCGTCGATGTAACGTCGACCATATTGGTCGCGATAATAGCACTGTCCCGGCTGCTCAGCGACGCGCCCGATAAGGGCACCGGAAACGCCGCCGATCGCCGCGCCGACGGCGGCTCCGCGTACATTTCCCGTCACTGCGCCCCCGATGATCGCGCCAGACGCAGCACCGATGCCAGCGCCCTGCTGGGTTGGTGTACAGCTTGCGATCGAAAGTCCAATCAAAGCGAATGCAACAATCTTCTTAATCAATTTCTTCTCCTGATGGTCGCCCTCAAAGAGCGGTGGCCGTCCCTGATTCTTGTTTTTGTCATGCTAGTCGTCAAACTGTGGCGCAAAAAGAGCAAGCTGCGTTCGGCGCTTATTTTTTCGCAGAATTGCTGTTGCAACTTCGGCCTCAATTCGGTGCAACCGAACACGGCGAATTTAACTAGCCTCCCTAAAGTAGTGGTTGATCCCAAAGCGAAAACGTCAAATGATACCGTTCGTGCCTGGAGGAGGCGCGAGGAGGAAATCATGGCGAAAGTGAAACTGACGGTGAACGGCCGGGCAGTCGGTGGTGACTGTGAAGAGCGTACGCTTCTTGTCCATTTTATTCGCGAAAAACTCGGTCTGACGGGAACGCACGTCGGCTGCGATACCAACCAATGCGGTGCCTGCGTCGTTCACATGGATGGCAAATCCGTGAAGAGCTGCTCGATCCTTGCCGTCCAGGCGTCGGGTTCGACGATCACGACTATCGAGGGCCTTGCCAACAACGGTGAATTGCATCCTGTTCAAGCCGCTTTCAAGGAGCATCACGGTCTGCAATGCGGTTTCTGCACGCCGGGCATGGTGATGACGGCTGTCGACATGATTTCGCGCCACGGCGGCGATCTGGACGAAAAGACGGTCCGTCATGAACTCGACGGCAATATCTGTCGATGCACCGGCTACCACAACATCGTCAAAGCCGTTCTGTCTGCCAACGAGCAGATGCGCGGCACTGCCAAGCAGGCGGCCGAATAGCTCTCAGGAATTGTCTGGCTGACTGCCGAACAGGATTCACTTTGGCGGAATGCCGGGCCCGAAACCCCATTGGGAGGACATTATGGGTGTTGAAGGAATTGGTGCACGCGTCGCGCGAAAGGAAGACAAACGGTTCTTGACCGGCAAGGGCCGCTATACCGACGACATGGTCGTGCCAGGAATGAAATTCGCCTATTTCATCCGCAGTCCGCATGCGCACGCCAAGATCAAAGGGATTGATGCGGCATCGGCAAAGGCCATGCCCGGCGTCATCGACGTGCTCGACGGCAAGCAGTTGCTCGCTGACGGGATCGGCAACCTCATCTGCGGCTGGATGATCCATTCGAAGGATGGTTCGCCGATGAAGATGGGCGCCTGGCGCCCGCTTGCGGTGGAGACCGTCCGCTACGTCGGCGATGCCGTCGCGGTGATCGTCGCTGATTCGCTTGCGGAGGCACGGGACGCTGCAGAAGCCGTCGTCGTCGATTATGAGGAATTGCCGGTTGTCGTCGAGGCGGTCGAGGCGCTGAAATCAGGGGCGCCGCAGCTCCATCCCGAAGCTCAGAACAACCTGATCTTCGACTGGGAACTTGGCGACGGCGCTGCGACCGACAAGGCTATTTCCGAAGCGGCACACGTCACGGAAATCGAGATTCACAACAATCGCCTCTCTCCGAATGCGATGGAGCCGCGGGCTGCGCTCGGGATCTACGATGCTGCCGAGGATCACTACACCTGCTATACGACGAGCCAGAACCCGCACGTCGCCCGTCTGGTGATGAGCGCCTTCTACAACGTCGCGCCGGAGAACAAGCTGCGGTTGATTGCTCCGGACGTCGGCGGCGGCTTTGGATCGAAGATCTACATCTACCCCGAAGAAATCGTCTGCCTCTGGGCCTCCAAGAAGACAGGCGTGCCGGTGAAATGGAATTCCGACCGCACCGAAGCCTTCCTGACCGATGCGCATGGCCGCGACCACGTCTCCAAGGTGAAGATGGCCTTTGACAGCGAGCACCGCATCATCGGGCTGAAGGTCGACACCATCTGCAATCTCGGCGCCTATATGTCGCTGTTCTCGTCGGCGGTCCCGACCTACCTCTATGCAACTCTCCTATCCGGCCAATACGACATTCCGGCCATCCATGCCAATGTGCGCACGGTCTATACCAATACTGCACCCGTCGATGCCTATCGAGGCGCCGGCCGGCCGGAGGCAACCTTCCTGCTCGAGCGGACGATGGAAACGGCAGCCCGCGAGCTCGGCATCTCGCCGGCCGAGCTGCGGCGGAAGAATTTCATCCGCTCCTTCCCGCATCAGACACCTGTTATCATGAACTATGACGCGGGTGATTACGAAGCATCCCTCAATGCTGCCATGCAGGCCGCCGACTGGAGCGGGTTCGCGGCGCGCAAGGCCGAGGCGGCGAGCCGCGGCCTGAAGCGCGGTCTCGGCATGAGTTGCTACATCGAGGCTTGTGGAATTGCTCCCTCGCAGGCGGTCGGCTCGCTTGGCGCCGGCGTCGGCTTGTGGGAATCGGCGGAGGTACGCGTCAATGCGGTAGGCACGATAGAAGTGCTCACTGGATCCCACAGCCACGGGCAGGGCCACGAGACGAC
This sequence comes from Rhizobium sp. R693, assembly GCF_002211315.1. Lineage (NCBI taxonomy): Bacteria > Pseudomonadati > Pseudomonadota > Alphaproteobacteria > Hyphomicrobiales > Rhizobiaceae > Rhizobium > Rhizobium sp. R693. The sequence goes on along the minus strand of NZ_LOKY01000023.1, from coordinate 1,921 downwards.
CTTCGCCCAGCTGGTTTCGGATCGCCTCGGCGTTCCGCTGGAAAGCGTGTCGATCGTTCATGGCGACACCGACAAGGTGCAGATGGGGATGGGTACCTACGGCTCACGCTCGGGCGCCGTCGGGATGTCTGCCGTGGTCAAGGCGCTCGACAAGGTCGAAGCCAAGGCCAAAAAGATTGCCGCCCATTTGATGGAGGCCGACGAGGGCGATATCGTCATCGAGAACGGCGAGGTGAAGGTCGCCGGGACCGACAAGAGCCTTCCGTGGTTCCAGGTGGCGCTCGCCGCCTACACCGCGCACAATCTGCCGGGCGGCATGGAGCCGGGGCTGAAGGAGACCGCCTTCTACGACCCCTCCAATTTCACCTTCCCGGCCGGCTGCTACATCTGCGAGGTCGAGGTCGATCCGGAAACCGGCAAGACAGAGATCATCCAGTTCGTCGCGGCGGACGATTTCGGCAACATCATCAACCCGATGATCGTTGAAGGTCAGGTACATGGCGGTATCGCACAGGGTATCGGTCAGGCCCTGCTCGAGGCCGTGCATTATGACGAGAACGGTCAGCTGTTGACGGCAAGTTTCATGGACTATGCCATGCCGCGCGCCGACGACCTACCGTCGTTCAAGGTCTCGCATCAGGTAACGCCGTCCCCGAGCAATCCGCTCGGCATCAAGGGGTGCGGCGAGGCCGGTGCGATCGGGTCTCCCCCGGCACTCATCAATGCCATCACCGATGCCATCGGCAACAACATGCTGACGATGCCCGCCACCCCGCAGAAGGTGTGGATGGCAGCGCGCGCGGTTCATTGAGGAGAAACGACGATGTATCAGACCAACTATCACCGCGCGTCCTCGGTCGATGAAGCCGTCAGGATGATTTCGGGAACGTCGGAAGGCAAATATGTCTCCGGCGGCATGACATTGATCCCGACGATGAAGCAACGCCTCGCCGCGCCGAGCGACCTTGTCGATCTCAGGCACATCCCGGCGATGCAGGGCATCAAGATCGACGGCCGCAAGGTAACGATCGGGGCGGCGACGCCGCACGCCGAAGTCGCCGCGTCGGCGGCATTGCGGGCGGTCTGCCCCGCGATCTGCGACCTCGCCGGCATGATCGGCGATCCGCATGTCCGCCACATGGGCACGATCGGCGGCTCGATCGCCAACAACGACCCTGCGGCGGACTATCCCTCGGCGATGCTGGCGTTGAATGCCCGCATCATCACCAACAAGCGTGAGATCCGAGCTGACGATTTTTTCACCGGTCTGTTCGAGACGGCATTGGAGGATGGCGAGCTGGTCACGGCGATAAGCTTCGGGGTGCCTGAAAAAGCAGGCTACTCGAAGTTTCCAAATCCGGCATCGCGCTATGCAATGACGGGGGTCTTCGTTGCCAAAGGTGCCGATGGCGTGCGGGTTGCCGTTACCGGGGCAGGATCCAACGGCGTCTTTCGTGAGACGGCCATGGAGGCCGCGCTCAACGCGAACTGGTCTTCCGGCTCCGTCGCTGGTGTCGATGTCAATCCGGCCGGGCTGATGTCGGACCTGCATGCCAGTGCGGAATATCGCGCCAACCTGATCAAAGTGATGGCCAAACGCGCCGTCGCCGAGGCGGGCTAATGAAACGAGCATGATCGCGAGGTGGCGTTGCTGCCTCGCTGCGTCTGGCCAAAACGAGTTTTTTCGAATTAATATAATTCAAGACTATGGGCCTTTTGCCGCAGTTGATGGTAAAGCGGGGGCAAAGGGTTGACGTACGTGCGACCGTTGGCAAAAAACGGTCGCACGATACTGGAGCAGATGATGGATTTCGAAGCATTTTTCAAAAGCGAGTTGGACGGGCTTCACGCTGAAGGCCGCTATCGCGTTTTTGCTGATCTTGAGCGTCACCGCGGCAGCTTTCCGCGCGCCACGCGGCAC